>CAIWRM010000094.1 GCA_903915075.1 uncultured Microbacteriaceae bacterium
CATGAGCGCCGAGGCCGTGGCGCGATTGGCATCGCTGCGCCAGAGCATCGACAACATCGACGCTGCGCTCATTCACCTGCTCGCCGAACGATTCAAGTGCACGCAGCAGGTGGGCGTCCTCAAGGCCGAGAACGAGATGCCCGCGTCAGACCCCGATCGCGAAAAGCGGCAGGTGGCGCGGCTCCGCGCCCTTGCCGAACAGGCCGACCTCGATCCGGCCTTCGCCGAGAAGTGGTTCAACTTCGTGGTGGACGAGGTTATTCACCACCACGAGCGCCTGGCCTCTGAGCGCGACTAGACACCTCGGCCGCATCTCACGCGGCGGACGTGCGCAAACTACGCGAAGTAGTGCGGAAGCGTGGCGTTGCTGCGTTCGCGGATCTCGGCCACCGGTACCGTGAAGACGTCCTGAATGGTGAGCGCCGCCTCGGGGCCACGGAGGTCAGTGACGCCGATGCGCAGCACCGGGAAGCCGCGCGCCTCGCACAGGCCAACGAACTTGACGTCGTCCTCGCGCGGCACGGTCACGATGGCCCGAGCCGTCGATTCGGAGAACAGCGCCGAAGTAAGGTCCACGCCGTCGCGCTCCACAATTTCATCGAGCCACACGCGAGCGCCGATGCCAAATCGCGTCACGCACTCGGCCAGCGCCTGCGCGAGGCCGCCGTCGGAGAGGTCGTGTGCGCTCATCAAGAGACCCTCGAGGGCCGCGCCCTGAACGAGCAGAGACAAACTCTTTTCATCGCTGAGATTGAGTTGCGGAGGCAGGCCGCCTAAGTGCTGGTGGATTGTTCCCGCCCACGCTGAACCATCAAGTTCGGTGCGGGTCACGCCGAGGAGGTAGATGTTGTTGCCCTCGTCCTGCCAGGCACTGGGCACACGCCGTTCCACGTCGTCGATGATGCCGAGCACACCCACCACGGGCGTGGGGTGGATGGGCTGGTCACCGGTCTGGTTATAGAACGACACGTTTCCGCCGGTCACGGGAATTTCGAGCTCCATGCAGGCATCGCCGAGTCCTTCGACGGCGCGCATGAACTGCCACATCACTTCGGGGTTCTCGGGGCTACCAAAGTTGAGACAGTCCGTCACGGCAGCAGGAACTGCGCCCGACATCGACACGTTGCGGAAGGCCTCCGCCAGAGCCAGGCGCGCACCCTCGTAGGGATCGAGCTGGCAGTAGCGGCCGTTGGCGTCGGTGGCGATGGCAAAGCCCAGGCCCGATTCTTCATCGACGCGCACCATGCCGGCGTCATCGGGGAAAGCAAGGGCGGTGTTGCCCATCACGTAGTAGTCGTACTGGTCGGTGATGTACGACTTATCCGCGAGGTTGGGGCTGGCCACGAGCGACAGGAACTGCTCGCGAAGTTCGGCGCCGTCGGTGGCGCGGGGAAGTGCGCTCGCCGAGTCGGCCTGCAGGGCATCAATCCAGGTCGGGTAGGCCACGGGACGCTCATACACAGGGCCGTCAATGGCCACGGTGCGCGGGTCAACGTTCACAATCTCTTCACCGCCGTGGTGGATGACGAGACGGCCGTTACCGGTGACCTCGCCCAAGACGCTGGTTTCTACGTCCCACTTGTTCACCACCGCCATGAAGGCATCGAGCTTGTCGGGCCGCACTACGGCCATCATGCGCTCTTGGCTTTCCGACATGAGGATCTCTTCTGCCGTCAGCGTGGGATCGCGCAGAAGCACATTGTCGAGTTCCACGAACATGCCACCGTCGCCGTTGCTGGCCAGCTCGCTTGTTGCGCACGAGATGCCGGCCGCCCCGAGGTCTTGGATACCCTCCACGAGTCCGCCCGCGTAGAGCTCCAGACAGCACTCGATGAGCACCTTCTCGGCAAACGGGTCGCCCACCTGCACGGCGGGACGCTTGGTCGGGCCCGTTGAATCGAATGAGTCGGAGGCCAAGATGGATGCGCCACCGATGCCGTCGCCCCCGGTTCGCGCGCCGAACAGAACAACCTTGTTTCCCACGCCCGAGGCGTTGGCCAGATGCAGATCCTCGTGACGCAGAACGCCCACCGCGAGAGCGTTGACCAGCGGATTACCCTGGTACACCGCATCAAAATACGTCTCGCCACCGATGTTGGGTAGGCCAAGACAGTTGCCGTAGAAGCTGATGCCGCCCACCACGCCGTGCACGACGCGAGGTGTGTCGGGGTGGTCGATCGCACCGAAGCGCAACTGATCCATCACGGCAACGGGACGCGCGCCCATCGAGATGATGTCGCGAACGATTCCGCCCACACCTGTGGCCGCGCCCTGAAACGGTTCGATGTAGCTGGGGTGGTTGTGGCTCTCCACCTTGAAGGTGACGGCCCAGCCCTCACCGATATCGACCACGCCAGCGTTTTCTCCCATGCCCACCATGAGGCGCTCACGCATTTTGTCGGTGACCTTCTGGCCAAACTGACGCAGGTAAATCTTGGACGACTTGTACGAGCAGTGCTCGCTCCACATCACCGAGTACATGGCCAGCTCGCCCGACGTGGGGCGACGACCCAGAATCTCGCGAATTCTCGCGTACTCGTCGGGCTTGAGCCCGAGTGCGGCGAACGGCTGTTCCTTCTCCGGGGTCGCGGCGGCGTTGGCCACGGTGTCGGCAATGTGTCGGCTCATGGTTAGCGACCTCCGGGAGGGCCGGCAAGCAGCAACACACTGAAGACGAGAACGATGGCAACAACGACGACCAGCACGAGAAGTCCGGGACGGTTGAGGAACCAGCGCACGGTGCGATCGAACCAGTTCTTGTCGCGAGGGTCATCGGATTCCGTGAGCCGCCAGCCACCGTTGAGCGCACCGCGACGAGACTGAACAACGTCAAACGGGATGGTGGCATAGGGAACAATCGCCGTGATGACAGCGAGAACGCCCACGAGTGGGTGCCAGCGCTGGTTAATCGCCACGAGGATTGCCGTGGCTCCGTAGGACAGGAACACGAAGCCGTGCAGACCGCCAACCACGGTGAAAAGCGTGGCATCGATGCCGGTCGTGGCTCGCAGAATCAAGCCTGCGATCAGGAGGGTCCACGTGCAGGCCTCCGCGATGGAGAGGATCAGGTAGAGACGCTTGGGGGTGAACCGACGAGCCGTCACCGTTGCCGACGACGCGGTCACGCGAGCACCTTCTCAATCACGCTCGTAAAGAATCGCAGCCCGTCCATTCCGGAGCGCATCGCCTTATCGGTGTTGGGCCCAAAGCCCCGCTCCACCGCGTGTTCGGGGTGCGGCATCAGACCCACCACGTTTCCGCCATCGTTGCAGATTCCCGCAATGTCGTTGAGCGACCCGTTGGGGTTCATGCCCACATAGCGGAAGGTCACGAGCCCCTCGCCCTCGAGGCGTTCCAGTGTGGCCGCATCGGCGATGTAGCCGCCCTCGCCGTTCTTGAGCGGAATCACAATCTCTTGCGACTCGTCGAAGGCGCCGGTCCACGCGGTGTGGTTGTTCTCCACGCGAATCAGCTGATCGCGTCGCAGGAAGCGGCCGTGGTCGTTGCGGATGAGTCCACCGGGCAGCAGGTGCGCTTCCACGAGCATCTGAAATCCGTTGCAGATGCCGAGAACGGGCATGCCCTTGTTAGCCGCATCAATCACCTCGGCCATGATGGGCGAGTGACTTGCGATGGCGCCACAGCGCAGGTAATCGCCGTAACTGAATCCGCCCGGGAGAACGATGGCGTCGACCTTTTTTAGGTCGTGGTCGCCGTGCCACAGTGCAACGGGTTCGGCCCCGGCCAGGCGAATGGCGCGCTGCGCGTCGCGGTCGTCGAGGGAACCGGGAAAGGTGATGACGCCGATGCGCATTACGCGCTGGCTCCCGTGACCACGTGAACGCTGATCACGTCTTCGATCACCTGGTTGGAGAGCATCTCTTCGGCAATTTTCTGAGCATCCGCCAACGTGGCCTCGGTGACCGGCCCCTCAAGGGTGAGCTCGAAGCGCTTGCCGATGCGAACATTCGAGAACGCGCTGTGGCCGAGTCGGGTCAACGCTCCCGCGACTGCCTTGCCCGCGGGGTCAAGAAGCTCGGCTTTGGGCATGACCTCGACGACGATGATGGGCATGTGGGCTCCGTCTGGATCGAGGGGAAGGATGCCCTAATTCTATCTGGCGCAGACCGGCCCGCTGGTTGAGTAGCGCCGAAGGCGTGCTCTCGCTGGTTGAGTCGCGCCGAAGGCGCGTATCGAAACCCGGGCGCTGCTATCGCGGCGAAATGCGCGCGACGAGCGCCTCGGCATCCGCCTTCGAACCGGGCACGCCCAGGATCACTCGGTCGTACTTCTCGTCGGTCAGAGTAATGGTCACTGCGCTGTCGCCCTCGTGCCAGAAAACAAATTGACGATCTCCGTCGTGAAAATAGGTACCGGCGGCAAACACACCGGGCAGATGAGCGCCGGGTGCGCGCAGACCAAGATGGTCGACGACCTCATCGTCAATCGCCACAGTGGTGACGTGACTCATGGGAAAGGTGAGGCTTCCCGACAGCGCGGCAAATTTCTCGGCGCCCGAAAGCTCTATCTTCAGGGCGTTGTTCACGATTTCCACCGTGGGCATGGCGTCTCCCATTCTCTGAGTCATCCCGCTCACTCTAGGGCAAAGCCCCTCGTCGACGTGTAACGATGATGATGCCGAGGGCAAGCGCGAAAACACTCGTTGCGCTGAGGAATGCCACACCCTCCGCGTCTGTGCCGGTGTCCGCGAGCGTTCCCGGTTCGATGTACTTCCACACGCCACTGTCGTCGAAGTAGAGGCGGCCGGCGAAGGGCGTGAATTCACGCACTGTCTCCGGAACGCCAACCAGAGTGGTGAACGACGCTCCGTCATAGACGAATGCGCCACCGGGACTGCCACAGCTCGTCGGTGACACAGCACAGACAGAAACCGTCACGAAGGTACCGGTAAGAATGAGCACGCCGTTGAACATGGTCAGACCGTTTGGATACGAGGGGCTGTTTGGTATCAAGGTGGCACTGGTGCCGTCGAAGGAGAAGAGGCCTATGTCACCGTTACTTTCGCCGGTGAAAAACATCCGGTTGCCGGCGTTGGTGAAGTCTGCAACGTATTCGATGAGAGGCGAGGTGGCCGGGTTGAGGGAATTATCGGGTGGCGCCTGCAACGTGTACAGGCCAGCATTCTGATCGGTGAACGCGAGGTACAACCTGTCGTCCCAGACGAACGCACCTGAAAAATCTCCCGCATGTAAGTCCTGTGTCAGCACCCCGTCGTACATGTAGATGCGCGCGCTTGATCCATCAGGGTCGGCAGAGAAATAGAAGTTAGCGCCAAAGGACACCATGCTTGTGATGCTCGCGAAGAGCCCCAAGTCAGCGAGCCCCCCGCTATTAGCGAGGTCATAGAGCCGAAAGGAGTCGCTTTCGGGGTTCGCCACCATCAGGTGGTCGCCATAGGCAGCTATCGTTCGACCGGTGTCCGGGGAGGAGATTCCTGTGCTGTCGACCCTAGAGCCGTCAGACCAGTACAGCACCGAATCTCCGTTAGCCGCGGTTCCGGAAAAATAGAACACGTCGTCCACAACAGTGAGGTCGACGGGGTCAACGACTTGGTCAGAAATCAGTGAGAACGATGCACCGTCGAACGAATACAGCCGTCTGTCTCCGTTGGAATCCTCAGCGCTGAGGAAGAGCTTGCCGAGATACTCCACGACATCCTGCGGTGACGCCGGCGCGCCCGCAACAGTCACGGGGGCTCCGAACGAAATCGAGTTCGGCGGAGCTACGGGTACGGAGGCGTGCGCCGGACTTGCGAAGCCCACGACGGCAACAGCAGCGACCAGTGTGGCAAGCACTCGGGCGTTGCTCAGAACCAGACCCGCCCCCATCACTTCTCCATCGATACGGAGAAGTTGATGACGCGGTTTGCGGGAAGGCGGAAATAGTCAGAGGCGAGGGCCGAATTGCGATGCATGGCCGCGAAAATGAAGCCCTCGATGCGATTGAGCGATTCCTTGGGGGGATTGACAAACTTCCGAGAGGCCACGAAATAGGTGGCGTCCTTTTCCTCGATGAGACCTTCCAGCGCCTGAGAACGGAGAGCCCGGGGGAGATTAACAATCTCCATAAATCCGGCGTACACGGCCACGAAGCTGACGTAGTCATTGTGCTTCGTGAACTCTGGCTTTTTGCGCGAATACGGTTTCTCCGTCGTCACAACGTTCACGATGACAATCTTTTCCGGCATCGAGTGCAAGACCCGAATCTGCTCTTCGAGTGATTGCGGCACCATGTCGCTGAAGGCCGACAGGTAAATTCCGGTCGTGGCCGTGATGGCGACCGCGGGAGACTTTCTGGCAATGCTGACCTGGCGCCAGGTCATGGCGGTCTGCTTCAGTCGCTCGTTGAGTAGGAACCGCCCCTTGCGCCAGATCCACATCACCGAGGCGACCACAAATCCGATGCACAGTGACAGCCACGCGCCCTCGGGAATCTTGGTGGAGGTGGCAATGAGGAACGAAACATCGAAGACGAGGAACAGCCCCAGAAGCGGGAACCTCAACCACGGCCTCCACTTCCAGACATCGCGCGCCACCCAGAACAGGGCAATCGTGGTGATCAGCATCACGCCGGCAATGGCGAAAGCGTAGGCGCCGGCGAGAGCCGCCGACGTTTGAAAGACAATCACGAGGACCACGCTGCCGAAACCCAAGATGGCGTTCACGAGCGGCACATAAATTTGGCCCGCGTGCTCGCTACTCGTGTGCACAACTTTCATACGCGACATGAGCCCAATGCGGATGGCCTGATTCGTGAGTGAGGCGACGCCTGAGATGAGGGCTTGTGACGCGATGATGGTTGCCAGCGTGGCCATAATCACGAGGAGGATGGTGGGCCACTGGCCTTCTACCTGCCCAAAGAACGCGTTTCCTCGGGCAGTTGGGTCTCGCAACACGAGGGCGGCCTGTCCCAGATAGCTGAGCACGAGTGCCACGGCCACGAGGCCAAACCACGCCACACGGATGGGCCGTTTTCCAAAGTGTCCAAGGTCGGCGTAGAGCGCCTCCGCACCGGTTACCGCGAGGATCACCGACGACATGATGATGAACGTTCCGAGGCCATTCCGGGCAACGAATTCAACGGCGTAGACCGGGTTGAGACCACCCAGCGCACTGGGGTTGAGGATGACTTGGTTCAGGCCGAGCCCGCCGATAACCACGAACCAAACGAGCGTCACGGGGCCAAAAACCTTGCCCACAAAGTTGGTCCCGCGGAATTGGATAACGAAGAGAAGGATCAGGATTACGACGGTAGCGGGTACCGCAAATTGCGCAAGATCGGGATTAATGGCTTTCAGCCCCTCGGTGGCAGACAGCACCGAAATCGCCGGAGTGAGGAGGCCGTCGGCAAAAAGAAAAGCCGCGGCGATGAGCACCATGAAAACGATGGCCGCGGAAGTGCCTTTTCGTGCCGATCGGATTTTTGCCGGGAGAAGCGAGAAGAGCGCGAGGATGCCCCCCTCCCCGTGGTTGTCGGCGCGGAGCACGACAACTAGGTACTTCACGCTGACAACGATGGTCAGGGTCCAGAAGATGAGTGAGACAACTCCCAGAACGTCGGCAACGCGACCATCGCCATTCTTAGCTGACTCGTTGAAGGCATAAATGGGGCTCGTGCCGATATCGCCGAAGACAACTCCCAGAGCTCCCAATGCCAACGGGATCACACCCTTGTTGACGTGCGTGGGTGACGCGGTGCGGATCATGACAGCTCCAAGTGAGGCGAGAAAGAAACCGAGTGAGACTCAACAATCAGTCGTGCCGTCACACCTACCGGGATTGTATCTGCGCTGCCCGAGCTCAACCAGTGAGGCGTTCGATGAGGTCGGCGTAGCGCCCGGCAGTTTGGGCAACGATTTCGGCCGGGAGCGCCGGTGGGACGCCCTTTTTGTTCCAGTGCGCACTCAGCCAGTCGCGCACAATCTGTTTGTCAAAGCTCAGGCCGCGACTACCGGCTGCGTATTCGCGGGCATCCCAATAGCGCGATGAATCACTTGTCAGCACCTCATCAGCTAGGCAGATCTGGCCCGTCTCGCGGTCGCGACCAAACTCGAACTTGGTGTCCGCCAGAATGACCTCGCGCTCCGCGGCGATGGCGCTCGCCGAGGCAAAGATGCGCAGAGACAGGTCGCGGATGGCGGCGGCATCAGCTGCGCCCACCAATTCCACCGTGCGCTCGAACGAAATGTTCTCATCGTGCTCGCCGAGAGGCGCTTTCCACGCAGGCGTATAAATGGGCTCCGGAAGCTTGTCGCCGTCGTGGAGTCCGGCGGGCAGGGCCACGCCACACACGCTCTGCGTTTGCTGATACTCCAACCAACCGCTTCCCGTGAGGTAGCCGCGCACCACGGCCTCGATCGGAAACATGTCGAGGTTTGCCACGAGCATCGACGACGCTGCGATGCTTTCCGGCACCGGGGGAGTCGTCGAATCGGCGTCGCGCAGGTGGTTGGCCACACCAAGGCGCGCAAACCACCACGTGCTCAGGCGTGTGAGCAACGCACCCTTACCCGGGATACCCGGCTCGAGCACGTGATCAAACGCGCTGACCCGGTCGCTGGCGACCACGAGAATGCGGGGTGCGGTCGCGAGGTCTTGTCCCGCAGGCACGAAAAGATCGCGCACCTTGCCCGAGTAGGCGTGCGTCCAGCCGGGCAGATCCGAAACCACTAGCCCACGACCTTTGCGGCAATGTCTCGCCGGTACTGACCACCCTGCAGTTCGATGTGCCCGAGTGCGTCGTAAGCGCGGGTGCGAGCCTCGGCAAACGAGTCGCCGCGCGCAACCACGCTCAGCACACGCCCGCCCGAGGCAACAAGGCGCTCGCCGTCGCGAGCGGTGGCGGCGTGCGTCAGGTGCACTCCGGGCACGGAGCCGGCATCCTCGAGCCCACCGATTTCGCGACCGGTCAGGGGAGTATCGGGGTAGTTCTCGCTGGCCAGCACAACCGTA
This sequence comes from uncultured Microbacteriaceae bacterium, assembly GCA_903915075.1. Taxonomy (GTDB): domain Bacteria; phylum Actinomycetota; class Actinomycetes; order Actinomycetales; family Microbacteriaceae; genus UBA963. Next base: position 8,973 of record CAIWRM010000094.1, read on the forward strand.
ACCACGGCATCCCGTGAAAATTCGATCGCGGGCTGACTCGCCAGGTCACCTACGGCTGAGGCGTACAGCACGTCGCTCAGCGGTGTGATCATGCGCGGGAGAACCACCTGAGTCTCGGGGTCGCCAAAGCGTGCGTTGAACTCGATCACGCGAATGCCCGCGGTGGTCACGATGAGCCCGCAGTAAAGCAGTCCCACAAAAGGCGTGCCCTCGCTCTCGAGCTGTCGCACGACGGGCAGCGCTACGGTCTCCACGCACTCGCGCGTGAAGGCATCGATGCTGCCAAACTGATCGGTCAACCACGGCAGCGGCGAATAGGCGCCCATGCCACCCGTGTTGGGGCCGGCGTCGCCATCGAGGAGGCGCTTGAAATCCTGGGCGGGGGTCAGTGGCAGCACATCGTGGCCGTCTGAGAACACGAAGAGCGAGACCTCTTCGCCATCGAGGAATTCCTCAATGAGAACATCGCCCTCGGCGAGCCAGTGCATGGTGTGTGCCACAGCAGCATCGCGGTCACTCGTCACGATTACGCCCTTGCCGGCAGCAAGGCCGTCGGCCTTCACCACGTAGGGCGCACCAAAGTTATCGAGAATAGTCTCGGCCTCGATCAGCGTGCTCGCCCGGTGGGCGCGCCCGGTGGGAACACCGGCGGCATCCATGATGCGTTTGGCGAACGACTTCGAGCCTTCAAGGGCCGCCGCCGACTGGTCGGGCCCAAACACGGGGATGCCCGCCTCGCGCACCGCGTCAGCCACTCCGGCAACAAGCGGGGCTTCGGGTCCAATCACCACGAGGTCGACTTCGAGCCCGCTTGCCATGGCGGCCATCGCTTCGGGGTTGTTCACATCGGCCGTCACACAAGGCACATCGTGAGCGATTCCGGCGTTGCCCGGCGCGCAGGTGATCTCGTGGTCGTGGTCCTCGCTCAACAGCGACAGGATGATGGCGTGCTCGCGTGCGCCCGAGCCCACCACAAGAATCTTCACGTCCTTAAGCCTAGGGCGTGCGCTCGAACTCGCCTTCTCCCGCTGGTTGAGTAGTCGCGCAGCGACGTATCGAAACCAAGAATTCAGGCGCACTCCGGCAGACTGGTGCGATGGCACCCCCGCGCATTCGCCCCGCCGATGGTCGCGCTACCGTCATCGCCGCGCGCGATGAGATCTCGGCCGGGCGAGTAGCCGACGGAGTCGGCGCATCGAGGCCCCAACTCGCTACGGCCGTGCGCTATCTTCTGCAGGTGCTCGCCGACGCTCACCCCGGCCACACGGTCGAGGTGCGCGTTCCACCCTTCGGCGCGGTGCAGTGCGTCGAGGGCCCACGCCATACGCGGGGCACGCCGGCAAACGTGGTCGAGATGGATGCTGTTACCTGGGTCACGCTCGCCACGGGCGGACTTTCGTGGTCGGATGCCCTCGCCGAAGCCCGCGTGCATGCCTCCGGAAGCCGAGCCGACCTCAGCACGCTCGTGCCCCTGCAAGAATGGTAAGCATGGCAACCCCACAGAATTCGATGTCGAGCGAGACCGTGACCGTGCGTCGCTCTCCGCGCTATTTGCGATTCTTCATTCTCGGTCTCATCGTGGGCGTGATTGGCGCCCTCGTGCTCACCGTGGCTTTCCCAATTGATGCTCAGTACACCGTGCTTCAGGTCTTCGGCTTCATGCTTCTTATTTCGCTCTCCGTTGGCGGGGCGCTCGGGCTCATCGCGGCCATCATCCTTGACCGCACCGTCGGTAAGCGCACCGTCACGGTCGAGGCCACCCGCGAGACCGTCGGCAACCCCGAGACCGACGCCCTTAACCCCGAGGCCTAGGCCCCGAGCCCCGCAACCCACAGTCACACGGTCGGCGCGGGGGGCGATAACGTTGCCTCATGCCACGCGTTGCTCAGACCAAAAACGGGTTTCCTCCTCGCGTCTGTGAGCGGTGCGGGCTGCCCTTTGAGTGGCGCAAAAAGTGGGCGCGCGACTGGGATTCGGTGAAGTACTGCTCTCAGAAGTGCCGCGGCTCGTGATGTCGCGAGTGATTTTTGTTCCGTTTGATCACCTGAGTCTTGATCACGGAGCCATGAAAGACGCCAATCCACAGACCGATGTCGTGGTCCTGGTGGAGAGCGAGCGCATGCTCACCGGTCGGCCGTGGAACGCCGAGCGCCTCTTCTTTATGGTCTCGGCGGCCCGACACTTTGCTGCGATCGCCGAATCCCATGGCTATACCGTGCGTTATCTGCAGGCGCCCACCACGGCAGACGGTCTCCGGCAGCTGAGACAGGAATTTGGGGAGCTGCCCATTGTCTGCGCGGAGCCGTCGTCGTTTCGCCAAAGTCAGCAGCTCACAGAGTTCGGTGTTGAGTTCGTCGAGAACGATTTCTTTCTCACCTCGCGGGCTGATTTTGCCCTCTGGGCAGGAGCGCAGAAATCGTTTGTCATGGAGAACTTCTATCGCAAGCAGCGCGTGCGACTGGGAATTCTCGTGGTCGACGGCGCGCCCGAAGGGGTTCGCTGGAACTTTGATGCCGACAACCGACTGCCTCCACCCAAGAACTACACGTGGCCCGGCCATCTGGAACACAACCGCGATGACATCGACCGCGACGTGCAACAACAGCTCAACCACACGGCCACGGCAACGTGGGCGACCACGCGCGAGGGTGCGCTCACACAACTCGCCTGGTTTATCGAACACCACCTCGCCGGTTTTGGCCCCTACGAAGACGCCGTCCCGCAGGACGAGTGGGCGCTTCACCACTCACTGCTCAGCCCGTACCTCAACGTCGGCCTTCTGCACGCCCGAGAGGTCATCCAGGCCGTCCTGACCGCCTATCGGGCCGGACATGCCCCGATTGAGTCGGTCGAGGCCATCATTCGCCAAATCATCGGATGGCGCGAGTACATCAATGGCATGTACTGGTTTCTGGGCGAGGACTACCGAAACCTGAACGGGTTGAGCGCAGATCGCGAGCTCCTGCCGGCGTTCAGTGACTCCCAATCGACCCACATGAACTGCGTGAGCTCGGTCGTTGCCGGCGTTGAGAAGCGCGCCTGGGTTCATCACATTCCGCGTCTCATGGTGTTGAGCAACCTGGCGCTGGTCACGGGAGTTAGCCCGCAGAAGTTTCTCGATTGGATGCGCGAGCAGTTTATTGACGCGAGCGACTGGGTCATGGTGCCCAACGTGATCGGCATGGCAACGCATGCCGATTCGGGCTTGCTGATGACCAAGCCCTATGCGGCCGGCGGCGCCTACATGAATCGAATGACCGAGTTTTGCGGCGGATGCCGCTACGACCCCAAAAAACGGGTCGGCGAGGACGCGTGCCCCTTCACCACTCTCTACTGGGACTTCCTCGATCGTCACCGCGAGACGTTTGCCAAGAACCATCGGATGGGCCAGCAGCTCGCCGGTCTTAACCGCCTCTCCGACCTGCCCGAGGTGCGCCTGCGCGCCGCCGAGGTTCTGCACGGCCTGAGCGCCGGAACCGTCTAGACGAGCCGGAACTTGCGACGACAGAACGGGCTCAGCACGAGCTAGCTGAGCTGGTTGGCCTCAACCCAGGCGAGGTAGTCGGCATCGATGCCGCCCGTCACGTAGTCACCGGTGAAGCAGCACATTTCGAGTTCGGTAACGGAGGAACCTTCGATGATGGCGTCGCGCATGTCGTCGACCTCTTGATAGATCAGGTGGTCGGCGCCCAGCTCGGCGGCAATCTCAGGGATCTTGCGGCCGTGCGCCACGAGCTCGTGGGGAGAGGGCATGTTGATGCCGTACACGTGAGGAAAGCGCACGGGCGGTGCGGCCGAGGTGAAGGTGACCTCGTTTGCGCCGGCGGCGCGGGCCATCTCAACGATTTCGCGCGAGGTGGTGCCGCGCACGATGGAGTCGTCAACAATCAGCACGTTTTTGCCGGCGAACTCGGACGACATCGCGTTGAGTTTTTGGCGCACCGAGCGTTTGCGCTGCGCCTGCCCCGGCATGATGAACGTGCGACCCACATAGCGGTTCTTGTAGAAACCCTCGCGATACTCGATGCCGAGCTTGCGTGCCACCTGCATGGCCGCCGGACGGGACGAATCGGGGATGGGCATGACCACGTCGATGTTGCCCGTGGGTGCGTACTCGGCGATTGTTGTTGCCAGGCGGTCGCCGAGGCGCAACCGAGCCTCGTACACCGAAATGCCGTTCATGATTGAGTCGGGGCGGGCCAAGTAGACGTATTCAAACGAGCAGGGCACGAGGCGAGGATTCTCCGCGCACTGGCGCGAGTACATCTCACCATCGACCGAAATGAACACGGCCTCGCCGGGATCCACGTCGCGCACCACGTCGTAGCCCGCGCTCTCGAGCACGAGTGATTCGCTGGCCACAATCCATTCGGCCTTGCCGGACTCGGTCAGGCGCTTTCCCAAGATGAGGGGACGAATCCCATACGGATCCCGGAACGCCAGCAGACCGTGCCCGGCAATCACAGCGATGGCCGCATACGACCCTTGCACGCGATGGTGCAGGTTCGCCACGGCGCCAAAGACCTGATCGGGGTCGAGGTCGGTGCCCGAAATCTGACTCTGGAGCTCGGTGGCGAGCACGTTGAGAAGGAGCTCGGTGTCGCTCGACGTATTGACGTGCCGGCGATCAATGCTGAACAGGTCGTTCGTGAGCGCTCGAGTGTTGGTGAGGTTTCCGTTGTGCACCAGCACGATTCCGTAGGGGGCGTTCACGTAGAACGGCTGTGCCTCTTCTTCGTGCTTAGCAGCGCCGGCAGTGGCGTAGCGAACGTGACCGAGGCCGAGCTTTCCGGGGAGGGCCCGCATGTCACGTGTGCGAAACGCCTCGCGCACCTGGCCCTTGGTCTTGAACTGGTGCAGGTGACTGCCATCGGATGTGGCGATCCCCGTGGAATCTTGTCCTCGGTGTTGCAGCAAAAGCAGGGCGTCGTATATTTGCTGGTTCACCGGTTCGGTTGAGACGATTCCAACGATTCCACACATGGGACGGGGCATCTCCAAGCCGACAAAGAGGATGAGTTCACCCTCAGTCTGCCACACCCCGCGCCGATA
>CAIWRM010000095.1 GCA_903915075.1 uncultured Microbacteriaceae bacterium
GAGCTGCTCGAGCACGGCTTCCGGGTTGAAGCCTGTCTTAATCTCGACCACCAGCTTGAGACCGTGGTGGCGATCGGTGAGGTCGATGACATTGCTGATGCCCGACAACTTCTTTGTCGTCACGCCATCCTTGATCTTGTCAATTACCTTCTCGGGGCCAATCAGGTAGGGCAGTTCGGTAAAGACGATCCCGACTCGGCGCGCGGAGACGTTCTCAATGCTGGCTTTGGCGCGCATTTTGAACGAACCCCTGCCGGTCTCGTAGGCCTCGGCGATGCCGGTGAGGCCCATGATGGTGCCGCCCGAGGGCAGATCGGGGCCGGGAACAAAAGACATGAGCTTAGCGAGAGACGCCTCGGGGTGTGACAGCAAGTACTTTGCCGCGTTAATGACCTCGACGAGGTTATGCGGCGCCATGTTCGTGGCCATGCCCACGGCGATTCCGCTCGACCCGTTAACGAGGAGGTTGGGGTACGCGGCCGAGAGCGTCTCGGGTTGCATGAACTGGTTGTCGTAGTTCGGGACAAAGTCAACAACGTCTTCGTCGAGGTCTTCGGTCATTGCCATAGCGGCCGCGGCGAGACGGGCCTCGGTGTAGCGGGCAGCCGCAGGCCCGTCGTCGAGCGAGCCAAAGTTTCCGTGACCGTCGACGAGGGGCACCCGCAGCGTGAAGTCTTGCGCGAGACGCACCAGGGCGTCGTAGATGGACGCATCTCCGTGGGGGTGCAGCTTGCCCATAACTTCGCCAACAACGCGGGCAGACTTTACGTGCCCCTTCTCCGGGCGAAGGCCCATGTCGCGCATCATGAAAAGGATCCGGCGTTGAACGGGCTTGAGGCCGTCACGCGCATCGGGGAGAGCGCGCGAATAAATCACGGAATACGCGTACTCCAAGAAGGAATCTTGCATCTCGACGGCAAGGTCGATGTCTGTGATGTGGTCGCCGGCTTCGGGGGTGCGGGCGGAAGTCGTCATAATGAGCCTTATGCTACCGAGCCCTCCGCCCAGCGACGCACGGCTGACCGACGTGTTGCCAAGTTGCTATGCGAGTCTGGGTGTTGAGGAGCTGTCTAACCCGCTCGGTCTCGCTCCAGCGAGCGCAGTCGTGCTCGTGCTCGTGGACGGACTGGGCCTCATGAACCTTGCCGAAAGCCTCGGTCACGCTCCCTTTCTCCGCGGGCACTTTAAGCAGGTCGTGCGCATGACCACGGTCTTTCCGTCCACCACGGCTTCCGCTCTCGCTTCGCTGGCCACTGGTGAGCTTCCGGGAACACACGGCGTGCTGGGATATCGCATCATGAACCCCGACACGGGTAACGTCATCAATCAGCTGAGCGGGCTCACCGACGTTGCCGATCTCACCAGCTGGCTTGGTGTGCCGACACTCCACGAGCGTGCACACAGCGCAGGCAAGAGTTCGTCAATCGTGGGGTTACCGCGTTTCGAAAAGTCGCCACTGACGCAGGTTGTGCACTCGGGAGCGAAATACGTGGGAGAGAACACAATCTCGGATCGGGTGCAGCGTGCGTGCGACGAAGTGGCCCACGGTGTCGATTTTGTGATGCTGTATATCCCCGAGTTGGATCAGATTGCGCACGCGCAGGGGGTGACCAGCATGGCGTGGTTGGCTGCGCTTGAGGAGGTCGACGGCGCCTTGCGCTCGCTGTGCACGTCGCTGCCTCCGGGCGCGGAGGTGTATCTCACCGCTGATCATGGCGTGCTCGATGTTCCGTCGGCTCGGCACGTGGATGTGGCCGCCCCTGATTCTGGGATCGAGGGAAACCCGGTCGTGGGCGGAGAGCCCCGAGGGCTTCAGATTTTCGCTCACGAGGGCAGTCCGCGCTTGGCTATCGCCGATGCGGCGCTATCCGGCGAGGCTGCGGAAGCGTGGGCCACCCACGTGCGTGACGTGGCCTGGGTGCTCACTCCCGAAGACCTCGTTGCTGCAGGCATTTGGGGGAAGATGTCCGCCGAGGTGCGCATGCGCGCGGGCGAACTCATCGTGACTCCGAAACACGACGATGCTCTTTATGACGCGCGAAACCCTCGAGCCGAAGCGCGAGGAATGGTGGGCCAGCACGGCGGGTTCTCTGAGCGCGAGATGCTCATTCCGTGGTTGAGGCTCACCCAGCCAACCGGCGCTAGATGAGGTCGTCGTCAACCTTCGTGCCAAAAACGATCTCGTCCCAGGTGGGCATCTGGGCGCGATTCCGTCGGGAGCTTCCCGTGCGTGATGACTTTGTCGGTTGCGTGTTCTGCATCTCCGCGAGCTCATCGGTAATTGAACCGGGCTTGGAGCGGGAGCCTTCCGTAGATGCGGCTTCCGCTAACCACGTCGGCGCGTCGTGGTTTTCGCTGCGACGTTTACGCAGGGCAGCCATCAGGTCCGCGGTGGGAGTGGGCGCATCTTCTTCTGCGGCCTGGGAGCTGTCAACCGCGGCGGGCGTCGTCTGCTCAGGAGCGGCTGATTCATCAGATGGTGAGTCAGGAATAGCCGGCATAACAGCATCGATGCTGTCGGCCGCAGGGTCGGCAACCGACTCGGCAACTACGGGTTTGGCAACGACGGGTTCGGCAACCACCGAATCTTGAGCAGTCGTCGCGACCGGAGCAGTTCCCTGCTCGGGGCCGGGCGCCGTTTCGGCGAGGCGCGCGGTGGGTCCGGTTTGGCGGCGCTGCTTGCCGTCGACTGCTCGAAGTCGGGGAATGAGCCCCGAGGTGAATGCCTGATTGGCCATGAGGTTTGCCGCCTCATCGTTGAGCGGCGTGAGCTGGTGATGCTTGGGCTCGAAGATCCACCGGCCTTCGTGTGCGATACCCGCAACTTGGAAGGTGCACTTGACGTGCCACTCACCCGCGGGGTTTCGCCAGCTGGCCCAGCGTTCGTCCGACCCGCCCACGTTCTCAATTTGTGTGCGAACGCGAGCTCCCACGGTGACCGACCGATCGTCGCCCACAGAGTCATCGGAAAATGCGGGCAGCGCAAGAGCGGCATTAATGATGTACTCGAGCTCCGCTAAAACCGGACCTTCGAAGCGAGCCACCTCCTCGGTGCTTGCTCCGGTCAGTTCAGCGACTTCTTCTCGGGTGAGGCCGGCTCGGAGCTGAGACTGGATGTCGCGAGGCGAGACGCGCGCCTGAGCCGTCGAAATGTGCGGACGCTTGAGGCGAGACACGGTGACCTCGTCGACGGCAATTCGATAGTCTTCGCCGTCGGAATCAGTGGCCATGATGACGCCGGTCTCGACGCTCGTGACGTTTAGGTCGCGCATCTAAGTGACTCCAAACCCTGAACTTACCTAGCGCCTATCGTGCCACGAGCGGTCGGCAATTGTGGTCAATGTCGCGGTGCGCCGTGGGACAATTTTTTGCCAGAATTTCCGCTTACCGCGCGGGGTTTGGACTTTCGGCGAATCGTGGTGCAAACTACAGGCGCGTAACACTCCCACCCTCCTGAGCGAAAAGTGTAGGTGACTCAAGATAAATGGCAACTGACTACGACGCGCCGCGTAAAAACGACGACGACGACACTCAATCCATCGAGGCTCTCAAGGAACGTGTTCCCGAAAAGCTTTCCGCGTCGGTTGACCTCGAAGACGCCGATAATCTGGGCGACTTTGGCGTTGGTGGTCACGATCTCTCAGATATCGAACTCAACGTTGTTGTTTTGCCACCCCAGGAGCACGAGTTCACGTGCATCGAGTGTTTCCTCGTAAAGCACCGCTCGCAGTTGGCAAAGCAGAACAAGCTGGGCCCGGTCTGCACCGAATGCAACAGCTAGTTCGGAGACGCTAGGGCTTCACCTCTGCGCGAGCGGTGCGCAGTGCGGCCACGAGTTGTTCGGGGCGACGGGTACTAAAGAGCCAATAGGGCGTGGGATCTTCTTCGTCTCTTATCTCCACCCGAACCACGGGACCAATCCATGCTCGAAACCGCGTCCACGCGCGCGCATCCAACTGAGGTCCGCGCTCGGCAATGGCGTGTGTTCCCGTAAACGCCGAGGCAGCGCCAAGATACTCAAGTCCGATGGATGCCTTGCCCACGCGGAGCTTGCCATCGGCAATCTGAATGCGCGGTGACGTGACCGTGACGGCGACCGTGATCGCAATAAAGATGACGATGGAGAGCAGAATGCCCAGGGGAAGCGAGAACGGGGCAATCAGCAGCATGATGAGCGGAATCTCCAAAAGGAAGGCCAAGTAAATCATCGGATTGGGCCAGAGGATTTCGCGATACGTCACGTCACTATCAGACCACGATTTTGCCTACTCGGCATACTTGCTAGCCTCAATGGCGTGACTGACGCAGTTGAGATTCTCTTTACCGGAAAAAATGCACCGACGATTGCTCATCCCGGTGACGCAGGAGCCGACCTCGCCTCCACAGAATCCGTCACGCTAGAGCCCGGGGCTCGCGCAACAGTGGGAACAGGCCTGTCCATAGCTTTGCCGGACGGTTACGTTGCCTTTGTCGTTCCGCGGAGTGGGCTCGCCGCCAAGCACGGTATTTCGATTGTCAACTCACCGGGGACGGTCGACGCTGCCTATCGTGGCGAGATTCGCGTCACCCTGATCAATCTTGACCCCGAGACAGCGTTCGTGGTGAATCCCGGTGACCGTATTGCGCAACTCATCGTGATGCCCATTGCGCGACCGCGATTCATTGCCGTTGAGCACCTTCCCGGAACTCATCGTGCCGAGGCCGGCTTTGGGTCTTCAGGCATCTCGTCATAAAGGTGTGGTGAGATAGGCATTATGGCTTCCGACATGAACATTTCTGTGGAGAAGAGCGCTCCCGAGGATCGGCACCTGAACGGGCCGTTTGACGAGAGCGAAGTCACCGGCATCCGGCCCTTCGTCGACCTGGGTTCAATCCGTGTGGAACCGCGTGAGGGACTAAATCTTCGACTCGAAGTGGAGCAGGCAAATCAACGAATTGTTGCGGTGAACCTCGACCAGTTCGGTTCCACCCTGCAGGTACAGCCGTTCGCGGCTACTCGCAGTAGCGGGCTGTGGCATGAAATTCGCCAACAGGTGATCGAGCACATTACCTCCCAAGGCGGAGTCGCCGAGCCCGTGATGGGTCCGGTGGGCCTCGAGCTGAAATGCCAGATTCCCGTTGTCCTGCCCAACGGCAAGCCCGGCATTCAGGACGCTCGATTCTTGGGCGTCGATGGGCCGCGCTGGTTTGTTCGCGGGGTGATCACGGGTCCGGCAGCGACGGAAGCCTCAACCGGTCGCGCCATGATCGACCTCTTCCGAAGTCTTGTCATTGTCCGTGGTGAGACACCGATGCCTCCTCGCGAGATGCTGCCCATCAAAGTCCCCGCACAAGCCGGTGGGGCTCCGAGTCAGGCATTCGCGTGAGCGACAAGAAGCCGCAAGCGCGCGGACTCGCTGCACTGGCGACGACACAGGAGACGGGTCAGCCACTCCTGAGGGCCGTGGGCGGTGTCCTCGGAATTCTGGAAACCGTAGTTCCCGTAACACTGTTCGTCTTCGTGTATGCACTATCGGGGGTGAAGGAAGGACTTCCGTGGCTGGCACTGGGCCTGTCGGTGGGCGCGTCCGTCATTTTTACACTCGTGCGCATCATTCGTCGCGAGAGTATTTTGCAGGCCATTGTGGGCCTTATTGGCGTTGCCCTCTCGGCGGCTATCGCCATCTTCACCGGTCGCGCCGAGGGATTCTCTGTCTGGGGTCTGATTACCAACGGTGTTTACGCGGTTGCCGTGATTGTGTCTCTCGCGGCGCGTTGGCCGTTGGTGGGGCTGGTCATTGGCCTGTATCGCCAGGACAAGGGTGCGTGGCGAAAGGATCGTGAGTCTCGTCGTGTCTACACCATCACTACGCTGCTGTGGCTCGCCATGTTCGTCATTCGGCTCGCGGTAGAGGTTCCGCTCTTCGTGGCCGCGTCGTTGGCCTCGGGCGCAGAGAACGCGGCACTCAATCAGGCGCTGCTCACGGCCAAGTTGGCTCTCGGCCTGCCACTCTACGTCCCGGTGTTGGCAGCGACATGGTTGCTGGTGCGCGGACTCTTCAAGGAAAAAGCGGCCGAACAATCCGAAAACGCGGTATCTTGATATCAAGATAAATGCCGAGTCTCGTCACACGAGTCGGGACATCGCATTGGTCATGTCAGTCCCCGACATCCTGCGCAGTAAAAGGAGCAATCACAGTGTCTGTCGTCAATACCTTCGGTGCAAAGTCCACCCTCACGGCAGGGGGCACCACGTACGAGATTTTTCGCATCGACGCGGTTGAGGGACACGAGAAGCTTCCGTTCAGTCTGAAGGTCCTCCTCGAGAACCTGCTCCGCACCGAAGATGGCGCCAACGTCACTGCGGATCAGATTCGAACTCTCGGAGCGTGGAATCCCACAGCCGAACCGGACACAGAGATTCAGTTTTCCCCGGCACGTGTTGTCATGCAGGACTTCACCGGTGTTCCCTGCATTGTTGACCTCGCAACGATGCGCGAAGCCGTCTCGGCATTAGGTGGCGACCCCAAGCGCATTAACCCGCTCGCCCCTGCCGAATTGGTCATTGACCACTCGGTTATTGCCGATGTCTACGGAGAAGCAGACGCGCTCGAGCGCAATGTGGCCATCGAGTACGAACGAAACGGTGAGCGCTACCAGTTCTTGCGCTGGGGCCAGACGGCGTTCGACGACTTCAAGGTGGTGCCGCCGGGAACGGGAATCGTGCACCAGGTCAACATCGAGTACTTGGCCAGGGTCACGATGTCGCGCGAGGTTGGCGGCGTCCTTCAGGCATATCCCGACACCTGTGTCGGCACCGACTCGCACACCACAATGGTCAACGGTCTCGGCGTGCTGGGTTGGGGCGTTGGTGGCATCGAGGCAGAAGCAGCAATGCTGGGTCAGCCCGTTTCGATGCTGATTCCCAAGGTGGTTGGTTTCAAGCTGTCGGGTGCGATCCCGGCAGGTGTCACCGCTACCGATGTTGTGCTCACGATCACCCAGATGCTCCGCGCTCACGGTGTGGTCGGCAAGTTCGTCGAGTTCTACGGTCCGGGAGTGGCTTCGGTGCCCCTGGCCAACCGGGCGACCATCGGAAACATGAGCCCCGAGTTTGGCTCGACGGCCGCCATGTTCCCCATCGATGACGTGACGCTCGGCTACCTGAGGCTTACCGGCCGCAGTGCCGAACAGGTGGAACTGGTCGAGGCTTACGCCAAGGTACAGAAGCTCTGGCACGACCCGAGCGTGGAGCCCTCGTTTAGTGAGTATCTTGAGCTCGACTTGGCCACGGTAGTGCCGTCCATCTCCGGTCCCAAGCGCCCGCAGGATCGCATTGAGTTGAGCTCGGCAAAGAAGCAGTTCGCCAAGGATCTCGTCAACTTCGCTCCGGGTAAGTCGGCCACGGTAACTAAGGACGGCGAGACGTTCACGCTCGACAACGGCGCCGTGTCCATTGCGGCCATTACGTCGTGCACGAACACGTCTAACCCATCCGTCATGCTCGCTGCCGGTCTTCTGGCGCGCAACGCATCGAAAAAGGGACTCAAGTCAAAGCCGTGGGTCAAGACCACACTGGCTCCGGGTTCGAAAGTAGTGACC
>CAIWRM010000096.1 GCA_903915075.1 uncultured Microbacteriaceae bacterium
CTCGAGCAGGTGCATGAGCGCTTCGGCGTCGGGTTCGGTGATCTGGGCCGCGAGCAAACCCTGCTTGCCCGCGTTGCCGCGGAAGATGTCGGCGAAGCGCGGGCTGAGCACCACGTCAAAACCAAAGTCGCGCAGCGCCCACACGGCGTGCTCACGCGACGAGCCGGTGCCAAAGTCATGGCCGGCAACGAGAACGCGAGCGCCCTCATACGCGGGCTGATTGAGCACGAAGTCGGGCTCTTGGCGCCACTCGTGAAAAAGGGCGTCTTCGAATCCGGTCTTGGTCACGCGCTTCAAGAACACGGCAGGAATGATCTGATCGGTGTCAACCGCGCTGCGGTGCAGCGGGGCGCCAATGCCGGTGACGGTGGTGAATTTCTCCATGGTCTACGCCTCGCCTTCCGCCGCCAGGTCAGACGGACTCGACAGCGTGCCACGAATGGCGGTGGCGGCAGCCACGAGCGGCGACACCAGGTGCGTGCGCCCGCCCTTGCCCTGCCGGCCCTCAAAGTTTCGGTTGCTGGTGGAGGCGCAGCGCTCCCCCGGCGAGAGCTGGTCGGGGTTCATGCCCAGGCACATGGAGCAGCCGGCAAAACGCCATTCGGCGCCAAAGTCTTCAACAATCTTGTCGATGCCCTCGGCCTCGGCCTCCAGCCGCACGCGCGCCGAACCGGGCACCACCATCACGCGAACGCCGTCGGCCTTCTTCTTGCCCTTGATGATGCTCGCAAACTGGCGCAGGTCTTCGATGCGCGAGTTGGTGCACGAGCCCATGAACACGGCGTCTACGGCAATGTCTTTCATGGGCGTGCCGGCGGTGAGATCCATGTATTCCAGCGCGCGCTCGGCCGCCTCGCGGTCTTCGGAGTTCTCAATCGCGTCGGGCGACGGCACCAGGCCGTTGAGCGAGACGCCCTGGCCGGGGTTGGTGCCCCAGGTCACGAAGGGCTCGAGCTCATCGGCGTTGAGAAACACCTCGGCGTCAAAAGTGGCGCCCTCGTCGGTGGCGAGTGTGTTCCAGTAGGCCACGGCGGCATCCCAGTCGGCACCGGTGGGTGCGTGCGGGCGGCCCTTGAGGTAGTCGTAGGTGGTTTGGTCGGGCGCCACCATGCCCGCGCGAGCACCGGCCTCGATTGACATGTTGCAGATGGTCATGCGGCCCTCCATGGAGAGCGCGCGAATGGCCGATCCGCGATATTCGAGCACGTAGCCCTGGCCGCCGTTGGTGCCGATCTGGGCGATCACGGCCAAGATGATGTCTTTGGCGCCCACGCCCGGGCGCAGTGTGCCCTCCACGTTCACGGCCATGGTCTTGAACGGCTGAAGCGGCAGCGTCTGCGTGGCCAGCACATGCTCCACCTCACTGGTGCCGATGCCGATCGCCATGGCGCCAAACGCGCCGTGGGTGGAAGTGTGTGAGTCGCCACACACCACGGTGATGCCCGGCATGGTGAGACCCAGCTGCGGACCGACCACGTGCACGATGCCCTGCTCAATGTCGCCGAGCGAGTGCAGGCGAATGCCAAACTCCTTGGCGTTGGTGCGCAGGGTCTCAATCTGAATGCGGCTGGTGTCATCGGCAATGCGCTTGTCGATGTTGAGCGTGGGGGTGTTGTGGTCTTCGGTGGCAATGGTGAGGTCGGGGCGGCGCACCTGGCGGCCGGCCTGGCGAAGGCCGTCGAACGCCTGTGGGCTGGTGACCTCGTGCACGAGGTGAAGGTCGATGTAGATCAGGTCGGGCGAACCATCGGTGCCCGGCGCAACGAGGTGGTCGTGCCAGACCTTCTCGGCGAGCGTACGCGGCGCTACATTCATGACGGGAAAACCTTTGCTGGGTTAAATGGGCTGCTCTCCAGTCTACTTCTTCGCCGGTTGTCTCACCCTTCGCTGGTTGAGTAGCCCACGCAGTGCCGTGGGTTGAGTAGCCCACGCAGTGGGCGTATCGAAACCAAGTATCGAAACCCGCCTAGCTCTTCTTGACGGGCATCTTCTCCCGGGCATCCCTACGCATCTTCCACACGCTGGCCAGCGCCGCAATGCCAATCGAGGCCACAATCACAACGAGCGAGACCTCGGTGCTGATCTCGGGGATGCCGTCGAGGTGCTTACCGCCATTGATGAACGGCAGCGTGTTGTCGTGCAGTGCGTGCAGCACCAGCTTGACGCCAATAAAGGCCAGAATCACGGCGATGCCGTAGGTGAGGTAGTGCAACTTCTGAATCAATCCGCCGAGCAAGAAGTAGAGCTGACGCAAGCCCATGAGAGCAAACACGTTGGCCACAAAAACGATGAACGGGCTGGTGGTGATACCAAAGATGGCGGGAATCGAGTCGAAAGCAAAAATCACGTCGGTAACCGCGAGCGAGATGAGCACCAGCAGCATGGGCGTCAGCATGCGCTTGGTCACGCTCTTGCCGCCCTCTTTCACGGTGACGGTGGTGCGCAACTTGATGCCGTTGTAGGTCTCGGTGATGCTGATGCGCTTGCGCAGCCAGCCAATCAGCTTGTTCTCGGTTTCTTCTTCCTGCTGGCCGCTTCGCACTGCTTGGTGAATGGCCGTGTAGATGAGGAACGCACCGAAGATGTAGAATATCCACGAGAAGCTGGCAATGAGCGCGGCGCCCAAGAGGATAAAGATGGCGCGCAACACGAGCGCCATAATGACGCCGATCATGAGCACTTCTTGTTGCATCTTCGGCGGAACCGCGAAACGGGCCATGATGATCACGAACACAAAGAGGTTGTCGATGCTCAGGCTGTACTCGGTGAGCCAGCCGGCGAAGAACTCGGTGGCGTGCTGGGCGTCGCCAATGGCAAAGATGAGTCCGCCAAAAATCACGGCGAGCAGGGCGTAAGCCGAAACCCAGAGGGCTGACTCGCGCATGCTTGGCACGTGCGGGCGCCACACCACCAACAGCAGATCGGCGATGAGAATCACCACAAGAACGATGAGAGAGATTAGTTCAAAAGCAAAGGGAAGGGCGCCATCCATGTGTCTACCCTATGGGACGCCTGTGACCTCGATACATCGGCTGCGCCGACACTCGGCCAGCGGTGTTACTCGGCCAGCGGGGTTACTCGGGCAACGCCGACACTCGGCCGACGGCCTTACTCAGTCGGCTCGCGCACCACCGCGTCGGGGTCGAGACCGAGGTCGGCCGCAATCTGCTTCCACGCGTTGTAGCTGCTGCCGCGTCCAATGCCCGATCCGGCGTGCACGTTGGCCGAGCAGTTGTACAGGTTGGGCAGGATCGTCTTGTAGCTGGCGAGTTCAGGAATGGGGCGGAAGCGACCCAGCTGGCTGGCCAGGTGAGCACCCTCCACGTAGCCGCCCTCGATCATGTCGGGCTTGCCGGCGTTGATGTGCGTGGGCATAAAGAACTGCATGGCCACAATGTTGTCGTCGGTCATGTTGGGCGCATAGGTGGGCCACTGCTCACGAATGCGCTTTTCGAATTCCTTCTCCAACTTGGTCCACTGGCCGCTGTCGTAGAAGCGC
>CAIWRM010000097.1 GCA_903915075.1 uncultured Microbacteriaceae bacterium
GAACCCAGATTGGCGCGCACGTTGGTGGAGACAAACTTGTCGGGCCAGGTCATGCCCTCAAAAGCGAGATCGAGAAGTCGGCGCACCGAACTCGATGCCCCGTCGGCTCCCACGAGCCAGTCGGCCACAAACTGCTTCTCGCCCTGCGCCGTGGCCACCGTGACGGTGACCGACGCGTCATCCGGGCTGATGCCCGTGATGTCGTGGTCGTAAAGCACCTCAACGTTGTCGAATTTGGCGAGGTGGCGCAGCAGAATCTGACCCACCCGGTCTTGACCCACCTGGGGAACAAACGCGTGAGGCACGTCGTCGGCAATCACATCCAGCGTCATGTGGAATGTCTCGCCCGAGTCGTGATCAATAAAGTTCATGCCGTCGCCAATGGCCGCCTCGGCCACAATGTCGTCGAGCACACCCATCTCGGCAAAACCGGGCAGAACGGTGTGCAGGTAGGCCAGCGCACGCGGTGCATTGCTGGGGGCCGACGCCCGATCGAGCACCGTGACCTCTGCCCCGCGCTGGGCCAACCCCAGTGCTACGGCCAGCCCGGTGGGGCCACCACCGGCAACAACAATCGACCTGCGCTCCATGGTTCCTTCTTTCGTTCGTGCCCGGGGGCGGGCCACAAAACTTACTGGTCTACCAAGACCCGTCGGCGCAGGCCAAAGCTCATGCCGATGACGACAATCATAGAAGCGATGAGCATGGCGTAGGTGAGGCCCCCGGCGAGGTTGTCGGCGGCAAAAACGCCCACCATCAGCGGTGCGAAACCACCGATCAGGTATCCGCCAAAGGTCACCATTCCCGCAAGCGTCACGCCGCCCATCTCGTTGGAGGTGCGGTAGTTGGTGGCAATCAGGGTGAACGAGAAAATGGTGGGGCAAATGCCGGCGAGCATCATCCACAGCCAGGTTGCCGTGCCGGGTATAAACCACAGGCCCAGGTAGCCCACAATTACTACGACGGCCAACACGGCATAGACGAGCCCTAAGTTCTTGACCTTGGCCACAATCGGAGCAATAAAGAAGCCGAGGGGAATGCCGATGGCCGAGTACAGCGCCAGCAGCGCGCCGGCCGTGGCCGGGTCGATGCCCGCTGTTTCGAAGAGGATGGCCGGAATCCACGCCACCACGGTGTAGAAGTTGATGGTTGCCATGGCGTACATCACGAGCATCACCCAGCTGGTGGGGTGAGACCACACGCGCTTGGTGATGGTGCGGTGGTCCACGTCTGTTGACACCACGTTGGCTAACCGTGCCGCCGCCTTGGCCTTTCGGCCGTTGAAGATGACAATCAGCCACGGAAGCACTGCGATGAGCTCGATCAGGCCCCACACGCCGATTGATCCGCGCCAGCCGATCCACTGGGCAATGGGCACGGCCAACAACGGCGGATAAATGGTGGAGATCACCATGACCGTGAGGTACACGGTGCTCACCGACACAATGCGGTCGGGGAAGAAACGCTTCACCAGCGGCGGCAGCAGCAGGTTGCCGGCACCCACACCGAGCATGGCCACCAGCGACCAGGCAAAGAAGCCCAGCGACTCCCCCGCCACCGCGCGCAGAACCTGACCGGCGCCAATCATTGCGGCGGCAATCACAATGGTCCACTCGAGGCTGATGCGGCGAGCCACGAACGGCGTAATGAGCGAAACGAACGCGAAGGCGAACGGACCCACCGTGCCCAGCAGGCCGTAGGTGACATCGGTGAGGCCAATTTCTGCGCTGATGTCACCGGCAAGTGGCGAATACGAGGTGACGGCGGTGAGCAGACCGAACGCCACGAGCATGAGGCCGAGCCAGGCGGCAACGCGGCTGCCCGGCTGGGTTGCGGCGGGGGTGCCTGGCGGGGTTGTGGCTGGCTTGCTTGCCGGCGACGCTGCCGGCTGATTGTTTGTCATTGCCCTAGCAAACCAGTTAATGCGCTGGTGCGCTTAGTTTTTGTGCGCACGGTGCTGGCCATGTGTGTGCGGCTGTGATGTGCGCCGCCGATGGTCGGGCGCGAAAGAGCTAGGCCAAGGAGCGCTTGATTTCGGCGATGGTGACCCACAGTGTCAGCGGTTGTTCCGCGACCCACTCGAACTCCGCCAAAGAAAGATAAAAGTCTCTGGCGCGCTCACTGATCGCATTGATGACGACGGCCCGAACACCAACCTCTTGCGCCACGTCGAGGGCACGTTGCAGGGCGAACGCGAGAAGCTCGCCGCCGAGACCCCGACCTTGTGCGCTTCGGTCAACGGCGAGTCGGCCAATGACAATCACGGGGACGTCGCGAGGCGCACCTTTTCCGATGTCGAGGGGAACACTGTCGCGATCCATGTCGCCGGTTGCTAGGGACACATACCCAACAACGACATCCTCCGAAACGGCAACGTATGTGCGGCTAAAGCCACGACGCTCGTTCTGTGTTGCATAGCGTTTGAGCCAGTCGTCAAGGACCACATTTCCACTATCGAAACTCTTGCGGTTCTGACCCGCGAGGGGCTCGATAATCAAGCGGTCAAGTCTGACGGTGCCAGTTTCATGAGTGCGGCGAGCTTGGGCTTAAAAACTGCAGGCCGGTCGAGAGTCTCCATCAACGCATTCCAGTCGGCTTCACTGAGTCGGAAGCTGCGCTGATCGAGGATGGCGTTCTGAGCCGCTTCTTTGGCGGCGTCGAGCACGAACTGCGAGACGCTCTTGTCTTGGATTTCGGCGGCGGCCCGAAGGAGGGCGTCTTCGCTGGCCGTTGTTCTGAGGTTGAGGCGCTCGGTGCGTGCGCGGGAGGAGACCCTTGACGGCGCCGGCGTCGCTGCCGCGGAGGCAGGTAGTGATTTAGTCACGACGGCTCCTTTGCAAATTGAAAGTGGGAAACAATTCATGAGAGCGATGAGTTCGTCCCATGCCTGAAAATTCTACCGCAGGGCTCGGTTACGACTTCGAAGTTATTCACATGCTGAGGCGCAAGAAACGCACAGCGCTCGCGAATCGCTCGCCAGTATCCGCTATCCGCCGACGACAGAACCGATGCGTTCGGCCGACGCCATAAGCACGGAGGCGATGTGTGCCACATCGACCTCGCGTGGAAAGTAGAGCACGGCGAGCGCCACGGGCTGATAGCCGGCAATCACCAGGGGAACCGCCACTGCGGCCACACCGGGCAGCACTTCGTCTTGGCTGAACTCGAAGTCGCGCGGTGGATAGGTGGCCGGGTCCACCTGCGAGCGCAGCACCCGACCGGGAGCACCGCGATCAATTGAGTGGCGGCTGCCCGGTTTGCGGGCCACCGTGGTGCCCGCCTTTTGTGGCTCGGCGGTGCTGAGCGTCACGGCCGATTCGCCGTCGAAGGTCACGAGCATCGCGGTCATCTCTAGCTCGGCGGCAATGGCAGCCAGCTCGGGGGCCGCAGCTTCTTGCAAGCCCTTGGCTACCGACCGCGCCAATGTGGCGATCTTGGTGCCGAGGACCAGGCCACCCGAGGCGTCGCGATACACGAAACCCCGTTGCTCGAGCGTCTTCACCAAGCGATAGGCCATCGAGCGGTGGATGCCCAACTGAGCACACAGGTCGGCAACACTGACCGGCGCATCCGCTGCTCCAATGAGCTCGAGCGCGGTGAGTCCGCGAGACAGCGTTTGCGAACCGCCGTCGATTAGTTCTGCGCTCATGCGTTTGTGCTCGTGTTCCTGCTCTTATCTCTTGCGCTCTGCCTCACGCGAGGGTAGCGTTGTTCTATATTTAGAATAGTGTCTCAACTATAGAGACGCAAGTGCCCACACCACAACCTGTTTTCGACAAAGGAGTTACCTCGTGCAGTTTCACCAACGCGGATATGTATCGGCCGATCCCCGCATCAAGGCGGCTGCCGGTTACGGCATCGATCGACCCGACGACCTGCCCGACGAGATGGATGTGCTCGTGGTGGGCACGGGTCCCGCAGCCGTTGCCGTGATTGCGCAGCTGTCGCGCTTCCCCAGCATCAACGTTCGCGCCATTGAGAAGCGCGCCGGTCGCTTGGAGCAAGGCCAGGCCGACGGCATCGCGTCGCGCACGGTGGAGACCTTTGCCGCTTTTGGTTTCTCCAACGAGATCGAAGCTGAGTCCTACCGCAACGTGGAGATGAACACGTGGTCGCCCGACCCCGAGAACCCCCAGAACATCGTTCGCGTGGACCGCGTGCCGGATGACGCCAAGGGCTTGAGCGAATGGCCACACATCTATGTGAACCAGTCGCGCGTGCTCGACTACTTCTTGCGCGATGCCGAGCGGGCACCCGGGCGGGTCACGCCCAACTACGGAATTGAGTTCGTTGACCTCGAGATTGACCGCAGTCAGCCCTACCCCGTTGCCGCCACGGTTCGCTACGTGGCTGGGCCACGTGCGGGCGAAGAGCGCACGGTTCGCGCTAAGTACATCGTGGGAGGCGACGGCGCGCGCAGCCAGGTGCGCCACGCCATGGGGCTCAAGCTCGAAGGCGACGCCGCCCTGCACGCGTGGGGCGTTCTCGACCTGCTCGTGAACACCGACTTTCCCGACTATCAAATCAAGTGCCTCATCCAGTCGCACGAACACGGCAGTATTCTGCTCATCCCCCGCGAGGGCGGCTACCTCTCGCGCCTCTACGTTGATCTGGGCGACACCGACGAAGACGACGCCGGCAAGGTGCGCGACACCCCGCAGCAGTCGATCATCGATCGCGCCAACCAGATTCTGCACCCCTACACGCTCGACGTGAAGGGCGTGGCGTGGTGGTCGGTCTACGAGGTGGCCCACCGCCTGGCCGACGGATTCGATGATGTGCCCGACGATCAGCGCGGAAAACTGCACCCGCGTGCGTTCATCATGGGCGACGCGTGTCACACCCACACGGCCAAAGCTGGCCAGGGCATGAACGTGTCGATTCAAGACGGCTGGAACCTCGCGTGGAAGCTCGCCGCCGTTCTCGAAAATCGTGCGCCCGCAACGCTGCTCGACACCTACGCGTCGGAGCGCAAGGTGATTGCCAAGAACCTCATCGACTTCGACAAGGAATGGTCGACCCTCGTGGCCAAGCCCGCCGACGAGTGGGACGACCCTTCCGGTCTCGCCAAGTTCTACGACGACACGTTCGAGTTCCCCATGGGCTACATGACCCAGTACCCCGAAAACCAGATCACCACGGGCATGGAGCACCAGGCGCTGGCTAAGGGCCTGCCCATCGGTAAGGCGTTCAAGTCGGCTGAGGTGATTCGTCGCGGAGACGTGCGCTGGCGCCACATCGGTCACCTGCACGAGGCCGACGGACGCTGGCGGGTATACGTGTTTGCCGATGCCGCCGCCCCGGCGCTCACCGGCACCCCCACCGCAGAGTTCGCCAACTGGTGGCAGAACGATCCGGCGTCGCCCTACGTGCTCTACACCCCGGCCGGCGTGGACACGGATGCCACCTTCGACACCAAGGTGATCTACCAGCAGGACTACACCGAGGTTGAGCCGGGACCAGTACCCGACGTATTCAAGCCCGTGAAGGTTCCGTTCGGCCTCATCGACGTGAACCAGATCTTCTGCGCCGGACACGGACGCGACATTTTCCGCGAACGCGAGATCTCGCGCGACGGAGCCATCGTTGTGGTGCGCCCCGACCAGTACGTGGCCGGCATCTTTCCGCTGAATGCTCACGCCGAAGTGGCTGCGTTCTTTGCGCAGCACATGCTGCCGGTTAACTGATTTAGCCCGAATAGGGAAAGCCCTCGCGGTCAAGCGAGGTCTTTCTTTATTGGTGACCCCAGCGGGAAATCACGCGAGTTCCCAGCGGGTCCCCTACTGGCCTTCGCGCCACATTGACATGCAATGCGGCGGGCCAGCGGGGGCCCAGAACCCGGGTTCGAATGCGCATCACGCGGCGGCGCAAACAAAAATCGCACTGGCGAACATGCCAGAGCGATTTTGTTTGTGACCCCAGCGGGATTCGAACCCGCGTTACCGCCGTGAGAGGGCGGCGTACTAGGCCGCTATACGATGGGGCCAGCGACGTAACGATTATGCCACGCGGGCGATATGCGGGCATAATCCGGGCGCTGTTGACGTCGGTTTCGATACGCCGCTACGCGGCTACTCAACCGGCGAAACCTCGTTGGCTACGCGGCTACTCAACCGGCGAAACCTCGTTGGCTGCGCGGCTACTCAACCCGCGACCGCGGCTACTCAACCCGCGAGCGTAGCGGGTTTCGACAAGCTCAACCGACGAGCGGCGACCGCAGCTAGACGAGCACGCGGCACGCAGCCGGCACAACCTCCACGTCAATCGGCAGAGACCACAGTCGCTCGCCATCCGCATACGCCACGATGCCCGGAGCATCCACCGTCACTCGCTTGCCCTGCTGCAGGCTCACCTCGGGCTCACCCACGTGTCGGCCCGAGAACACCCGCGGATACAGCCACAGGAAACGCCGGCGCGTCACGGGCGCAAGCACGAAGACATCCAGCCTGCCGTCGGTAATTGACGCCTCGGGAGCCACGCGCATGCCGCCACCCATGGACTCGCCGTTGGCCACCGAGATCAGAATCGCCGGTTGCTGAGTGGTCGCGCCGTCGACAGTGAGTGTGTAGGTGCGCGGGGTGAGACGCACCAGTTCGCGCAAAATCGCCAGCGTGTAGCGGCTCTTGCCGCGCGGGCGCGTCATGGTGTTGGCTCGCTCGTTCACAATCGCGTCGAAGCCCGCCGACAGGATGCACACAAACCAGCGCTGCTCGCCGTCCTTGCTCGCCCGCGCCAGGTCGATCACCTTCGGTTCGCGTTCCAGCGCCGCCAAGAAGTGCGTGACAGCCGCATCCGGATCGGTGAGTGGGAGATGAGTCGCTCGAGCAAAGTCGTTGCCCGTTCCGGTGGGGATCACACCCAGCGGCAACGACGTTTGCGCCACCAGGTTGATGCCGAGGCTCACCATGCCGTCGCCGCCCACTACGAGCAGGGCGTCGGCCTTCTTTATGGCCTTCGCCGTGGTTGCCCGCAGCGACGCGTAGTCGAGCTCCCGGCACACCGTCACCTCGTGCCCGGCCGATCTCACCTGCGCCACCACGGCGTCGCCCACGCGGGCGTTCTTACCGAACGCGGCGGAGGGGTTGATGGCCACAACAATGTGGCGGGCAAGAGCCATGCGCCCACTCTGCCACAGGCGTGTCATCCTCCACACTCGCGCGCATCGCTTGTTGCCCACGTGGCGTGGGTTTTCCGGATGCCGCACCACTCTCTTGCTGTTGATTTCTCCCGTGCCGACCGCGAATTGCTCCCGCCAACAGGTTTTGTCTATTTGGGCTAGACACTCTTGTCTATTGCGGGGTGGACATTTATCATGAAGAAGCGAGACCTTGAGAAGGAACTTCGCAATATGGCGAAAGCTCACGGATGTGAATTCGTCATTGTAGGAGGGGCAAGTCATGACACATACCGATTCAACGGACTACTCATCGCCATCCCTCGCCACACTGAACTGAACAAATACACCGCGCGAGACATCCTCAAAGCGTGTCGAGCAACTCTCAACAACAACGAAAGGGGCACCTTATGAAGAGGCGAGAGTGGCAGGCCACCGCGCGCCAGGTGGGCAAGTTCTGGTACATCCAGATCGAAGGGCTCCGGGGGTCGACTCAAGGCCGTTCCGTCAAGGAAATTGACATGATGGCGCGCGATTACATCTCGATCATGACGGAGACCGAACCCGACAGTTTCGACGTCAACATGCAACTGCTCCTCCCCGACGATGTTGCGGCCACTCTCAAACGAGCTGGGGAACTGCGCGACATCGCCGACAACGCTCGCAAGGAGGCCGCCATCGAGTCGCGGCGCGCAGCCAAGGCGCTTCGCGCATCCGGCCTCACCGTTCGCGACATCGGGGCAGCCCTGGGGGTGTCATTCCAGCGAGCCCACCAACTCGTCAAGGGCTAAACTGGAGAGGCAGATTTGGAGGGCGAACAGCTGCCACGACATCCCGGGGCATGAGCGAGGTTCGTCCGCCGCAATGAAAGGGATAAACATGGAAGACGTAGACAAGTGCCCCTACCTTGCCGGCAAGGCAAACGAGAGTGTTCAGAACTCCCAGTGGTGGCCCAATCAGATTGACGTGGGGATTCTCCGCCGCAACTCCGAGAAGTCGAATCCCATGGGCGACGACTTCGACTACGCCGAGGCCTTCAAGTCACTCGACCTCAACGCGCTCAAGAAAGACATCTTTGCGCTCATGAAGGACTCGCAAGACTGGTGGCCTGCCGACTACGGTCACTACGGC
>CAIWRM010000098.1 GCA_903915075.1 uncultured Microbacteriaceae bacterium
CAGTTCGCCGTCTTCTCGGCGAATCACGAGCGCCAGCTTGCAGTGGGTTTTGAGCCCCACGAGTCCGTAGACAACGTGCACTCCAGCCTTCTCCAGTTTGCGGGCCCAGGAGATGTTGGCTTCTTCGTCAAAGCGCGCCTTGACCTCCACGAGTGCGAGAACCTGCTTGCCCGACTCGGCTGCCTTGATGAGGGCCGCCACGATGGGACTGTCGCCCGAGGTGCGATAGAGCGTTTGCTTGATGGCCAGCACCTTGGGGTCGACCGCCGCCTGCTCAAGAAACGTCTGCACGCTCGTGGAGAACGACTCGTAGGGGTGGTGGAGCAAGATATCGCCCCGGCGGATGGACTTGAAAATTGAGACCACTTCGCCGGCTTCAGAGCCCGCGATGCGCGCGTTGGTGTGGGGAACGTGCGGAGCGAAGTGCAGGTCGGGTCGCTTGATGCCTGAGATTTCGAAGAGACCGGCAAGGTTCAGCGGCTCGGTGAGGCGATAGACCTCTTGGTCGGTGATGTCCAATTCGCGAATGAGTAGGTCGAGCGTGACCGAGTCCATGCTCTCGTCGATTTCGAGACGAATGGGCGGGCCAAATCTTCGGCGGGAGAGCCCGCGCTCCAGAACTTGAATCAAGTTCTCCGTCTCGTCCTCGTCGATTTCGACGTCCTCGTTGCGTGTCACGCGGAACGCGTGGTGCTCAACCACGTCCATGCCGGGAAAGACATCGCCCAAGTGCTGTGCAATCAGATCTTCCAGCGTGATGAACGACATGGTGGTGTGGTTGACCGATTTATCCACGGCAACAAAACGGGGCAAGACCTGCGGAATCTTGAGTCGCGCAAACTCCTCTGTTCCCGTATTCGAATTACGCACCCGAACCGCCAGGTTGAGCGAGAGCCCGGAGATGTAGGGGAACGGGTGGGCCGGGTCAACGGCGAGTGGCATAAGCACCGGAAAAATCTGGTCGGCAAAGAACTGGGTCAATCGCTCTTGCTCTTCTGTGGCAAGGTCGCTCCACGCAACGATGTCGATACCGGCTTCTGACAGCGCAGGTTTGACCAGCTCTTGATACACGCGAGCGTGCCGCTCCTGCAGCGCGTGCGCGGTGTGCGCAATCTGGGTGAGCACGTCGAGAGGAGATGTGCCGAGCACGTTAGGAACGGCAAGCCCGGTGACGATGCGGCGTTTGAGGCCCGCCACGCGCACCATGAAAAACTCGTCAAGGTTGCTGGCAAAGATGGCCAAGAAGTGTGCCCGCTCCAACACGGGAATAGTCGGATCCTCCGCCAGTTCGAGAACGCGCTGATTAAAGGCCAGCCAGCTCAGCTCGCGGTCAAAGTAGCGGTCAGCCGGGAGGTGATCAGGATTAGCCGACGGCGTCAGGTCGAAGTCGTCGTCGACGTCGGCGCTGACCTCGTCAACATCGGCCCGACTGAAGGCATCCATGTGCATATCTTGGCACGAGAAAGAATTGCACGCTGTTCGCAAAGATTACCGGCAGGTAAACGACCGAATCTAAGAGCGTCGCTGAATCTGCGCGTTGGAGGCGTCGTCGGCAACGTTGAATCGGTAGCCCACATTGCGCACCGTACCGATGAGCTGCTCCATGTCGCCGAGTTTGGCGCGCAGACGTCGTACGTGAACATCGACCGTTCGGGTGCCACCAAAGTAGTCGTATCCCCACACCTCGCTGAGCAGCTGCTCGCGAGTAAAGACGCGTGAGGGGTGCGTGACGAGGAACCGGAGAAGTTCGAATTCTTTGAAGGTGAGATTTAGGGGGCGATCGTGAATCTTTACCGAGTAACTGGCTTCATCAATCACCACGCCCGAGGCGGAAATCCTAGCGGGAGATTCTTCTGCCTGTGCGGCTCGGCCAGCCAGTAGTCGGATGCGCGCATCAACCTCGGCCGCGTGTGCGGTGTCGAGCACCACATCGCCAACGCCCCAATCGGGCGTAATGCCAACGAAGCCTGCCTCGGTGACGACCACGAGCAGAGGAGCTCCGGGTCCGGTGGCAACCAGAATCTTGCAGAGGCTCTTCACGTTTGCGAGGTCGGTGCGTCCGTCGACCACAATCACATCGGCAGCCGGCGCGTTGACGAAGGCGGCGGGCTCTGCCGGAATCACGCGCACACGGTGCGAGAGGAGGTCGAGCGCCGGGAGGAGCTCTGTTTCTTGCGCGCGAAGAACAAGTACGTCGACCATGGGGCCTCCCGTCTTACTTTCCGTCTCATCAATCGTAACCTGCCCTAAGATAGGAGCATGCTTGTAGCCCTCGAACTCTTCTTCATCGGCCTCTTGGCGCTCGCTAGTTTGGCTATCGCCTGGACCTCCGGCGTGGTCATCTTCAAGCTCTTCAAAGGTCAGCGCTAAGCCGGTCGGACGGTAGCGCTGTCATGGCAATCGCCAACGCAAATCCTTTCGTGCAACAGCGTGACCTGCACGCGGGTAAGTCGTATGTGCGTCGCGCTGACCGAGGGGTCATCTGCCTCACCGGCGCAGACCGCCTGACATGGCTCGACGGCCTGGTGAGCCAGCAGGTTCGCGCAATTGCTCCCGGCGAGTCGGTAGAAACGCTCATCCTCACGCCGCAGGGCAGGGTTCAGCATCAGATCTCGGTGGTTGATGACGGTGTGCGCTGCTATCTGATTCTCGATGCCGAGGCAATCGCTGAACTGGCCGAGTGGCTCGATGCCATGATTTTTTCGGGCGACGTTTCGGTTCACGCGGAGCCCGATCTGTCGGTCTGGGGTGTCTTCGCAGGGATTGCCAACGACGTGATAGCGGCTGTGCTCGCCGATGAACTGGGCGAAGCCGCCGTTATCGTCTGGCTCGATCCGTGGAACGCCCTAGCACTCGGGGGCGTTCAGTATGCGGCCGAGCCGCATCCCGGAAATTCGTGGACCTATCGGGAGTATCTCGTTCCGAGCGCCGCCGCGGAGCGAGTTGCCTCGGCACTCAACGAGGCGGGATGTGCGCCGAGCGACCTCGGCGCCTGGGACGCTCTGCGCATTGCCGCCTGGCGTCCGCGTCGTGAGTCCGAGGGCGACGATGCTCTGCTGCCCCACGAGGTCGACTGGATGCGATCAGCGGTACATATGTCTAAGGGCTGTTACCGAGGCCAAGAAACCGTGGCCAAGGTGCACAATTTGGGTGCGCCTCCTCGGCGCCTCGTGTTGCTGCACCTCGACGGCATGTCCGACACACTGCCCGAGCGCGGTAATGAGGTGCAGCTCGAAGGCGCCACCGTGGGTCACATCACCTCGGCCGCACGCCACGGGGAAGACGGCCCCATTGCGCTCGCGCTCGTGAAGCGCACAACCAGTGAGCAGGCCACACTCGATGTGCTCACCGAAGATGCGGTGGCCCGTGCCACCCAAGTTGTGGTTGTGCCCACCTCGGCCGGTCACGCGGTGACGGTGGAGAAGCTTCCGCGTCTGCGCGATCGCTAGCTCGCCGAGAGCGGGGCGACAGCGTCCCACCTCACAGTGATCTCGCCCAGTCGCCAGCGACTTCTGCCGCCCACAATGGGCCACCCCGAAGTGGCCAGTGACTGAACGGCGGCCTGCCAACGCTGAACGGCGCCAAATGTGGAGAGGGGTGCACTGGCGCGCCACGCGGAATCCAGCGCGGCAAGAAAGGCGTGCACGGGTTCGCCGGGAACGTTGCGATGAATCAGAACCTTGGGCAGTCGCTCAGCGGCGATGAGGGGAGTCTCGAGGTCGTTAAGTCGCAGCGACAGCGACAGGCTCTGGGGTCCCTCGGGCGTGAGTGCCACCCACGTGCTGACGCGACCAATCTCGTCACACGTGCCATCGATGAGAACACCCTCGGGGTCGAGGCGAGCGAGCATGGCGGCCCACGCTGCGGGAACCTCCGTTTCGTCGTACTGCCGAAGCACGTTGAAGGCGCGAATTACCACAGGGGCTATTCCGTGAGGCACGGGAACCTCGAAGCCGCCATAGGCAAACGTCATGTTGGTCACCGGGGGAGTAATCTGGGCAAGTTCCTTCTGCGCGGCGGCCACTCGTACTGGATCAATTTCGATGCCCCACACGTGAACGTCGGGGCGCACTTTCGAAAGTCGCGCCGTGAGCTCACGGGTTGTGGCGGAGCTGGCGCCGTAGCCGAGGTCGACCGCGTGGGCCGAGGAAACGCGTCGCAGGCCGGGCCAGGTGGCCAGCCACCGGTCTGAGCGACGCAGACGGTTGGTGTTCGTGGTTCCGCGCGTGATGGCACCCTGAGGCATGACCTAAGTCAATCGCACCAATGCCCGGGTTCTAAACTGGAAACATGACGCACACCCTGATTTTGCTCCGCCATGGTCACAGCGATTGGAACGAGAAGAACCTGTTTACGGGATGGGTGGACTGCCGGCTGAGCGAGAAGGGCTTGCGGGAGGCGGCGCGGGCTGGCGAACTTTTGGCCGAGCACGGTGTGCTGCCCGATGTTGTCTACACCTCGCTGCTGTCGCGCGCCATCCAGACGGCCAACATCGCCCTCGACACTGCGGACAGACTCTGGATTCCGGTGGAAAGATCCTGGCGCTTGAACGAGCGGCACTACGGCGCACTTCAGGGCAAGGACAAGCAGCAGACCCTGGCCGAGTATGGCCCGGAGCAGTTTCAACTCTGGCGCCGGTCGTTCGACGTTCCCCCGCCCCCCATCGACGACAGCAACGAGTTCTCGCAGGCATCGGATGCTCGGTATGCGGGCATTGACGGCAAGGTTCCCGCAACGGAGTGCCTGAAAGACGTGATTGACCGCTTGGTGCCGTACTGGTCGGGAACCATCACGCGAGACCTCGCCGCGGGCAAGACGGTTCTTATTACCGCGCACGGTAACTCACTGCGCGCGCTCGTGAAGCACCTGGACGGCGTCTCAGACGACGACATTGCCGAACTGAACATCCCCACGGGAATCCCGCTGGTGTACCAACTCGACGACAGCTTTATGCCGGTGGGGAAGGCCGAGTACTTGGATCCGGCAGCCGCCGCAGCGGGTGCCGCAGCGGTAGCGGCTCAGGGTAAAAAGTAAGGCGTTCTAGTTGGCCGCGTCGCCCTGATCGGCCCAGTCGCCGGTGGAGAGATACTTGACCTTCTTTGAGATCGACACGGCGTGGTCGCCAAAACGTTCGTGGTAACGACTCGCGAGTGTGGCATCAACGGTGTCGGCGGTCGTTCCACCCCAGGCTTCATCGAGAACCTTGCCGAACACCTTGAGGTGAAGCGCGTCAACCTTGTCGTCGAGGTCTCGCATCTCATCGGCGAGGTCATTGTCTTGCGAGCGCAGGAGCTCCACCAATCGCGTGGCGATTTCCACGTCAAGTTCGCCCATTTCGCGGAAGGTGCCGCGGAGCCCCTTGGCAACAACGCGCTCGGGGAATCGGTAGCGGGTGAGCGACGCGATGTGCTCGGCAATGTCACCCATGCGCTCGAGCGAGGCGCTCATGCGCAGGGCACTTACCACCACGCGCAGGTCGCGTGCCACTGGCTGTTGCCGGGCCAGAATCTGAATAGAGAGCTCGTCGAGGCTGAGTGACAGTTCGTCAATGTGGGCGTCGTTTTCAATCACCTTTTCGGCCAGAGCGAGGTCGCTCTCGTTGAACGCGGACGTGGCGTCGGTGATGGCGATCTTAACGAGCTCGGCAATCTCCACCAGCCGGTCCTGCACTTCACTGAGTTCTTGCTGAAAAGCCTGACGCATTTTTTGGTTTCCTGCCGTTGAAAAGAGACATTGTTGAGGCAACCCGCCCTGAGCGACCTGAGGGCAACGGGTTGGTAAACAGCGGTCGACGTGAGCATGAACACTTGTTGCCGACACTTTATACCGGGCATGTTGCTTTTGTCGGGAGGTGAGGCGGGGCGTTAGCGTTGGAACAACATGTCAGACTCTCTCGTTGTGCTGTGGATTGTGCTGGGCGCTATCGCCGGAGCACTCATTTGCTTGCTCGTTTTGTGGGGTGTCCAGCTGCGAAAGCGTGAGGCGCGAGTAACGCGGGACAACGAAACTACGGACCTCACCTGGGGGATTGTTGATACGTTCGCGATGATCGACATTCCCACGGTCCTTGTCGACCAACAGATGAACGTCAAGGCTGCGTCGGAGGCCGCGCTCTCGCTGGCAATGCTCGGTGCCGGCCGAGTCACCGCGCCCGAGCTCGTGAGCATTGTGAAGGAGGCGTTCGCTTCGGGTGAGGCTGTTTCGCGGGACATTGAGCTTGCCCGCGGGCCGTTCGCCGAAACCACCATTGCCGTGGAAGTGCGTGCCGCCCGCATGTCAAACAATCTGGTTCTCATTTTCATGGCGGATCGCAGTGACTACCAGCGACTCGAAGAGGTACGCCGTGACTTTATCGCCAACATCAGCCACGAACTGAAGACTCCGATTGGCGCAATCTCGCTCCTCGCCGAAGCCCTGCTGGAAGCGTCGGACGATCCAGAGATGGTCCGCAAGTTTTCGCTGCGACTCGGCGGCGAGGCCGAGCGCCTTGCGGGAATCACGCGCGAGATTATTGAGCTGTCGCGCCTGCAGGCAGACGGAGCCATCACGGAATTTCAGCCCATCGAGGTGAACGCTGTTGTTGCACAAGCGGTCGATCAGCACCGGATCTTCGCGGCGTCCAAAGGAATCGACATCGTGGCGGCAAAGAGCGACAACGTTCGCGTTCTCGCCGATGAGGCGCGTCTCGTTTTGGCCATCAGCAATCTCGTCTCAAACGCGGTGCAGTACTCACCCGACGGTTCACGAGTCGGAGTGGGTATTTCGCATACCGAGGGAGAAGTCGAGATATCGGTGACCGACCAAGGAATTGGCATGACCAAAGAAGAGTCCGAACGTGTGTTCGAACGCTTCTATCGAACCGACCAGGCACGATCGCGCACGACCGGCGGTACCGGTTTGGGGCTCAGTATCGTCAAGCACATCGTGGCAAATCACGGCGGAGATATTAGGGTCTGGACCAAACAGGGGCGCGGGTCAACGTTCACTATCCGGCTCCCCGAAGTTCGCGAGTCTCACGTCTCAGATTCCGGAGAGGAACAGTCTGTAGCATGACCACGATTCTGCTCGTTGAAGATGAGGCGTCCCTCAGTGAACCCCTCGCATTCCTGCTCCAGAAAGAGGGCTACAGCGTCTCGATTGCCGAGGACGGTCGGCGCGCGGTTGACCTGTTTACTCAGGGTGAG
>CAIWRM010000099.1 GCA_903915075.1 uncultured Microbacteriaceae bacterium
GACGCACTCGAACGCTCGAACGACGACGCCGCAAAGGATGCTGAACTGGCGCGCGTGCTCTCCGAGATGCGACTCATCAAAGATGCGTACGAGATCGACCAGATGCGACGGGCCGTTACGGCAACTCACCTCGGGTTCTCCGACATCGCGCGCGTTCTGCCGACCATCGGTGGCCAAACGCGCGGTGAGCGCATCATCGAGGGCGCCTTCGCCATGCGCGCCCGCCTCGAGGGCAACGGCCTCGGGTACAACACGATTGCGGCCGCGGGAGCGCACGCCTGCATTCTGCACTGGGAGAGAAACGATGGCGATGTGGCATCCGAGGATCTCGTGCTGATCGATGCGGGCGTTGAGCTCGAGAGCTACTACACCGCGGATATCACGCGCACACTGCCGGTTTCGGGGCGGTTCAGTGCCGCCCAGCGCCGCGTCTACGAAGCGGTGTTGGAAGCCGCCGACGCGGCGTTTGCCATCGTGAGACCGGGAATCACTTTTGCCACCATTCACCAGACGGCGATGGCCGTGATTGCTCGCAAGACCGCCGAGTGGGGAGTGCTTCCCGTCACCGCCGAGGAGTCGCTGGCACCCGAGAACCAACACCACCGGCGCTACATGGTGCACGGCACGAGTCACCACCTCGGGCTCGACGTGCACGACTGTGCGCACGCGCGTCGCTCGATGTACCAAGACGGTGTGGTCGCCAAGGGCATGGTGTTCACCATCGAGCCCGGCCTGTACTTTCAGCCCGACGACCTCACCGTGCCCGAAGAACTGCGCGGAATTGGTGTGAGAATCGAAGACAACATCCTCGTGACGGCAAACGGGGCCGAAAACCTCTCGGCGGGAATCCCCCGCACGGTGGCCGAGGTTGAGTCGTGGATTAAGCCCACGCGGTAAGTTGGTCTCATGACCTCGGCGCGTGTATTCGTGGCCCGATTGGCGGGCTGCAACGTTTTTGACCCCGTGGGAGACCGCGTGGGTCGCGTTCGCGACGCCATTGTCGTCTACCGCGCCACCGCCGCTCCCCGCGTGGTGGGCCTGATGGTCGAGATTGTGGGCAAGCGACGCGTCTTTGTCTCGATTGGGCGTGTGGCATCAATCACCAACGGACAGGTGATTACGTCCGGGCTCATCAATGTCCGTCGTTTTGAGCAGCGCGGTGGCGAGGTGCGCCTCATCGCCGAATTGCTCGGCCGCAAGGTGAGTTTCAACGACGGCTCCGGGCCGGGCACCATCGAGGACATCGCCATTACCGAAACCGCCGCGGGCGACTGGAACGTGTCGCAAGTTTTCGTTCGGCGTCCCCGTGCGGGAGGGTCGCCGTTTTCGAAGGGGCCCACAACTCTCGTGGACTGGTCCGAGATTGCCGAAACCGCTGCCGACGGTCAGGGGCAGTCGGCCGAGCAACTGATTGCCGCCTACTCGGAGCTGCGCCCCGCTGACCTTGCCACCACCCTGCTCGACCTCCCCCAGGAGCGCATGATCGAGGTGGCCGAAGAACTTCCGGATGACCGCCTCGCCGATGTGCTCGAAGAAATGGATGAGAGCGACCAGCTTGACATCATTGCACAGCTGGATGACGAGCGTGCGGCCGACGTGCTCGAAGAGATGGAGCCCGATGACGCCG
The DNA here is from genome assembly GCA_903915075.1 of uncultured Microbacteriaceae bacterium. Lineage (GTDB taxonomy): Bacteria > Actinomycetota > Actinomycetes > Actinomycetales > Microbacteriaceae > UBA963. The sequence goes on from CAIWRM010000099.1 coordinate 1,628, forward strand.
CCGACCTCATCGCCGAGCTTCCGCACGCGCGTGGCGAGGCTCTCCTCGACCTGATGGAACAGGACGAAGCCGATGACGTGCGTCTGTTGCTGAGCTTCGGCCCCGATACTGCGGGTGGTCTGATGACCACCGACCCGATCATCCTGTCGGCCGAAGCCACGGTGGCCGAGGGCCTGGCCATGATTCGCCGGCACGAGACTCACCCCGCGTTGGCCGCGGCCGTCTGCATCACGCTGCCACCCTACGAGTCACCCACGGGTCGACTGCTGGGCGTCGTGCACTTCCAACGCATGCTGCGCTACCCACCCCACGAGCGACTCGGGGCGCTCATTGACGAGAGCACCGAGCCCGTGAACGTTGCCACGAGCGCCGCCGAGGTGTCGCGCATTTTGGCCAGCTACAACCTTGTCTCGGTTCCCGTGGTTGACGACGCAGGCCGACTGGTGGGTGTGGTCACCATCGACGACGTGCTCGATCACATCCTCCCCGATGACTGGCGAAGTCACGACGACGACGCCAGCACGCCCAAGCGCCGTAAGACGCGCACCCGCTCAAAGGCCCCCGCCGGAAAGTCGCCCGTTGTGAAAGCCACCGTGAAGTCGGTGGCACCCAAGAAGAGGAAGGAGTAATCGTGGCACGCAGCACTAACGACGTCGACGACTACTTCGACTCCCCCAAGGGCATGGGCCCCCGCATCATGAGGCCCGTCCGCTCAACAGACAGGTTTGGGCGCTCGACAGAGTCCATTGCTCGCGCCATGGGTACACCGTGGTTTCTGCTCGGCCTGACCGTTTTCTGCATCATCTGGATCACGTTCAACGCTTTTGCGCCAGAGGAGTTGCGGTTCGATTCGGCAGCCATCGGCTTCACCGCCCTCACGCTGCTGCTGTCACTGCAGGCCTCCTACGCGGCGCCCATGATTCTTCTTGCGCAGAACCGCCAGGATGATCGCGACCGGGTTCAGTTCGAACAGGATCGCGTGCGTGCCGAGCGAAATCTGGCCGACACCGAGTACCTTGCCCGTGAGGTGGTGGCGCTTCGCCTCGCCATGAAGGATCTGGCCACCAAAGATTTCATCCGCCAAGAGCTGCGTGATCTCCTCGCTGAGCTCGACGCGGAGAAATCGGCCACAACCACAACGTCATCTCGCGCCACTCGTCCCAAGCGCGCCAGTGGTGCCCGTTCGGCCCGTGCCAAGTGACCGACCCCAAGTGACGGGCCCCCAGTGACGGGTAGCGACGCCTCCACCGCCGCACTCGACGACCTGCGCCAGCGGGTGGGCGCCGTTCTCGACCCCGAGATTCGTCGCCCCCTCGCTGAGCTCGGCATGATCGGTGAGGTATCGCTCGTTGACGACGTGGCCCGCGTCACCGTGATGTTGACGATCACCGGGTGTCCGGCGGCAACGCAGATCGAGGCGAGCGTCCGTGAGGCGGCGCTCGCGGCCCCGGGCATCTCACGCGCCGACGTTGACGTCACCGTCATGTCGGCCGAGCAGCGGGCTGAACTCATGGAGCGTCTGCGCCCGGGAGGAAAGACCATGGCGTTCGGTCCGGAATCGGGCACGCGCGTCATCGCCGTCACGAGCGGCAAGGGCGGAGTGGGCAAGTCGAGCGTCACCGTAAACCTCGCCGTGGCCCTGGCTCAACGTGGCCTGCGCGTGGGCATTCTTGACGCAGACGTCTATGGCTACTCCATACCCGCACTGATGGGTTTGGCTCCCGACGGCATATCGGTTCGGCCCACGCGCCTCGACGACGCCATCGTGCCTCCCGTGGCTCACGACGTCAAGGTGATCTCCATCGGCATGTTTGTGGATGACACCGACGTGGCCGTGGCCTGGCGCGGTCCGATGTTGCAGAGAACCGTCACTCAATTTCTCACCGACGTGTACTTTGGCGACCTCGATGTTCTGCTCATCGACCTGCCACCGGGCACGGGCGATGTGGCCATTACCGTGGGCCAACTCCTGCCCCACGCTGATGTGCTGATTGTCACCACCCCGCAGCCCTACGCAGCGGGTGTTGCGGTTCGGGCCGGGAGCCTCGCCGTGCAAACCGGCCAACGCGTCATTGGGGTTGTCGAAAACATGAGCGCGAGCGTCCTTGCCGACGGCACCACCCTCGATGTTTTTGGTTCCGGCGGCGCCGAGGCGGTCGTCTCAGGTCTCGCCCGCCAATCTGTCAGTACCGAGGTCCTGGGCCACATTCCCCTCTCGCCGTTGATGGCTCAGGCGGCAGATGACGGCATCCCGCTCGTGGCGTCGCACGCCCACGACCCGGCCGCGCAAGAACTGAGCCGCGTGGCCGACGCGCTGCTCAAGCTCACCGCGCGCGAGAACCGCACACTGCCACTCTCCCCGCGCTAGTCGACGCGTGGCGACGGTGGGCTACTCAGAGTTTTTGCGCGACGGCGCTGAGCCACGTAGAGCCCGATAACGACGAGTGCGGGCCACGTGACCTCGAGGTTGGCGGCCAGGCGCTCCACCAGACCCACGTAACCGAGCGACGGGTTGCTCCACACGCCCAGGAACCAAAAGCACAGGGCTCCCATCACGAGTGTTCCGGCCACGGCTGCCCAGGGGCGAACGACCCCGGGGAAATCCCGGCGGAACCGCATGCCCAACACCGGCCAGATAGCCAGAAGAATGAAACCGATGATGGCCGCAATGCGGTGCGGCATCGACGTACCCTCAATCGAGGGCAGGGGAAAGAGTCCGACCGCAAAAGTGGCGCAGCCGGCGAGTCCGAGTGCCACTCGTCCCGGAATGCCGATGCCCGGCGCGAAGAGCGCCGTAATGATGTGACACACCGCCGTGCACAGAAAAACGGTGGTGACAAAAACGAAGGTCGGCGCCGTGAGGGCGGCCAACTCGCTAATGGTTTGCGACACGGGGTCGAACCCCGCAAACATCTGTTCACCCGCGATTGTGGCCCCAATAAACAGGACGGGAGCAAGAATCGAAGAGATGAGGGCGGGAAGGCGGACGTACACCCTACGTCGCCTCACCGTCGAACGGTGCTGCCCCCGGCTTAGCGCGGGCCGGTCGTGGGCGACGCGGCTTTTGCTCCGACACCGCCGCAACGGAGGCCGCCGCCGACACGCGAGCGCTCGGCTCCGGCCCATCCAGCAGAGCATCACGAATGATTCGGCGGGGGTCGTACTGGCGGGGATCGAGCTTGCGCCAGTCAACGTCGTTGAAGTCCTCGCCCATCTCATCCCGCATGCGCTCCTTGGCGCCACTGGCCATGTTGCGAATTCCCTTGACGAGACGGGCAAGACCCGCCGCATACTTTGGCAGGCGCTCGGGACCCAGCAGGAAGACGGCGAGCACGCCAATCACCAGCAGCTTTTCAAAGGTTAGACCGAACACGCTCACCAGATTACTCTTCGGTCGTCACGCGCGCGCATTAAGTAGGCTGAGGGCGAAGGGAGGAATCATGGTCTTCAGCGAAATTGATGCGCGATACATCGCGGAGTTTGCCAACGAAACCAAAACGCAGCTCACCGCGCGCTCGCTTGCCCACGAACACGGCGTCTCGGTTATTCCTCCGGCCACCGGCGCGCACTACGCCACCCTCGCCGCTGCCACGGGCGCGCAGAACATTGTGGAGGTGGGCACAGCGTTTGGCGTTTCCGGCCTCTGGCTCCTGCGCGGGGCTCCCGGCGCCGTGCTGACTTCAATCGACGACGGATACGACCGCCAAGAGCAGGCCAAGCCACTTTTTGTCGAGGCCGGTTTTGCAGTGAATCAGATTCGACTCATCACGGGTCGCGCCAGCGATGTGCTCTCCCGCTTAAACGAAAACTCCTACGATGTGGTGGTGGTCGAAGGAGACCCGACTCACGTGTCGACGTATGTGGAGCACGCGTTACGGCTCGTGCGCGTCGGCGGCGTCGTTATGGTTCCCCACGTTTTGTGGAAGGGCGAGGTCGCGGATCCCACCAAACGCGGAGCCGTTCCCACCGCGTTCCGCAAGATGCTGAGCGAGGTGCGGGAATCATCCGAGGTGATGGCCAGCATGTCGCCACTGGGCGACGGCCTGCTCACCATCACCAAACTCGGCACCGACCAGTCGGCCGAGTAACCACCCGATCGAGTAACCACCCGGCCCAGAATCCACCCGGCCCAGTATCCAACCGGCATTGCAACCGCGCTCGTTTGCGTGACGCCGGCCAGCTTGCTGGCACTGGCATAAGAAAAGCCCCGCAGAAGCAGGGCTTTTCTTCATTGAGATGAACGGCCTACGCCTTGGGCTTGATCACCTTAGCGAGGAGGTCGTGGAGCTCGGTAACCTCGTCGTCGTTCATGGAAACGGCCATGCGACCGCCGCCCTCAAGAGGCACCCGGACAACAATCAAGCGACCCTCGCGGGTGGCTTCCATTGGTCCGTCTCCGGTGCGTGGCTTTTGTGCCGCCATTCTGGCGCCCCTTTCATTGACTCCTTCTATTATCCCAAATCTGAAGGGCCTTAATTACCACGGTGGCGGATATCGGGCGCTGCCGACCACGACCGAGCGACGGTCCGTGTTTTCTACGGCGGAGTCCAGTCGGACCCCTCAACGGCCCAACACCAGCCCACCCAGACAACCTGCAGGGCGAGCGCCACAAGCACGATTCCCACCCGGTAAAACCAGTTCTTAGGTGCGGCAAACGGCACCAGGCCGGGAAAGAGCGGACCCAAGAGCCGAAACGTCGACGACTGCGGAAAAAAGACGGCAAGCAGATAGAGCGAATAGCTGAGCACCCACGCCCGAATTTCGATTCCGGCGCGACGCGTGGCCGGCAGGAACAGATATCCCGCAAGGAGCGCGAAGAGCCCTGCGAAGATCGCCGGACCCAGCCAGACGGTTACGTCGACCGGCACGCCCCACACGGGTAACCACCACTCGAGGCCGTAGAGCCACGGAGTGAACGGCACCAGCTCCTCGTAGCCAATGTAGGCCGAGCGCCACGCCAGTTCGGTGTCGAAGTAGGCCGTGGGCACTCCCGTCATCACGCCGGCGATCACCACCCAGGCGAGTCCGGCAATGCCCGCGGTCACCGTGGCCGCAACCAACCACCACCGCTCGGCCCGCGGAAACGCGTCGCGACGCCGTTCGCGCCAGCGCCAGATGCCGTAAATCACAAAGGTCAGGGCCATGGCCAGCGCGCCGGGACGGGTGAATGCCAAAACGATCAGCAGCGGAATCATGATGCCGAATCGACGCAGGACCAGCAGATACATAATCGACACGATGAGCAACCACTGCAGCGACTCTGCGTAGGCGAGTTGAAGGAGCGGCGAAATCGGCGAGACCTGAAAGAGGACGAGTGAAAAGAGTGCCTGTGCGGGGCTGCCCGTGACGCGGCGCACCAGGAGGTAGAGAACGAACGACGTGGCCAGCGCGGCCAACAGGGACAGCGACACTCCGGCAACCGCCCACGGCAGTCCGGTGACGAGCATGATCATTTTGACAAGCGCGGGATACACCGGCAGGAATGCCCACTGCGATTCGCCGACGTTGCCGTCGTCGGTGTACGGAAGGGATACCGGATAGCCGCCCTCGGCGATGATGTTGTACCAGCGGCCGTCCCACATGCTCGAAAAGTCGAACAGGTTGGGTTGTGCCGACGTCCACGGATTCTCGCCCTGCACGCTCGCGTAAACCAACAGGATGGCGGTCGAGGCGAGGCGGCCGCCCAGAAATACAAGAATTACGGCGAACCACCACGGCACACGGTGCGCACCGCCCGAACGCCTCAGGTGAGCCGGTGACCTCATACCCGCGGTGAGCCGAGCCAGGTTCGCAGCACGCTTTCGCAGGTCTCGATCTGGGCGACGGGCACGTTCTCGTCGTCGGTGTGCGCCAGCTCTGGATTACCCGGGCCAAAGTTCACCGCGGGAATCCCCAACGCACTAAACCTGGCCACATCTGTCCAGCCGTACTTGGGTTGTGGTTCGCCACCCACCGCGCTCACGAACTCCGCGGCAATCGCCGACGTCAACCCCGGGCGGGCTCCGGGCGCGCTGTCGACGACAACGACATCCCATCCGGCAAACACGGATCGCACGTGCGCCTCGGCATCCGCCTCGGACTTGTCGGGCGCGAACCTGTAGTTGACGGTGAGGACGGCCTCATCGGGAATGACATTGGAGGCCACTCCCCCGCGCACGCCCACCGCACTCAGCCCCTCTCGATAGGCCAGACCATCCACGACGATTGTTTCTGCCTCGTAGCCACTGAGCACCGCGAGTGCCGGCGCGAGGGCGTGGATGGCGTTCTCACCCGTCCAGGCCCGCGCCGAGTGGGCGCGGCGACCAACGGTGCGCACCTCTACTCGCAGGGTGCCGTTGCAGCCGCCCTCAATGCGCGCGTTGCTGGGTTCGCCGAGAATGGCAAAGTCGCCGGCGAGCAGTTGGGGGTGAGTTCGGGCAAGACGACCCAACCCGTTCAGCTCGGCCGAGACCTCCTCGTGGTCATAAAAAATCCAGGTCACATCAACCGAGGGTTCGGTGAGCTCAACGGCCAGCGTGAGCGCAACCGCGCAGCCCGCCTTCATATCGACCGCACCGCGCCCCCACACCACGCCCTCACCATTAACCTCGTCGAGGCGTGACGGAACATTGGCGTTGATGGGCACCGTGTCGATGTGTCCGGCAATAATCACACGCTGCGCCCGACCCAGTGTGGTGCGAGCGACCACGGCATCGCCGTCGCGCACCACCTCGAGGTGTGCGCACGTGTTAAGCACCGACTCGATGGCATCAGCCAGAGCTGATTCGCTGCCCGACTCAGACGGGATGTCGATCAGCGCGCGCGTCAGATCTGTTACCGATCCGTCGGTATCGAGTGTGGCGCGCATCGTCATTCCCCAAGTTTATGGGCGGTAACCTTGAGGCTATGTCAGACACCACCACGCCCGCACCGCGCCTTGCCTGGGGCGACGGCCTCGCCACACTCACCGCAGACGGCACCGTGCTCGATACGTGGTTCCCACAGCCCACGCTGGGAGAGATTCCTGCCGATCACGATGCTGCCGGTCGGGATTCTATTCTTAGCGAGGCGGTCGGTGCCGATCCGCGCCGAGGTGTCCACACCGAAGTGGTCACGCTACAGATCGACCTCGACGTCGCACCCGCTTCGACCTCGGATGCCTACCTGCGTCTTCACCTGCTTTCGCACCTGCTCGTGCGACCCAACGACCTCAACCTCGACGGTCTCTTCGGTGTGCTGCCCAATGTGGTGTGGACGACGGCCGGAGCCGTGCACCCGGATGACTATGCGCGCCTGCGTGTGGCTCTTCAACGGGCCGGAATTCAGGTCTGCGGAATCGATCGTTTTCCTCGGCTCACCGACTTTGTGATTCCTCGCGACGTGCGCATTGCCGACGCGTCGCGCGTTCGCCTGGGTGCCTATCTTTCTCCCGGAACGGTGATCATGCACGAGGGGTTCTGCAACTTCAACGCGGGCACCTTGGGCAAGGCCATGGTGGAGGGACGCATCTCGCAGGGTGTTGTGGTGGGCGACGGGTCAGACGTGGGCGGGGGCGCGAGCATCATGGGAACTCTCTCGGGCGGCGGAACCGAGCGCGTGTCGATAGGCGAACGGTCACTTTTGGGCGCCAATTCGGGCATTGGCATTTCCCTCGGTGACGACTGTGTGGTCGAGGCCGGTCTCTATGTCACGGCGGGAACTAAGGTTGCTGTGCGGGACGGCGAGAACCTGGTGAGCGTCAAGGCCCGTGAGCTCAGCGGGCAACACGGCCTGCTCTTCCGACGCAATTCATCCACGGGTGCGGTCGAGGTTATCTCGCGCTCGGGCGAGGGCGTCACCCTCAATTCCGCCCTGCACTAGGAGTCCCCCTCCGTTGCTGAGAGTGGGCTATACACCCCGACACGGGCCCGGTCAATGAAAAAATGCACTCGTCTTAGTTGCTTGTTTCGCGTATTCTCTAAGACGTGCCACACCGTGTGGCTAGATAAATCCTGAAAGGTTCATTTA
>CAIWRM010000100.1 GCA_903915075.1 uncultured Microbacteriaceae bacterium
CCCGGCAGCCTATAGGCGAGCCCACCTCAACACAGAAAAGGAGACGGCCATGGCTTCAGCAGCAGACCGTGAAAAAGCACTAGAAACAGCACTCGCCCAGATCGACCGCCAGTTTGGCAAGGGTTCCGTTATGCGCCTCGGCAGCGATGAACGCGCTCCGGTTGAGGTCATCCCCACCGGATCCATTGCCCTCGATGTTGCGCTCGGTATCGGCGGGCTTCCCCGTGGCCGCATCGTCGAAATCTACGGACCAGAATCCTCCGGTAAGACCACGCTCACTCTTCATGCCATCGCCAACGCGCAGCGTGCCGGTGGCATTGCCGCCTTCATTGACGCCGAGCACGCCCTCGACCCCGAGTACGCGCGCAAACTGGGCGTTGATATCGATGCCCTCCTCGTCTCACAGCCCGACACGGGTGAGCAGGCGCTCGAGATTGCCGACATGCTGGTGCGCTCCGGCTCCATCGACCTCATCGTGATCGACTCGGTGGCCGCACTCGTGCCCCGCGCCGAAATCGAGGGCGAAATGGGCGACACACACGTGGGCCTGCAGGCGCGTCTCATGTCGCAGGCGCTTCGCAAGCTCACCGGTGGATTGAACACTACGAACACCACCATGATCTTCATCAACCAGCTTCGCGAGAAGATCGGCGTGTTCTTCGGTAGCCCCGAGACCACCGCCGGTGGCAAGGCGCTCAAGTTCTACGCATCGGTGCGCCTCGACATTCGTCGCATCGAAACCCTCAAAGACGGCGCCGACGCCGTGGGTAACCGCACGCGCGTCAAGGTGGTCAAGAACAAGATGGCTCCGCCGTTCAAGCAGGCTGAGTTCGACATTCTGTACGGCACGGGTATCTCACGCGAGGGCAGCCTCATCGACTTTGGTGTCGACGAGGGCATCGTCAAGAAGTCGGGTGCCTGGTACACCTACGAAAGCGAGCAGCTGGGTCAGGGCAAAGAGAACTCGCGTAACTTCCTGCTCAGCAACCCCGACATCGCAAATGAGATCGAGCAGAAACTTTTGGCCAAGCTCGTTGTTGCCAAAGAAGAGGCCACAGCAGATGTCTCGGCAGATATCGCAGTCGCGCCAGCCGCGGCCGGCAAGTCGGCCAAGGCAACGGGTGACAAGTCCGCGCCCACCGACGCGCCCAGTGACGCTGCCAGTGACCTGGCCTCGATCGATGTAGCGCCGGCCGATACCACCACTGACGCAGCACCGGTAGCTCAGAGCGCCTAGTGAACAACGTCACGTTCCTGCCGTGGGTCGACCCTCATGAGGCCACACCTCATGAGCCGGTTCCCCCGGCAGGAACTGTTGACGCACTGGTGGTCAGCGACGGCATGGATTTGCCAGACATCGATTCGTCGGACCTGGATTCGTCAGACATGGCATCGCCCGACATCGAAACCGCTCTGCTTCGCGCGCTCACCCGCCGTGACCTTTCGGAGCGCGAGGTGCGAACGTGGCTCTCCGCTCGCGATGTTCCCGAGAATGACGTTGAAGAGTGGGTTGAGCGCATGCATCGACTCGGATACGTCGATGACCTCCGCATGGCTACCCATCTCGTTGACAAGTTGGTGGCAAGAGGCGGCAAGGGTCGCGGGGTCATCATTCAGAAACTGACGGAGCGCGGCATCGACCGCGCCACAGCGTCTGAAGCGGTGTCGCACCTCGACGACGATTCGCAACAACAGCAGGCAATCGAGCTGGCCGTCGCGCGCGCCTCCCGAATGGGCACGCTCACCGACGAGGCTGCGCGCCGACGCCTCCACGGATTTCTCGCACGACGTGGTTTTTCTTCGACTGTCATCCGCGAGGCGGTTCACCACGCATTGCGAAACCCGGGCTAAGATTTCGGCATGGCAAACAGCACTGGTCCGCAGTACTCCCGCGGAGATCAGGGTCAGCCCGCCGCCTCGAATCCCTACCCACCGGGTTCTCCGTTGGCAGCGTCGAGCGATCCGGCTGGCTATCAGCAGACCGGTGACCCCTATGGCCAGCAGCCGTATCCGACCGAGTCGTATCCTGCGCAGCCCGTCTACCAAGATCAGCCGTATCAGGATCAGCCGGGCTATCAGGATCAGCCGGGCTATCAGGATCAGCCTCATCAAGGCCAGCCTTATCAAGGCCAGCCATATCAAGGTCAGCCCTATCAGGATGACCGTTCCCGCGGCTATTCCGATCCGCGCGGCACCGGACCAGTCCCCGGCCGTGAGGGCGAGGCCTACGGTTATGACTACCGCTACGCCAACGGCGACCTAGGGGACGACCCGCCGGGCGCCAATGCCAGCGGATGGGTAGCATTCGTTCTCACTCTGATTGCCCTGGCTCTCACCTGGGACAAGTTCGGCGCCTTTATCGCCCTGCCCGTGTTCTTCGTCTCGTTCCTCTTCGCACAAATTGCCCTTACCAAACGCGGTCAACGCAAGTGGTACGCGTGGGTCGCAGTCTGGCTGAGTGTCATAGGCGGATTTGTCGCTCTTGTGAGCGTCACCGTTTCTCTGGTTGGTCTCATGGGCGGACTCGATTACTCCGGGGGCACGTCCCTCATGGGAATAGTCGACATTCCTCCCATTGAGATTGAGCGCATCTCAGACGTCAACGTGAGTTTCCCCCGAAGCGGCCTCGATTCACTCACCATCGACTAGCGTCGGTGCATTCCGCTGCTTTCAGTTGCATCGCGGTGCATCCCAACGCAACCGGCTCGTAGACTGAACCAACCATGACCCTGTTGCCCGATTCTGCGATTCGCACGACGCTCGATGCGCCGGAGCAGGACGATGTGCTGACCGCGCGCACCTACGAGGTGCGCACCTTCGGCTGCCAAATGAACGTGCACGATTCCGAGCGGTTGGCCGGCTCTCTCGAGGCCGCAGGCTACGTTCGCTTTATCGCGGACGAGCGTGAGAGTGATGACCCCGACCATCGACGCGCAGGTGATCGCCAACCCGACGTGGTCGTGCTCAACACGTGCGCCGTTCGTGAAAACGCCGACAACAAGCTTTACGGCAATCTCGGCTTCCTAGCCGCCGTCAAGCGTAAGAACCCCGGCATGCAGATTGCCGTCGGTGGGTGCCTCGCGCAAAAGGACCAGTCCGTCATTCTCGACAAGGCTCCCTGGGTTGATGTGGTTTTTGGGACGCACAATATGGGCGCCCTGCCGCGACTGTTGGAACGCTCGCGACACAACAATGAGGCACAGCTAGAGATTCTCGAATCGCTCGAAACCTTTCCGTCGACGCTGCCGGCAAAGCGTGACTCCACTTTTAGCGGCTGGGTGTCAATCTCCGTGGGCTGCAACAACACCTGCACTTTCTGCATCGTTCCCGCTCTGCGAGGAAAAGAGAAGGACCGCCGGCCCGGCGACATTCTGGCCGAAATCGAAGCCCTCGTGGCAGACGGCGCCATTGAGGTCACTCTGCTGGGGCAGAACGTCAACACCTACGGTGTCGAATTCGGCGACCGCGAGGCGTTCAGCAAACTGTTGCGCGCGGCCGGCACAATTGAGGGCCTCGAACGGATTCGATTCACGAGCCCGCATCCGGCCGCATTCACCGACGATGTGATTCACGCCATGGCCGAGACGCCTGCGGTCATGCCACAACTTCACATGCCGCTGCAGTCGGGATCCGATCGCATTCTCAAGCTGATGCGCCGCAGTTATCGAAGCTCGAAGTTCCTGAACATCATTCAGAATGTGCGTGAGGCCATCCCGCACGCGGCTATCAGCACCGACATCATCGTGGGCTTTCCCGGTGAAACCGAAGAAGACTTTGCCGAGACCATGCGCGTTGTCCGCGAAGCGCGTTTTGCACTTGCCTTCACCTTCCAGTACTCGCCTCGACCGGGCACGCCCGCGGCAGATATGGCCGACCAGGTGCCCAAAGAGGTCGTACAGGAGCGCTTTGAGCGCCTTGTGGCCCTGCAGAACAGCATCGCGTTCGAGGAGAACCAGAAGCAGATCGGCACCACGGTAGACGTGCTCGTGGCCACGCACGAGGGCCGTAAAGACGCTGCCACGCACCGACTCAGTGGCCGGTCACCCGACATGCGATTGGTTCACTTTTCGTGGCCTGAGCATGTGTCGCCTCCCCGACCGGGCGACGTAGTGACGGTCACCATTTCGGATGCCGCCCCGTTCCACGTCTTGGCCGACGAACCCTTAGGCCTGCCGTGGGCAGTGCGGGCCACGCGCGCGGGAGATGCCTGGGATCGGGCCGAGTTGGAGGCGTGCGGTGCGCCGCAGCCGGGGGCAACGTCAGTCTCACCCACCGGGGGAGTTGCAGTATCGCTGGGTCTGCCCACTCGCCGCACATGACGTCCGGCGTTCCGCTGATCGCAGTGGTCGGGGCCACGGGCACGGGCAAGTCCACACTGTCGCTCGACATCGCGAGGGAACTTGCCGACAGGGGCGTCACGGCCGAGGTGATAAACGCCGATGCCATGCAGCTTTACCGCGGAATGAACATTGGAACGGCAAAGCTTGCTGAGGCTCAACGCGGGGGCATTCGTCACCACATGATTGATGTCCTCGATGTCTCCGTTGAGGCAACCGTGTCGTGGTACCAGCCGGCAGCGCGGGCCGCAATTGCCGACATTATTGCCCGGGGTAACGTGCCCATTTTGGTCGGCGGCTCAGGTCTCTATGTGTCTTCGGTTCTTTTCGATTTCGACTTTCCCGCTCATGATGATGACGTGCGCGCGGCTCTCGAGGAGGAAGCCCAGACCAAAGGCGTGGGAGTGCTCGCGGAGCGCTTGCGCACGCTCGCACCGGAGACCGCGGCTCGAATCGACCCGCGTAACGCGCGACGCGTGATCAGGGCGCTCGAGGTGATCGCCATTTCCGGGAGCGGAGCCGAACTCGGGCGTCTAGCGCCGCAGGTGTTTCCTCCCGCACCGGCCTGGAGCACCGCTCACACCCTGGTGTGTCACACCGAGAGAGACGACCTGGTGCGCCGACTCGACGAACGGGTCGCAAACATGTGGGCCGAGGGGCTTGTTGACGAGGTAGCCGAACTTGTTCCGCGAGGTCTCGATGAGGGGGTCACGGCCCGCCGTGCCATCGGCTACGCGCAGGCCCTCGGCCAGCTCCGCTCGGAGCTCACGCAAGAACAGGCGATTGCCGAAACCCAGGCACTGACGCGTCGCTACGCTCGCCGACAGGTGAGTTGGTTCAAGCGCTACGAGTCGTCAACGGTGCTCGATGTTTCTGTGCCCGAGGCCCACGCTCAGGTCAGAGGTCTTGTGCAACGTGTCGCGGCAGACCTCGCGCCGTAGGCTAAAGACATGGCACGCGCGCTGAACTTCACCAAGGGTCACGGAACGGGCAACGATTTCGTTCTGTTCGCCGACCCTGCCGGTGACGCACCCCTGACCCCGGCTCAGATTGTTGCCCTGTGCGATCGCCACTTCGGCGTGGGTGCCGACGGGGTCATTCGCGCCGTGCGCTCCGAGAACCTCAACCGCGCACACGTGGGTAAGCGGGGCGCCGTGACCCACACCGTTGACCCTGCAGGTGCGCAGGCACTGGCTCACGACGCCGACGCCGAGTGGTTTATGGATTACTGGAACGCCGACGGGTCGGTTGCCGAGATGTGCGGCAACGGCATCCGCGTTTTTGTTGCCTTTCTCGAAGCGTCCGGCTTGGTGACGCTCACCTCGGGTCAGGCCCTGTCACTCGGAACGCGTGCGGGTGTGCGCGACGTGCAGCGTTCCACGCAGGGCTACTCGGTGGATCTGGGTCGCTGGCGACTCGGCGACGACGACCCGCTGGTCTCGATACACGGTTTGCCCGTGGCCCGACCCGGCCTCACCATTGACGTGGGTAACCCGCACACCGTCGTGGTGGTGGGAAGCGATGAAGAGTTAGAACAGGCGGACCTGACTCAGGAACCTGCCGTTGAGCCCGTACCCGAGAACGGCACGAACGTTGAAATCGTTGTTCCCGCCGAGCCCCTGGTGACCGACGGCGTGGGTCGCATTCGCATGCGCGTGCACGAACGTGGCAGCGGCGAAACACTGAGTTGTGGCACCGGCGTTGCGGCGGCCGCCCTGGCCACGCGTCACTTCGTGGGAACAGGCGCGCCCCACCAGTGGCGAGTGGATGTTCCGGGCGGCACGCTTCAGGTGCGCATGTTCGCCACGGAAGACGGTGAGCACGTGGCTCTCTCCGGTCCCGCTGAGCTCACCTTCTCGGGCACCGTCGAAATCGCGGACTAGCCTTTCGTTCCTCATCTGCCCAGCAGGGCACCCACAGCTGTGACTGTCAGTGGCTCGTGAGTAAATGGTCACACTTCCCGCATCGAACGTCGACGGGTGCGCGAAGTGTGAGCGCGACCTTGGGCGGTCGCAGAAAGCGGGGGCACATGAATGGGTTTGACGACGAGATCGACGACCTGGGCGAAGACGAGCTCTGGAGTTTGGCGGTTTCCCCGAGTCCTCTCACTCGAGCTCAGGCGCTCATGGCGCTGGGGCGCATGGCCGCCATGGCCGACAACACCGAGCGCGCACTGACTCTGGTCGACGAGGCCATCGATGCCTGGGGTGAGGCCGGCCAAGCCCGGGAGCAGGGTTTCGCGTGGTTCATTCGCTGTTGTGTGCTCACGAACGCCGAGCGATTCGCAGAGGGGCTCGAGGCCATCACATCAGCGGGCGCGATTTACGCCGAAGTCTCGGCACCAGACTTCTGGCTGGGTGATGTTGCCAAGTCCCGCGCAACCTGCCACAAGGGGCTGGGAGATTTGCGTGCCGCGTTTGACGACTTCCTCGAGGCGCGTCGTCTCTTTGAACTCTCGGGCAACGAGCACGCCGCCGCACACGCGGCCATCGAGGCCACGGAGTGCACGAAAGACGCAAGCAAGGTGATGGCGAACCTCACGTGGGCGCGTGATGTTTTTCGTTGGGAGGGCAACACCGAGTGGGTTCTGGTAACGCAGGATCACATGATCGCGTTCTTCAGCCGCAACCGCCGCTTCGACGAGGCCCTCGAACTCGCGCGAGAGAACGTGAATCTGGCTCTCTTCCTCGATATGCCACCCCGCGTTGCCAGCGCTCAGCGTCGCCTCGGGCTGTGCCACTACCTGCTCAACAACGACGTGGATGCCGCCACAGCGTTCGAGGCAGCCGCCAGTCTCTTTCACGCCCACCAGAACTGGGGTCGGCTGGCTGACGTTCGTCAGTATCTTGCGGATTGCTATCGCCATCTCGAACGTGACGTCGAGGCCACCACCGTACTCGACCACGTCGATGCGTTCTATCGCGCGAGCGGCCGGGATTCCGGGGCGGGCGAGCTTGAGTTTCAGACCATTCGGCGCGGTCTCCTGGAGGAGACGACCGATCCACTGCTGGCCGACTACGAGGTACATCGTGACGACCTGATGACGCAGATCACGACCGCGGTTGAACGCGGTGATGCGGTGGCCGAAGCCCGAGCACGACTTGGTCTCGCCGAGTCCCACATGGGCAACGATGATGCCGACGCAGCGCTGAGCGTGCTGAACGGAATGTTCACGTCGCAACTGCCCGACCCGTTCGACCAATCGCGCCACCTCTACGTTCTCATGCGCACGGCAATGCTTCAGCGGCGCTGGGAGGAGGCCCGGGCGCTGGGCGACCGCGCGATTACGGCTGCTGACACCTGTCAGGATCCGGGCATGGCCGGTCGGGTGTACTTTCGCCTCATCGAAGTTGCTCAGCGTGACCGCGATTCGGTCGCCGAAGCCGAGTGCCGCCGACACGCGATTGCGCTTTTCCTCGAGGCCGGACTCGTTAATCTGGCCAAGACCGCGGCCTTCGACGATATTCCCGAGCGCACACTGGCCGCAGCGTCGTCAGCCGCGCATGACTCCTCAACCAGCGGTTCAGAGACAGGTTCCGACGTCGACACTGAAACTATGACGCGGCCAGTGACCGTCGTCACAAGCGACGCCGCTGAGCTGAGGCCAGAGACGCGTGGGACCGACCAAGTCCCCTAGAGCGAGGGGCCTACGTTGATCACGTGGAAGCCGCGCGACTGGGCGATGCGCTCCACCACCCGCTCGTCACCAAACTGATCGCGGAGCCATGTCAACAGCGAGGGGGCTCCGAGGTGCTTGGCGACCACCAGAGATGCTTCGCCTTCGGCGGTCAAGCGCGTCAGCCACGTCGTGAGGATTTTGTGCAGGGCCACCTTCCCGACCCGGATCGGCGGATTGCTCCAGATAACGTCGAAGTGAAGATCCGCGGGAACGTCGTCGGGCCCGGCAATCACAACGTTCGACAGGCCGAGTCGAGCGGCGTTTGCCGTCGTGAGGTCTCGAGAGCGTTCGTTGATGTCAACGGCCCACACGGTCGCCTCGGGAGACGCCAGGGCCATGGCCAATGCGAGGGGACCCCACCCACAACCCACGTCGAGAAAGGTGCCCGAGGCCGGAAGTTCGGCGCACTCGTTCATGAGCACCTGAGTGCCCTGATCAACGTGTTCGGGGGAGAAGACCCCCGAGCCGGTCTCCACGTCGACATCGCGACCGGCGAGTCGCACGGTGATGATGCGGCGCTTTTCGGTGCTCGAGGGTTGGGCCGTGAAGTACTGCTCTCCGCCGGATTCGCTCACGACATGCAATCCTACCGGGCGCTCAAAACGGGAATGGTGCCCACCGCGGTGAACGCGGGGACACCATCACACCGTGACATGGCCCAGGCTATTTGACGCCTGAGACCGTCCACTGACCGCCCGAGCGGACCGCGATGACTCCGGGCACGCCGTTGAGCGCGAACGACTGGTCGATGACCTGGGCACCGGAAAGCGGGACCACAATCTGCGTGAGCTGGTCCTGGTAGTAGTAGTTCAGACCAAACCGACCACCAACGAGACCGTAGTTGACAACGAGGGTGTTTTTGTCGGGCGCGGGCATGAGGATCACCTTGTCGCCGCTGTAGGTTCCCATTCCCGAGGGCGCGGCGCTCACCGCGGCAATTTCGACGGCCCAGTTGCCGGACGACGAAACCTGCACCGTAGTGGGCACAGCGTCGCTGGCGATTTCTGGGGCCGAGAGGCCGTAACCCACGGTTCCGGCGTAGTCACCGCGCACGTCAATGAGTGGGTCACCCATGGGGTTTCCGTCTTGGTCGAACACCTGTACAACGAAGTTCGACGTGTCGGCGGCGTTGTTGGTGAAGGTGAGGATGCCCCCCTTCACCACCTCTCCTGCGAGCTGGGGCAGCTGCACCACAGCGTTGCCGGTGTGCGACCAGGCGACGGTCGAAAAGATGCCATACGTCTTGTTGGCCCACGCTTGAACGGGGCTCGCCGTGGGGGTGGGGGTCGGGCTCGACGAACCGCTGGGGCTCGGAGTGGGCGAACTCGTGGGGCTGGGCGTGGGAGTTACCGTGGGTGTCGCGGTGCTGGTCCTGGTGGGCGACGGCGTTGGCGAAACAGTTGGGGTGGGTGTGGGCCCAACCTGGTTGGAAGACACCACGATGCCCACAATGATTCCGGCAACGGCGAGAACGACAACGATGACAATGATGATCCACGCTGATCGAGACGACTTTTTGCGACCGCTAGAACGGGGGGTATATGACACGGTGTTCCTCCAACTTTTTGTGGCGCACGGCAACGTCTTCCCCGTAGCGTCCCGGCAATTCTAAACCACGGTTGCCGGAAGGACTATTTGAGGGCCGCGTGGACGCCCGAAGAATGCTCGATCACCCCGGTAATCGCCCAGTATCACGCGCTAGCCTTATTGCTACATGGCTGACTACGAGCACGACGAGCTGATTGACCGCATCCTGTCTCGCGCGCCCTCTGGCGGAGTTGCGGGCGGTGGCGTCGTGGGCGGTGGCGTTGTGGGTCGCGCAACGGCCATCACCGCAGACGATACGTCACGCTTTCCCAACAGTGACGGCGATCAATTCGACCTCGCCGATCGCCAGTCGCTCAAACGCGTTGCCGGTCTCTCCACCGAGCTCGAAGACGTCACCGAGGTTGAGTATCGCCAGCTCCGACTCGAACGTGTCGTTCTCATTGGCGTGTATCCGCAGGGTGCCACCACGGACGCCGAGAACAGCCTGCGCGAATTGGCGGCCCTGTGTGAGACGGCCGGCGCGCAGGTGCTCGATGGCGTCTTGCAGCGCCGACCCAACCCGGATCCGGCCACATACCTCGGGCGGGGAAAGGTCACCGAGCTGCGCGATCTCGTGCTCGAGGTGGGCGCCGACACGGTTGTGGCCGACACGGAACTTGCCCCCAGCCAGCGCCGCGCACTCGAAGACGCGGTCAAGGTCAAGGTGATTGACCGCACGGCGGTAATTCTCGACATCTTTAGCCAGCACGCCAAATCGCGCGAGGGTAAAGCTCAGGTCGAACTCGCTCAGCTCGAGTACCTCTTGCCGCGCCTGCGTGGTTGGGGAGACTCGATGTCTCGCCAGGCCGGTGGTCAGGTGGGATCCGCGGGTGCCGGTATGGGATCGCGCGGACCGGGTGAGACCAAGATTGAGCTGGACCGCCGTCGCATCAACTCGCGCATGGCCAAGCTGCGCAAGCAGATTGTGGCCATGAAGCCCGCACGCGACACCAAGCGGGCCAATCGCACGCGCCACGCGGTTCCCTCGGTGGCCATTGTGGGCTACACCAACGCCGGAAAGTCGTCACTGCTCAATCGAATGACCAACGCGGGAGTGCTCGTGCAGAACGCCCTCTTTGCCACGCTTGATCCCACTGTTCGTGCGGCCACCACGCCCGACGGTCGCAACTACACGCTCACCGACACGGTGGGCTTTGTGCGCAACCTGCCCCACCAGTTGGTAGAGGCCTTCCGCTCAACGTTGGAGGAGGCCGCCGATGCCGACCTCGTGGTGCACGTGGTTGACGCTGCTCACCCCGACCCTTCGGCGCAGATGAAGACGGTGCGCGATGTGCTCACCGAGTCGGGGGCGGGTGACGTGCCCGAGATCGTGGTGTTCAACAAGGTCGATCTGGTGAGCGACGCGACAGCGCTGTACCTGCGCGGTCTCGCACACGGCGCCGTTTTTGCCTCGGCGCGTTCGGGCGTTGGCGTGGACGCGCTCGTGGCAGAGATCGCAACTCGCTTACCCTCTCCCGATGTTGAAATCACGCTGCTCGTGCCCTACGACCGCGGCGAGGTGATCGCCACGCTTCACCGCCTGGGCAAGGTGCTCACCACCGATTACGAAGAAGCGGGAACGCGCGTAGTTGCTCGGGTGACTCATGCTCAGGTGTCGGGGTTCGCGGAGTTCGCGCTCTAGGGCCTCGCGCTCTAGAGGTCCCTGCTCGCTCAGCTCGGCGCGCACGCGTAGAGTCGAGGGATGAGATCCCGACGGCTGGCACCTTTTGTGCTCCTCGAGATTTCGGCCGTCTTCGAGTCGCTCGCCGCGGGAATGACGTACATCATCGTTCCCTGGCTGATCCTCGACCTCACGGGGTCGCCACTGATTGCCGGGCTCGTCATGGCGAGCAAGGGAGTCCTCGCGTTCCTCATCTTCCCCATTGCCGGAACGTTCGTGGACCGCATTGGTCGAAGGCGCGTGGCCATTGCGTCCGACATCCTTGCCGCGGTCACGGCCATGTCGTTCCCCATTCTCACGGCAACGTTTGGCCCCTCAGTGGCCATCGCCGTCGTGGTGACGCTGCTGGGCGCAGTCTTTGAACCGCCCGGGTTTACGGCCCGCAAAGCACTCATCGTCAATACGGCAGAAGCCGGCAATCTCAGCCTCGAACGCGCCAACGGCATTCACGAGTCGATTCGTGGATTGGGCTGGATCGGTGGTCCCGCGGTGGGTGCGGTCGCTCTGGCCCTCGTGGGTCCGCAAAATTCGTTCTGGGTGGTCGGCTCCGGCTTTGCCCTCTCCTTTCTGGCGATTTGCTTCGTGCGCATCTCTCACAGCGTCGGCGATGAATCCGACATCGATGTCCCCGTGCAGTCATTCGTTCGAGACACGATTGACGGCATCAGGGCCCTCTCTCGTGACCGAGCCATGGTGGTGCTCATCGCTTTCTGGGTTGTCCTCGACATGGTCTACCTGCCCAGCGAACAGGTGGTACTTCCCGCCTACTTCGAAGGAAAGGGCGATCCGGTGGGCCTCGGGATCGTTGTTTCGGCAATGGTTATTGGAATCACCGTGGGGTCACTGGGTTTCGAGTTCTTGGCGCGGCGATGGTCACTCCCGGTGATTATTCGCTGGTCGGTGGTTGCCTGCTGCACGGTTTTGTTGGCGATGGCCTTTTTTCCGCCGCTGTGGCTATTCGCGACCATCGGCTTCTTGACCGGGCTCACGTGGGGACCCATGAACCCGGTGCTCAGTGTCTTGATTCAGCGGCGATTTGCCCCGGCCATTCAGGGCCGCGTTTTTGGCGTGCAGCTGGCCATCTTCTCACTCGCCCCCGCCATCGCATTGCCCATCGTGGGCGCGCTCGTCGAGGTCTTTGGCCCCCAGCCGGTTTACTTTGTGCTGGTGCTCTCCACGTTCGTCCTTGCCATGGCGGTCGTGTTCTTGCCCGTGCTCAATGACTTCGGTCGGTCATCAACGGTGGCCTACGTTCCCAAGACGCGACGCGCACCGCGCGCGGTCGCCGGTAAGGGCTAGATCAACGAGCGTTAGGGCGACGAGCGTGAGAGCAACGAGCCTTAGAGCGAGCGCAGCACCGCCACGACCTTGCCCATCACTTCGGCGTGGTCGCCGAGGATTGGCTCGAAGGCCGTGTTTTGGGGCAACAGCCAGGTGTGGCCGTCGCGCTGACGGAACGTCTTGACCGTGGCCTCCCCGTCGAGCAGGGCGGCCACAATTTCGCCGTTCTCGGCCGTCTTCTGGGCGCGCACGACAAC
>CAIWRM010000101.1 GCA_903915075.1 uncultured Microbacteriaceae bacterium
ACAACAAAGAGTTCGTGCTGACCGTGACATCACCAGAAGGCCCTGACTACTCCTACGACGTGTCCGATTGCGTGAATGTAAAGCCGAGCTGGACCTAGGGTCGACGCCGTGCCTCCGGCATGACTCGAACCGAAGCCTGAGACCAGCGTCCCAGTTTCATGCTTCGCACGGCACGGTTAGAGGCGAAATGTTTCTTATTGCTGGTAGGCCGCCCAGGTCAAGGGATAGCCCGGCCCCGTTTTCCATGCGGTGAACTCGGCGGAGTCAACCGCTAGGCGCAACGGAACCGCAAGGTCGGCTCGCCGACCGCCGATGAGCTTCTGCTGGTTCATCCACCAGTTCGAGTCGCCGAGCAGCGCCACCGAGAGCGTTGTTGATTCCGCGCCGTCTGATGAGGCCACCTTGGGCGGAAACGCGTCCACGGGATTAATGGTGAACACGCCGCTCGACCCCTGAGCGCCACCACCGATGTGGTTGGCCACCACCGTGTACGCCTGAGACGTTTTTGCCGTGGCGTACCAGAAGTTCATCGTGTTTGTTGGGTAACCGTGCGCAAAGAGTCCTTCAGCGTCGAGCAGATAGGCACCGTACTCGCCACTCCAGTGGGTCGGTATCGCAATGAGGTCGGCGCGCCGCACAGCAAGCACACCACTCGTTTCGGGATAACGAACGTCGTCTGCGAGTAGAAGCCCGATTCGCCCGATGCTTGTTGAAATGACTGAGAACTCATCACCCGGGAGGAACAGTTCGCGGTCGTGATCTGAAAGGTGAGTCTGTCGGTAACTGCCGAGCAACTTGCCTTCTGGAGAGAGGAGGACGGCAGAGTGGTAGAACCCGTTGTCGCCGCGCTCGATGTGGCTACCCGCCACGTAGCTGCGCGCATGAGTGGCAAAGTCTCCCAAAACCTGCACGGTTTTACCGATGTCTGATTCGCTCCATGCCGCGACCTGGTCCGCGTTTGTGGGCCGGCCGGTCAACGTGAAGGCAGGAAAAACCGTCAGCGAGTCACCGCCGGATGGCAGCGAGAGTGCGCTCACCTGCTCCAGTGCTCGGTTGATGTTGCCGTCAACGTCTCCGGGAACAATCTCGAATTGAATCGACGTGAGCGTAACCTGCGTGGACTCGGAAGTAGCTATGCCGTCAGTCGGCGACTTGAAGAATGCGAGATCGCCATACAGCCCGGGGCGACGGTGTGCGAGAGTTCGTTTCTGCGAATTGTCGAATAGTGCCGGATCAAGCTCACCATAAAGAATCTGTCCCGGATTCGAGAAACTTGTATTCGCATTCGTTGCCGGTGAATGACCCGTTCGAGTGCCGTCCGCTTGCCAAATGGACGCGGCGCCACCGTAGACAACGGAGATGCCGGTCGTCGGATTGCTTTCTGCGTTGTTTCTGTCTGCAGCGACCATGGCGAGCCCGTTCCAGGCCGAGAACTGTTCGACCGCTGCGATTGTTGAGTGGTCTGCTGTGGCTTCCGGGCCGAGCTCGGTCAGCACCCGGTCACTCGAGCAGATGTAGGCCATGATGTCTGCCCCCTTCAGCGCAGGAAGGCGACCCGGCTCCCAGTAGGTGTCGTCGTAGCAGATGGCCATGGTGATGTTGCCGAGTTCGGTCTCGAAAACAGGATGGCCTGTGTTTCCCGGCGTGAACCACAAAATGTCGCTGGGATTCAACCCAACCTTTCGATACTTTCCGATGTAACCCCCTGGCCCGATGAGAGCCCCGGTGTTGAACGTGAGTCCGGTGGAGGGCTCAACCTCGGCAATGCCAATCGCGACGTAGGCGTTGTATTTGGCGCAGATGGGTTCAATCGCTTTCGTGCCCTTGCCCGGCACAGTGTCCATGAACGGGAGGAACTGTTCCAAGTCCTTATAGATGTATCCCGAGAGCGCTGCTTCGGGCAGAACGATTAGCCGGGCACCCGCGTTCGCCGCTTCCTCAATTACGGCGATTGCGCGTGTGACATTCTTTTCGAACTCAAACATTTCGGGGTTGAATTCAACCGCAGCGACCGTGAATGGGGATGTGACCTTGTTCATCGTTCTTTCCATGTTGTTGAGTTGACGTCTTGCCCGGGCCACATCGGTGATGGCCAATTCTTGATGACACTGAGGTAGGAAAGCAGGAACACCACAATGATGCACACGGCAACAGCGAGCCAGAAGTTTATGTAGAAGGAAATGAGCACGAACGCGATTGCGCCGACGGCCATCCCACTACCGAACCAGTGAGCCTGCCGTGCGATTGTGGCGCGTTCGCTCGCCACAACATCGACAATGATTCCGCCAAACGTCGCCGTGCCGATGCCCAGAAAGATTGCGGAAACCAGTGGCACTCCGGCGTTGAGGGCAACCTGCGCGCCGATGGCAACGAGTGACCCCAGGGCCAGACTTCGCATCGCGAGGAAAATCCCTTGGATCGGGATGAGGCGATGAAAGACAAGGGCGCCCACGATTGTCGCGACCAGAATCGCCGGGATAAAGACCCAGTTTGAGATAGCGACGGGTTCCTTGCCGAGCAACATGTCACGGAGCATGCCACCACCCAGACCAGTGATCACGCCGGCAAAGAGGGTTCCGTAAACGGGAAAGTTTCGGTTTCGGGCGAGCGCCCCGCCAAACAGGGCCGCAATCGACATGGCCGTGACATCGAACCACAGCGGAAGCGCCTCAGGAGTCGTCATGTTAGCGAACCTCCGGAACGCGTCAAAGGGGTTTCAGGAAAAACACTTGGTTCCGTGAACGCGCGTGTGCCTGACCATGGAGCGCGAATGGCATGGAGCTTTCGGGCGAGAGTCTGCGCGTCAGAGGCGTACAGCCCGCGTAATTTGAGAAACATCGGCTTGACGGCTCTCTCCTGTGACGCTCGAGCTATCCCCATCTGACACAGCGCATCCCAGCCAATCTTCCACTCGTCGTCTGCCAACAGCGATTCCGTCAGTGAGCGCGTCTCGTCATCTTGTCCACTGAGAATCTTTAACACGGCATCTTCGGTGAACCAGTTGTGAACGGTGCGCCTGTTCAAGATCCCGAGTGTGACAATTCCACTGCTCAGGAGTTGAACATCGTCCGGAGTTGCCGACTTGGGTGCGATTGCCATTTTGAGGGATGTCGCATCCAACATTGCCTGAATTGCGATGACCCAGTGCCGACTCGGAGATGAGGACCGAAACATTGCGAGGCCCGGATTGGTGAGGGTATTGGTGCGCACTTGGGCCATCCAGTTGATCCAGTCAGCAGACTGAATTGTTTCGCCGAGAGAGCGGCCCAACGCGGCTCCGCGGAGAAGGACTTGGGGTCCCCACGCGGGGTCGCCCGCATCGGCCGACAACCGTGAAATCATGCTCTCGCGGTCAGAGTACATACCGAGCAGCGCGAGCAGGTAACCGATGAAGATGGCAATGACCACGAGACCGAGGAAGGCGGCAACAAAAGTGATAATCGTGGACGGGATGTTCACTGGCTCCACGATTCCGAGCGTTGTAAAGGTTGATCCGGATTGATACAGCGCATCTCCAAAACTCAGATCAGTTACCCCAAAGATCCACAAGCCCAGTGTGAGGATGAGGAGGACTCCGTAAATCGCGAGTTGCAGCAACATGGCCACAGGGGCGACGCCGCTGAGCCACCTGTCTCGCCATCCGTAAGAGGGAAGCAGTCGAAGTGGGGCCTTTGCGACGAGAAGCACACACAAACCGATGAACGACGTCAGTCGGGACTTCTTGGACCGCGCAATCAACATTGAATCGACGATGGAGCCCACGATGGCAATCGTGCCCAAGAGACCCAAAACCGTGGCCAGAACGCGCATAGAAAAATCCTATCGACCGACGTAGGCGTGCGCCGTGCCAGTTTGTGCCACAGGTCTGAGCGGAACCTGACTCGAGCCTGTCGAGGGGGCGCACGTAGCTTCACTCACGGCACCAGAGGATGCCCTAGTGGCTCATGTTTGTCTGCTCCAACGGAGTGCCTTTCAGGCATCCAATCGAGTAGGGGTACTCGTTGTTCAAAACGTAGTGGTAAATGTTCTGCATTTTTCCGTTGAAATTCACCATGCCGACGCGTCCGTGACATTCGTCAAGCTGAGCATTGGAAATCACTTCTCCGTTCTCATCAAGCGGACCGTAGATACCGAACCCATCGAGTGCGTAACCGAGAAGCGGGGATTGTTCGCCCGGCGTGCCCTTGTCCATGCACTTCCATGAGTATCCGTGGTAGTGGTACTCGCCTTCATAGGGGTGCCCGAAGCATCGGTCGGTCGGTAATGCAGCGTTTGGATCGAAAACGTTCAATTCGCTATCGGCCGCAATCTCAATATGCCAAGCAGCACCTGTGAGTGCGACACCCGTCATCAGGGACTTGAGGCAACTTGGTTTTTCAGCAATTTGAGGATTCAACGGAAGCACGACATCGAGGTCGTAGGGGCCAACAGGAATTTCTGCAGCGTTAGCGTAACCCTCTGCGGGCAAAGCCTCGTAGTACTTGTACGCGGGTGAATCTTTCGGGATGGGGAAAATGCCAATGGGGTGATTGGGAATGCCATTGCTCTTATAGTGGCGAATTGTCTGCGTTTCAGTAATCTCCAATTCGCTCTCGAGGCTCACAGAGCCTGTCATTACCTCGATTTTTTCGATAATGACTTTGTCATCTTTCACCCACGGTGTTTGCGCTTGAGTCATTGAGCTGCCGAGGATTGGGCCAATTTTAATTTCGGCCGGAGTCAATGGAATTTGAATTTCAACGCAAGCAAAGACAGTATTCCTGGCGGCAGCATTGATCCGATTTCCTGTCTTGACCGTTTTCAGGAACGTAGGCTCTCCATTTTCGTCCCAGCCGGTGTCGCCACTCTCGGCAGCAGTGTCGCTACTGACTGGCGAGGAAGCTAGTCCTGGTAAAACCCATTTGGTAAAGACAACGGTGGCAATGACAATGACGGCGACCACTACGACCGCAATGACCGGAAGGGCAATCTTCCAAAAAAGGGGCAATCGCTTCATCTTCAGTTATTCCTTGCGTAGTGAGGAGAATTTGCTACGCCACAATCCTAACGACTTTTGCAATAAGTCTGCAAACTTGATACAAAGCTCCAGATCAGCGACCTCGCCAGTATCCGTGACTAGCTCGACTTTTTGCTGCTTGCTCGCTTGCTGATGAGCGACAAACCGAACACAATCACCAGCACAAAGAACACCGGCCAGTTCAACGCTTCACCTGGGGGAGTACGTGTGCTTTCGACGGCACCCATCTGTCCGGCGAGCGCGCGCATGGGCGCGTCCAAGCACAGAAACAAGATGATGAGCGGCGTGAGGCCCTTGTAGGCGAAGAACAAAACAAGCATCAGGCCCACGAGAAGAAGCTGGATGGCTCCCCACTGGTGAAAAAGAGCAATGATGTTGTTTCCGCCCTCAACGCTCGTGTCAATGCCGGCGATCGATTCTGCTCCGCCATCGGGTGAGAACAGGTGGACGGCGCTTCGCGCGACAACGACGAGCATGAACACGAACGTGATGATCCGGACGGCCAAGTAGCCGGCGTAGACCTTCGGATTCTTTGGGAGCAAAGAGTTCGTCATGGCGTTTCCTCTCATCTCCGACCTGCACGGGAGGTGCGGACTCGATTCGTGCCCTCGGCAGGACTCGAACCTGCGACCAAGAGATTAGAAGGCTCCTGCTCTATCCTCTGAGCTACGAGGGCGTTGCCCCACCAAGTGGAACGACTTAAGTGTAGGGCGTGGTCGTTTAACGAGGATGCGCCCCACACCCGAAGGTGGGAGGCGCATCCTGGTGAGTCAGACAGCGGGGTGGTTAGCCCTGAGCTGCGCGACGACGGATCATAAGTGCGATGCCACCTGCGGTGAGCAGTCCTGTCGCGGCAAGCCCAATGACACCAAGGTTCACACCTGTGTTCGGAAGAGTATCGGGAGTGGCTGCGACACACGTGATGGTCCAGTAAGAGAACCTACCGTTGAAGAGGGTGGTGCCTCCGGTCGCGTCGTCAGCGAATTCAAACACGTCGTCGCACGAGTAGGCGTCCCCCGGAATTGTTGCGGTCCAGTTAATGGGGAGTGCCGTAGCGATCTGTTCCATCGCGCCACCGTTATAGGGGTTGGTGCCGGTCAATTCATCCCAGTACGCCTGAGAACACGTCGTTGTGCTGAACGTAATGCTGTCTCCGGCAACAACAGTGACCGTTCTCTCTTCGTCAGCGACGCCACTGCAGTCAGCAACGCCGGCATCAACCGTGGCCGCCAGCGCAGGGTTCACCGAACCTAGAAGAGTCAGGGCGGCAGTGAGGCCCAACGTGGCTATTCCAGTTGTGACAGATTTGATCTTCATTTCCGACCTTCCATGTTTATTAAGAAATTCCAATTCATTATATAGTCCTGGACCATTTTGGCAACCCCGGCGCCCCACGAGGTTTTTCGGCGAACGCGGGCGTAGGGCGTGGTCGTTCAACGAGAATGCGCCCCACACCCGAAGGTGGGAGGCGCATCCTGGTGAGTCAGGCGGCGGGGTGATTAGCCCTGAGCTGCGCGACGGCGGATCAGAAGTGCGATACCGCCAGCGGCAATCACGCTGAACGCAATGAGGCCGGCAGCCGTCAGGTCGAGACCCGTGTCGGCAAGAGCCTCCTGGCAGACGGCGTTGCCCTCAGTCGAGTCGTCGGATCCCGCAGCACCCCAGAACGAACCCTGGCCGGTAACGACTGTCGTCGTGGTAACAGGGTCGAGCGAAGTGGCCGTCGGAACGCTCGCCAGCTTGAGAAGGTCGCCGGTTTCCGAGGCCAAGAAGATTTCGTCTCCACCGCGGGCGGCACCCCAAATTGCGTCCGAACTCGCAACGACACCCACGGCAGTAATCTGCGTGGGCGTGGTCTTGTTGATGCGGAGCAGGATCACACCGTCGGCGTAGACCGTGGAGTTGTTGGCGACGACAAGAATGTCGTTGTCGGGAAGCTGAAGAACGTCGCCTGCGACACTCCAGACACCTCCGCGAACGCCGACGGGCACGCTGGCGTCTGCGTTCTCAAGGGCTGCCCAGTCGGTTCCGACGTAAGTGCTGAGGTCAATCGACACAATGACCGAGCTTGTGTCTTCGTCCTCTCGAAAGTCGGTGAGAATTTTTCCACCGGCAATAACGCCAGCAGCTGCCCCACTGCCCGTGGGTGAGCCACCGGTAATCGCGTTGGTTGATTCAAATGCGCCCGTGGTGGAACTGTAAGCGTCAAGGCCACCGTTGGCAAAGGCAAGGATCTTGGTCAGGTCACTGGACACCGCAATGTCTCCCGCGGTGATTCCGGTCTGAAGGGTGGTGAGCAGTGTTCCGTCGGTGGACCACTTCTTGACCTCGCCCGAGTCGCCGTCTTGCGTCCAGACTGCGAAGTTAGCGCACGCGGCGTTGGCGGCCACGGGCTGCATGGCAAGCACGCCGGCAATGATTGCCGTTCCTGCAATTGCTAAAGCTTTTTCATAGTTTTCTCCTAGGTAAATGAAAATACAACTCAGCGTAGCAAAGATGTTTAGTTAACCAATGCCGTCGCGACCGTGGCGACAGGCGTGTTGACGTGTGTGTCGCGAGCAGCAGGGTCGAACAAATGAGTGCCCATACGCGCCACAATTGTCCGTATGCTCGAAGTGACGCAAGCTCAAGGCGTCACCGACGCCGAGGAGGCCATCATGTTCGTAGCTACTTGGAATGGTGCGGTTATTGCACAGTCCGACAAGACCATCGAGATTGAGGGAAACCAGTATTTTCCCTTCGACAGCGTTGATCAGACACTGCTTGTCGACTCGGCCACTACGTCGAACTGCCCGTGGAAGGGGACCGCGAACTACTATTCGCTCTCGGTAGAGGGCAACACCAACACAGACGCCGTTTGGGTTTACCGCGAACCCAAAGATGCCGCCAAAGAGATTGCCGGATACGTGGCTTTCTGGCGTGGCGTGGAGGTTCGCGTCGCCTAAGGACGGCAGGCCCAGAGCGTGATTGAGCCAGAGCGTGATTGAGTTTGTCAACGCGTCAAAGTCTTACGGCGACGTCGTAGCACTGGCGGATTTTTCTGTTGTGGTTCCTTCGGGCACGATCACCGTGCTCATGGGGTTGTCGGGATCGGGCAAGACCACCGCGGTGCGCATGGTGAACAAGATGGTGAACCCGTCGTCGGGCGCAGTGCTCATTGACGGCGTGGATGTGGCCTCGCAAAATGCTGTGCAACTTCGTCGCTCCATCGGTTATGTGATGCAGGACATTGGCCTACTGCCGCACAAGACCGTTTTAGACAATGTTGCGCTCATCGCCTCAATCGCTGGTCAAACGCGAGAGGTGGCGCAGCGAAACGCGCGCGAGATGCTGACCCTCGTGGGCATCGAATCGTCCTCCTTCGACCGGTATCCCAGCCAATTGTCTGGCGGACAGCAACAACGCGTTGGTGTGGCACGAGCTTTGGCAACCAAGCCGAACATCCTGCTCATGGACGAACCCTTTGGCGCGGTGGATCCCATCGTGCGCGAAGAACTGCAAGACGAACTCCTGCGAATTCAGCGTGAGCTGAAACTCACCGTTCTCTTTGTCACGCACGATCGCGGCGAGGCGCTCAAGATCGCCGACCAACTCATCGTGCTCTCGCAGCAGGGCACGATTGAGCAGGCGGGCACACCTCAGGAGCTCTCAAAGAAACCGGCCAATGATTTTGTGCGCAAGATTCTCGGTGTCTAAGTGGAGTGGTTTTTCGCTAACGCGTCCTTTGTGGCAGGCCTGGCGCTCACGCACCTGAGCATTGTGATTATTCCGATCGTTCTGGGGTCGGTCTTGGCGATAGTGGGGGCGCGGATTGTTCGGGCACGCTGGGTTCCGGGCACAACGGCCGTTCTCAGCGCCGTGTATGCCATTCCGTCGCTCGCCTTGTTCGTTGCGCTACCCGCACTCATCGGCACGTCGTTCATTGGCCCCACGAACGTGGTGATTGCGCTCACTGTTTACGCGGTGGCGTCCATGTTTTTTTCTGCCCGCGACGCATTCGCTCAGGTTCCGCCGTCCACTAAGACAACGGCCACGGCGTTGGGAATGAGCCGGTTCCAGTTGTTTATTCATGTGGAACTGCCCATGGCGATTCCCGGACTCATCTCTGGGCTGCGGGTGGTTTCGGCAACCACCGTGTCGATGGCGGCCATCGGCGCTGTGGTGGGCGTGCGAAACCTCGGCTTTCTCTTCCTCGATGGCTTTCAGCGGCGCATTCCCGAAGAAATCGTCACGGGCCTCGTGGCAGTTTTTGTGATCGCCATCGCGTTCGACGGCGGCCTGTGGTTGCTCGGGCGTGCGCTCACGCCGTGGCGCGCGCGAGGTGGTCAGCGTGTTTAGCTTTCCCGATCTGGCAGCCTGGTTTGCCGACCCC
Organism: uncultured Microbacteriaceae bacterium; assembly: GCA_903915075.1. Lineage (GTDB taxonomy): Bacteria > Actinomycetota > Actinomycetes > Actinomycetales > Microbacteriaceae > UBA963. Next base: position 9,390 of record CAIWRM010000101.1, read on the forward strand.
GTCAACTGGGACGGGCGCTACGGCCTGTGGTTTTTGCTGCTCGAGCACATCGCCATCACTCTTGCCGCCTTGCTCATCGCCGCGATCGTGGCTCTGCCTCTCGGACTTGCCATTGGGCACACCGGCAAGGGCGAGTTTCTTGTCATCGGTCTCGGGTCAATTTCCCGGGCGATTCCCACGATGGGTCTGCTCTTCGCGCTCGTGCTTCTGTGGGGCGTGCAGCTCAGGGATGTCTCGCTTCTCGTTGCCCTAGCGGCCATTGCCATTCCGCCACTCCTGGCCGGGACCTTCGCCGGCGTCACCACCATCCCCTGGGGCATCCGAGATTCGGCAAAAGCCCAGGGCATGACGGGTTTTCAGCGCATCCGATACGTTGAGTTTCCGCTGGCCACCTCGTCGATCATTGGTGGCTTTCGCATCGCCTTTATTCAGGTCGTTTCGACCGTGGTGCTCGCTCCGCTGGTTGGTCTCGGCGGTCTGGGTTTTGGTATTGTTCAGGGCTTGGCTCTGCGCAATTACTCGCAAGTGGTGGCCAGTTCACTGGTCATCATCGTGATCACCGTTGTGGGAAGCCAGGTTCTCGGCTGGTTGCAACGCCGAACGGGCGATAGGTTATAACCACCCCACCACTTGGAGAAACCATGAAACTCGCTCGATTTGCGGCCGTAGCCGTTAGCCTCACCGCCCTTGTCGGATTGGCCGGATGCGCCACTTCAGCAGCTCCGCCCGCCGAAGAGACCATCGAGACCATCGTCATTGGCTCGCAGGCCTACTACTCAAACGAGATTATTGCCGAGGCCTACGCTCTGATTCTTGAGGATGCGGGTTACACGGTAGACCGGCAGTTCTCCCTGGGACAGCGCGATGTCTACATGCCCGCCCTGGAAGCTGGCGAAATTGATCTTTTCCCCGAGTACACGGGAAACCTGTTGCAGTTCTTTAATCCAGCCGCCACCGAGACGGCAGCCGACGACGTCTACAAGGCTCTGGGTTCCGCCCTGCCCGCAGGCTTGACCGCATTGGCCATGTCGCCGGCCACCGATCAGGATTCCTACAACGTCACAAAGGAGTTTGCCGCCGAGAATTCGTTGGTATCCATTGCGGACTTGGCCAACGTCACGGGACTCACACTGGGCGGCGCCCCGGAGCTTGCGGAACGCCCCTACGGCCCCAAGGGGCTGCTCTCGGTCTACGGTGTCACCGCGGAATTCCAAGCGACGGGTGAGACCACGGTGGATTCCCTCGTAGCCGGAATCGTGGACATGGCGAACGTCTACAGTGCAGACCCACGAATCGAACAGTTGGGGCTCGTCACGCTGACAGACCCCCTCGGCTTGTTCCTTGCATCGAACGTCGTACCCATCGCGTCAGGTGAGATCAGCGATTTTGTGGTCTACCTCATCGACAAGGTGTCGGCAGCCATGACCGCCGAGGATCTGGTTGCCATGAACGTGCGCAGCGTGGATGAGAAGCTCTCGGCCAACGTCATTGCCAAGGAGTGGCTGGTTTCCAAGGGCCTCATCAAGTAGCCCTGTGCTTGGAGCGTCCCGCAACTGAAACAGTGGGCGTAACGGTCTAGTTGTCCGGCACAAGAAGTTGGCCCCGGAAAGCCAGTGCGGTGGTCCGAACGACGAGCGTCGCGACAATGAGCACGAGCACCACGTACAGGCTGAGTCCGAGCCAGAGGAAAAACTCTTGACCGGAAAGTGCGAAGTACAGCAACGTTGCCAGGGTGATGGACGCAATGGGAAAGCTAAAGGCCCACCAGGTGAGAGCAAAGGGCAAGCCCACAAACTTGCGCCACTGACTGATCACCATGAGAGTCATAAAGAGGCCGAAGAAATACAACACGGTGCCGAAGTCATCGAGTTTTCCCTCGTGCAATGCCGTCCACGCGATAAACCCCAGAGATGGCGGCACAATAAGAATGAACAGCGACGGCATCAACTTTTGTGGAATCGGGGCAAAGAAGAAGCTTCGGTTCAAACTGATTGCCAAGAGGGGCAACCAAAAAACGATTCCAATCGCAAAAAAGAAGTACGAGACTTCGACGTAACCGAGCGGGGCGCCCGAAATGGGAACGAGCAGGTTTGCCAGAATGGGGATAAACCATGCGGGCGAATTGTGCTCGACCGTAAAGCGTTCCGTGTGAATCCATCTGTTCAAGATCAGCAGCGTAAAGACGAGCTGCGCCGCAACGGCAATCCACCAGAGCACGTGAGTGACCGCCGGCACATAGGGCAAAAGCGAGGTCGTAATGAGCAGGAGTCCCACAGAAATCGCAGGAAAAAAACTCAAGCGGATGGGGTTGTTCAGTTCGTCGCGAACGGCCCCGGGATACCGAATCCACTTGGTGAGGTAGGCGGCGGTGAGCGTCAGCCACACCGCTGAGGTGAGAACGAGAAGGGCGATTGACGCATAACCTGGCACGCCGAAGTGCCTTTCTACGCTCTCTGTTGCGGTGGTGAGGCCGCCCAATCCCATCACCGTGGTGAACAGGGTGATGGGCAGGTGCTGGAGGCTGGATTTCTCCGCTGTGGTGGCCACGATTCGCCGGGTTAGCTTCCGGCTTGCAGCTCCGCAACGGTGGCATCGCCTGCACCCCAGTGGCTCGGCGCAATCTCGTTGACGACGATGTTGATGGTGTTGAGTGGCGCGTCAAGAGTGTTCACGGCAGCGTCACTGACGGCTTGAATCATGGCGCGGATTTGGGCGGGCGTTCGGCCCTCGACCATGGAAATTGTGATGATAGGCATGCGGACAGGCTAGCAGTCGCCCATCGCCGCCTCTGTCACGTCTTTCCCTTTCGATGGCAACCTCAGCGAGGCAGGCAGTACGGTGAGGGGTACGAACACATCCGGGAGGGGCAATCGTGTCCTACATCATTAACGAATCTGACTTAGTCACAGCGGCCGTTCCGCCCAAGCGTTCGCCCTCGGGTTTAGCAATTGCCGGATTCGTCATTGCCTTGGTCGCTTTGTTGGTGGCCGTCGTGGTCGCTCTGGGTAGCTCGGGCGGAGTAGACCTGGGCGGAGGCTCAACCCCCCAGCAGCAGTCGGGCACGAACGTCGACGTGGCCGCTGTGGTTGAGCTGGCCGACGCCGCAGTTGTCACGGTGTACTGCGGTAGTTCGTCGGGCTCCGGGTGGGGCATAGATCTTGCCGACGATGAGAGTTCTACCTCCGACGACGACTACCCCTTCGAAATCGTGACCAACTGGCACGTTATCGAGGAGTGCGTCGACACAGACGTGCCCATCACCATTCAGACCCTTGAGGGCGCTACCGAGGTGGACGCCTTTCTTTTCGACTTTGATGCGAGCTTCTACGACGAGACCTCTGAGGTCTGGGCCGATCTTGCACTTCTCATGACCGCGGAGCCGGTGGCAACTCTCCAGCCCGCCACTGAGGCCCCCGTCGTTGGCGATTGGGTGATGGCCGCAGGCAGCCCGTACTCGCAGTTCTTCGACGCCATCCTTCCCGGCACCTATACGTTTGGAAACGTCAGCAACTTCTTCCCCGACATCAGCATCATTGTCACCGATGCCGCCATTAACCAAGGCAACTCGGGTGGCCCGCTTCTCAATTCGCGGGGCGAGGTGATTGGCACCAACACGTGGGGCGACGACACGTCGGTGTCGGAGAACAATGGTTACGCGATTGGCATACCCACGCTCTGCCTCAAGTTCATCTCGTGCGACGCATCGTCAAACTGGGAATGGAAATAGGCATCTCACCTCAACCGCCGCGGGCGGCCGTTGTTTACAAGCCCGGCGCCCCTCTCGTTGAGGTGTATCGGCGTCACCTGCGGGCGGAAGAAAAGAAGCTCGGCAGGGAGCACGCGCGCTGGTTTGAGACCAGTTCTCACGACCGTGGTGAGGATGTCATCCGGCGTGCCATCGCCACGAATCCGGATGTGCTCATCGTGGTGGGCGGTGATGGAACTGTTCGCCGAACGGCAGAGGTGTTAGCCGACACGCAGATTCCCCTCGCGGTGTTGCCCGCGGGAACCGGCAATCTGTTCGCCCGGAATCTGGGCATCCCACTGATTGATCATCGACGTGCGGTTCTTACCGCACTGTCTGGTCAGACCGTGGCCATCGACGTGGCCGAGGCTGACCTCTGGAATGGCTCCCAGCATCGTCACGCCCGGTTCCTGGTGATGGCGGGAATTGGTTTCGATGCCGACATGGCGGCCCACGCGGACCCCAAAACTAAGCGCCGGTTTGGCTGGTTGGCCTATGTGCGACCCGTCGTGCGATCGGTGTGGCAGAACAATCAGCAAGAGCTGAAGTTCTGCATCGACGGAAATCGCCGGAGAACCATTCGCGCCCACACCGCCATCATTGGCAATTGCGGTCTCTCCACCGGCAATGTGGCACTCTTTCCCCAGGCCAGGTTTGACGACGGCTTGCTCGACTTCGTCGTGATGAACCCGCGCACGTTCGGGGGGTGGACACGCATTTGGTCACACATCATGGTGATGAGCGTTCTGAGCCAGACGCCCGGCATCGATACCCTCGTGGCGTCAATGCCCGCGATCAAGACCGCACGCTATGCGCAGGGGCGAATGCTCGATGTTGACATCCCACGCCCGCAGAACGTTCAGCTCGACGGCGACTTCTTTGGTCAGGTCACGTCACTGCGCATCGCGGTTAATCCCGGAGCCCTCAACGTGCGGGTGGCAGCGGCACCGGCTGGGTAATCGTCGAGCGAAAACGCCGTTTGAAGGCCTGCGTGTCGGAGAGGCGAGCCAGGAGGGGCCCCATCACCACAGTGATCAGCATGTAGGTGGCAGCGACTGGTGCGATGGCGGGTTCTAATCCCGCCGAAACAGCCAGCCCCGCGATGATGATGGAGAACTCGCCGCGGGGTGTCAGCGCAATGCCGGCGCGCCATCGTCCCGCGCGTCCGATGCCAGCGCGTCGCGCACCGAGGTAACCCGTGAGAATCTTTGTTCCGATGGTCACCACCGCAAGGATGGCGGCGGGGAGCAGCGCGCCGGGGATATCGGTGGAATTCGTGGTGAGGCCAAAAACCAGAAAAAAGAATGCGGCAAAGAGGTCACGAACGGGTCGAAGGTATTTCTGCGCCATCTTGGCCACCTCACCGGAGATCGCGATTCCCACGAGGAAGGCGCCGACGGCGCTCGACACCTGAACCATTGCAGCGAGGCCGGCAACCAGCATTGCCAAACCTAAGACGCCAATGACCAGCGATTCGATGTGGGTAGACGAAAAGAATCGGGAAATGCGCTTGCCAAATCGCAGGGCGATGAGGAGCACCAAGAACACGGAGCCCACGGCGATTGCCACGGTGATAGCGCCCTGTGCGACGCTCGCGCCAATCACGACCGCGGAGAGGATGGGCAGGTAGAAGGCCATGGCCAGGTCTTCGATCACGAGCACGCCCAACACGGTGGGTGTTTCACGGTTACTGAGTCGCCCCAGGTCGGTGAGCACCTTCGATATGACGCCCGACGAGGAAACCCAGGTTACTCCCGCCATGACGAGTGCCCCCAGAGGCCCCCACCCCATGATGAGTCCGAAGGCCGCCCCCGGAACGGCGTTCAACAGGGCATCCCACACCCCGACGCGCGCCGAAGACTTGAGGCTGCCCACGAGTTCTCGCGGCGAGAATTCGAGTCCGAGCATCAGGAGCAACAAGACCACGCCAATCTCGGAACCCGTCTTGAGGAAGGGCATGCTCGCCTCTAACGACAAGAAACCGCCCACGCCAAAAAGCAGCCCGATGGTCATGTAAAACGGGATGGGTGACTGCCCCAGCCGGTTTGCCAGTCGACTGGCAAGGCTCATCGCAAGCAGAAGGGCGCCCACCTCGATGAGGATGATTGTTATCTCAGGCATGGTCTGGCGGCGGTTATCTAGACCGCGGTGTGTGCGAGCAGGGCCTCGAGCTTGTCGAGGCCGGCGCGTGTTCCCACGGCAACGAAGACGTCGTCCAAGCGGAGGACCTCTGAAGCTTCGGGAGAGGGAATCACTTTGTCGCCGCGCAGGATGGCCACAATCGACACCCCCGTCTTTGTGCGCGCCTGAGTGTCGCCAAGCGTCAGGTCTAGGTACCTCGAGTCCGTGGGCAGAATCAATTGATCGGTATAAAGGCCGAGAGCCCCGGAGCCGAAGTCGGTGATTTGGCTGAGAAGTGCTGTGTGGCCCAGAAGGTCGGAGAGGGCATCCGATTCATCGTCGTCAAGCTCGATGCAGTCCAGCACGGTGTCGGGGTCCGCCGGATCGTAGAAGGCCAGCTCTCGGCGTCCGTCGCGATAGTTGAGAACACCCACGTGCCGCCCGTGTTTGGTGACCATGTCGTGCCGGATTCCCACGCCCGGAAGGTCAATTTTTTCTATGCGCACACCCATGCCTTTACGCTACCCCGCGAAGACGGCTTTTACTCTCAGGTTCTAGACTTCACACATGGCACGGACTACTCCTCATCCCACGCGCGAACGACTCATTGACACCATGACCAGTCTGCTCGATGAGAAGACGCCTGATTCCATCAATGTCGACGAGGTGTTGGCTGTCAGCGGGATTTCTAAGGGTTCGCTGTACCACCACTTCGAAGACTTCAGTGACCTCCTCGAGATGGCCTACCTGCGTCGCTTCGCGGCCTTCGTTGATGCCTCCAGCGCGTCAATTGCCGAGGTCATTGCCACGTCGACCAGCCGCGACGAAATGCTCAAGCGAATGGGTGAGATTACTCGGCGCACGCAGTCGCCGGAACTCGCCAGTCTTCGTCTCGAGCGCATCCGGGCCATTGGGCTCGCCGGTGGCAACGAGCGTTTTCGCCTGCGCCTCGCGGTTGAGCAACAACGTCTCACCGATGCGCTCGCCGACTTGGTTCGCGAGTCTCAAGCGAAAGGGTGGTTTCGTTCCGACTTCCCGCCGCACGTCGTTGCCGTCTTTGTTCAGGCCTATACGCTGGGGCGCGTTCTTGACGAGATCGCTGAGGATCCCGTGGACAACGAGCATTGGGTGGCGTTCATTGACCACGTGCTCGCCGCTTCGTTCTAAGCCCAGCCGAGCCTGTCCAGTTCTTCGTCGGAGAGCCCGTAGTAGTGCGCGATTTCGTGCACGAGCGTGATGTGCACCTGCTCGCGTAGCTCGTCCATGGTGGCGCACGCATCGAGCAGCGCCAGCCGGTAGAGCACGATGCGATCTGGTAGCTCGCCAAATCCGTACTGTGAGCGTTCGGTGAGCGAGACACCGTCGTAGAGACCCAGCAGGCCCATGTCGTTGTCTGGCGAGATGTCGTCAACGACGAAAATCACGTTGTCGAGGTGCGCAACGATTTCGTCGGCGAGGGCATCGAGCTCCTCCGTGACGAGTTCGTCAAAACTCTCTTCTGAGAGTTCGAGGGGCACGGCTGTTAGCGGTTTCGCTGGTGTTCGAGGTCATCGCGGCGGAATGCGCGAATTCCGTCCTTGGGTTCGTATGCCCAGGTGAGGAAAGCTTCGCGAATCTGGTCGAGGATGCGACCGGTGTCGCCGCGCTCGAGGCTCGACGCGTTGCGAAGGGCGGTGAAGCGCCCGCTCAGCCAGTCGGCGGCCTCCGCGGCGCCCTCGCGGTTGAGCAAGCGAACCCGCATGTCGATGCCGATGGCTGCGCGATCGGCCAGTTGCTTGCCCTCCGGACTCAGGCTGGCATAGAGCGACGCATCGATGCCCACGTTCATGACGGCCGGTGCGAGGCTGTTGAGCTCATTCTCGATGGCGTCTTTTCGGCGGCGGCGTGCGATTGAGGAAAGCGTCGCGCCCACCACGATGGCGATGAGAAGTGAGCCGAGAATGATGCTCGCCGCCACAACCAGTCCGAGGTTGGCGTTGTCGGTGAGCCAGCTGGTGAATGTGTCGAGGGCGTCCATGACTATATTGTGGCACTGGATACGCGTAGATTTGGGTTCATCATGATGTCTTTTGTCCTGGGTGGTGGGTGCTTTTGGTGCCTCGACGCCGCGTATCGAGTGCTTTCCGGTGTTTCCGATGTCGTTTCGGGGTACTGCGGGGGCGACACTGACCACCCCACGTACGAGCAGGTGTGCAGCGGTCAGACGGGCCATGCCGAGGTGGTGCGCGTTGTTTTCGATGAGACCGTGATTCCGGCCGACGTGATTCTTGACGCGTTTTTCACCATGCACGACCCGCGCCAACTCAACCGTCAGGGCAATGACGTGGGCACGCAGTATCGCAGCGCGATGTACTTTGTGGACGATGCCCAGCGGGTGATGTTCGAGGAAGCGCGCGCCCGTGCCGAAGATACCTGGGGCGGGGGAGTGGTCACCACAATCGAGCCGCTGGGCGAGTTCTACGACGCCGAGGAGTACCACCAAGATTTTTTTGCCAAGAACCCCGGGCAGGGTTACTGCTTGGCTGTAGCTGTTCCCAAGGTGGCCAAAGTCCGGGCGGGATTCGCGCAGTATCTCGCGTAGGTTTGCGCACTCTCTCTTTTTGGGAGCCCTCTCCCACGACAACCCTCCACAGGCTGGTCGCTGAGGGTTGTTTCCTCTCCTTCGAGGGAGACGGATGGCAGCGTTTGTCTCACGGTCCACACTGAGGGCGTTCATTAGCCATCAGTAGGGAGCAACAATGTCTGACACCATTTCGGTCACGGGTCTCGTGGCCACCACGCCTCGGCACATCACCACGAGCGAAGGGCTGGCCATCACGTCGTTTCGGCTCGCATCGAGCCAGCGCCGCTACGACCGCACCCAACAACGTTGGATCGATGCCGACACAAACTGGTACACCGTCTCGTGTTTTCGAGGTCTCGCCAGTAACGCCGCCGGTTCGGTGGTCAAGGGAGACCGAATCATGGTTTCCGGACGACTCAAGATCCGCGACTGGGAGAACACCGATCGCTCGGGCACCACGGTAGAAATTGAGGCCGACAACCTCGGGCACGACCTCTTTTGGGGAACCAGTACGTTTACGCGCACGCTCACTTCTGGCGCCGACGCTTCGGGTTCTGATTTCCCCGAAACCGGAGAAGGCTCGGTGGGCGACGAGTGGGTGGCGGTCTCGGCCTAACAGCCCGGTAAATCGCCAGCCGATCGGGTCGGCTCACTCAATCGGCCGGGCAACCTGTGGGCATGAAATCGGTATCCTCACAGGTTGCCCGGCCGGTTCGCTCTAGACTGAGCGGAGACTTTTCCCACGCAAGAGGAACCCATGAAGCAATTCGCAACTGCCATCGCACTCGTCTGTGTTGCCGCGGTGTTGGCAGGATGTTCGATTCTTGGCGTGCCCGGTCAATCAGGTTCGTCAAACGGTACGGCAACCACCGGACCCAGCACCAGCGCGCCCGAGGTGCGCCCCACGCCCTCCGGGCCGAAGCCCAATTTTATGCCGGCGGTTGATGCCACATCTGCGCAGGCAAACCAGCGCCTTCTCGTTATCTTGATTGAGCAGGGTTTCTTGCTGGAGGGAATTTCGGCCAGTCCCGGTGCCACGGCAGAGCGACTTCAGGCTGCCGGCTTTGACCCCGCGGGCATTGAATGGACAGACGGCTCGACGGCGATTGGTCTCATCTCCGACACCGTCTTCGTTTCTGCACAGGTAGCCGGTGAATGCCTCATCGGTCAGTACGGCGTGTCGATTCAGACAATCGCTATCGCGGTCATGCCCGTATTGCCGGCCGGTGGGTGCCTCGTCGGGACGGGCATCAATCGCTTCTAGACTTAGCTCATGGCTGAGTTCATTTACACGATGGTGCGCGCCCGCAAAGCGGTAGGCGACAAGGTGATTCTCGACGATGTCACGATGTCGTTTTTCCCGGGAGCCAAGATTGGCGTGGTCGGGCCCAATGGTGCCGGCAAGTCGACCATCCTCAAGATCATGGCCGGACTCGACACCCCGTCGAACGGCGAAGCGAAACTGTCGGCAGGTTACTCCGTGGGCATCCTCATGCAGGAACCCGAGCTGAACGACGACAAGTCCGTGCTCGAGAACGTGCAAGAGGGTGTGGGCGAAATCATGGGCAAGATCTCGCGCTTCAACGAGATCTCCGCTGAGTTGGCAAATCCCGATGCCGACTACGACACACTTCTGGCCGAAATGGGCAGCCTCCAGGAAGAGATTGATGCGGCCAACGCATGGGATCTCGACTCCCAGTTGGAGCAGGCCATGGACGCACTACGCTGTCCGCCCAGTGACGCCAGCGTCAAGGTGCTTTCCGGGGGCGAGCGTCGTCGCGTAGCCCTGTGCAAACTGCTCCTGCAGAAGCCCGACCTGCTGCTTCTCGACGAGCCCACCAACCACCTCGACGCCGAAAGCGTGCTGTGGCTCGAGCAGCACCTGTCGAAGTACCCCGGTGCTGTGCTTGCCGTGACACACGACCGGTACTTTTTGGATCACGTGGCGGAATGGATTGCCGAGGTGGATCGCGGTCACCTTTATCCCTACGAAGGCAACTACTCCACGTACCTCGAGAAGAAGGCCGAACGGCTTCAGGTTCAGGGCAAGAAAGACGCCAAGTTGGCTAAGCGCCTCGAAGACGAGTTGGAGTGGGTGCGCAGCAACGCCAAGGGGCGGCAGACCAAGTCGAAAGCCCGTCTGGGGCGCTACGAGGAAATGGCCGCCGAGGCCGAGCGCACCCGCAAGCTCGACTTCGAGGAGATTCAGATTCCGCCCGGACCTCGTTTGGGTCAGCAGGTGCTCGAGGTCACAAACTTGAAAAAGGGATTTGGCGACCGCGTGCTCATCGACAACCTGTCGTTTTCGCTTCCTCGAAACGGCATCGTGGGCATCATCGGCCCCAACGGCGTGGGCAAGTCCACACTCTTCAAGACGATCGTGGGGCTCGAGCCGGCCGATGGTGGCGAGGTCAAACTGGGTGAGACCGTGAAGGTGTCTTACGTCGACCAGAACCGCGGCGGCATCGACCCCAAGAAGACTCTGTGGGAGGTTGTCAGCGACGGTCTCGACTTCATGCAGGTCGGGAACGTGGAGATTCCTTCTCGCGCCTACGTGTCGACATTTGGTTTCAAGGGGCCCGATCAGCAGAAGCCCGCAGGGGTTCTCTCGGGCGGAGAGCGCAACCGACTTAACCTTGCGCTCACGCTCAAGCAGGGTGGCAACCTCCTGCTGCTGGATGAGCCCACAAACGATCTCGATGTGGAGACCCTGTCGAGCCTCGAAAACGCTCTTCTCGAGTTTCCGGGTTGCGCTGTGGTCATCACACACGATCGCTGGTTCCTCGACCGCATCGCCACGCACATTCTGGCTTACGAAGGAACCGACGAGAACCCCGGCAACTGGTATTGGTTTGAGGGCAACTTCGAATCCTATGAAGAGAACAAGATCGAACGACTGGGTGCCGACGCCGCTCTGCCGCACCGGAGCAGCTACCGCAAGCTCACGCGCGACTAAGCGAGATTTTTCGACATGAGACTTCACATTCCCATTAGCTTGCGCTGGTCGGACCTCGATGCCTACGGGCACGTCAACAACGCGGCGATGTTTGGTCTGCTCGAGGAGGCGCGCATCTACGCCTTTTGGGCGGGCGATGTCGCGGATGTCGACAAGATTGATGAGACTGCGCCCGCAACGCGGATTTTTCGCGGAGGGCCGGACGCGGGTACCATCACGCTGATCGCTCGGCAGCAGGCCGAGTACTTGGCCCCCATTCCGTACCTGCGCGAACCGCTCGATGTCGAAATGTGGGTGGGTGCACTCGGTGGCGCCAGCATGGACGTGTGCTACGAGGTTTTCTCGCCGGTGGGCGTGGTGCCTCGCGTGCTTTTCGCCCGCGCTTTGACCACCATCGTGGTGATTGATGCGACCGAAGAAAAGCCACGGCGCATCACCGACGCCGAACGAGCTGTCATCGAGAATATTGTGGATGCTCCGCTGGTCTTTCGCGACCGCTAGCCCGGTGGTTTAGCTGCCACGACGGTGCGTCTGCTTATGATAGGGGTAAAGCCCCCTTCCACTCGCGGAAAGTGAGAATGTCAATGGCACGTCACACACCTCGTGAACGCTTGCACGCTGTGGATATGCAGGTGCCCGTCACTCGAGTTCTCGACGCAAACTTCTGGCTGCAGTTTGGGGTGAACCCCGAGCCCCCGATGCGCGACAAGGTGCTGTTCACCACGATTGACGACGTGAGCCGCGTGGGGCCTGCCACGTTCAACGTGAAATTGGTCTGCGAAGCGCTCGACGTTTCGTACTCGCTGATCAATCACCACTTTGGAAGCCGCGACGAACTTCTGGCGGAAGCGACGGTCATTGCGTATGCCATGTACGTGGAAGAACTCTGGCAGAACGTGTCGCTGGTCGAGCGCACGCCGGTAGCGCGCCTCGAGAGCTGGATCCGCGCATCCATTGCGTGGACGCAGCGCAGGAGTGGTTGGGGCGCGGTGCTCAACTACCCCACGGCTTCGTTGGACGTGACCGAATTTGTGAATGAGAAGTACCGCACCGAAATGACCGAATGGGGCGAGCTCAACCTCGCACGGTTGTTCGTGCTCATTCGCGATGTGCGACTGGGCCAGGTTTCCGATACGCCCCTCGTGCGGGGGCTGGTACCCAAGGCCCAGTTGCTCACCGATTTGCACGAGCAACAGGTGATGGCGAGCATCGGTTGGTCGATTCTTGGGGTGTCGGTCTGGCACGCGGGTCGTCACCTCCCCACGTCAGACATTCCCGAGGTCAACGGCGTTTACGACAACCTCGTTGACTACCACGTGTCACGACTCATCGCTGAAGCTCGGGGTTCGGGCGAGGGCTAGTTCAGCCCGTTTTCTTGGGCGAGCAAGGTGGGTCAGTTCGGAACGCGAACCATGCCCTCTTGCGCCACGCTGGCGAGGAGGGTGCCGTCGCGCGCATACATGCGACCGAGACATAACCCGCGACCGCCCTGTGCGCTCGGCGACTCCTGCACGTAGAGCACCCATTCATCTGCGCGTCCGTCGCGGTGAAACCACATGGCGTGGTCGAGGCTGGCAGCACTGAGGCCCTTGGTGGCCCACGGAACGCCGTGGCGCCGGTAGATGGACTCCAGAATGCTGTAGTCGCTCGCATAGGCGAGTGCAGCCCGATGCAGGCTTGCGTCGTCGGGGAGGCGATCGAAGCACCGCATCCATACGGCCTGGTGGGCCACATGCGGTCCGGTGACATCAAGGTAGATGGGGCCATTGACGTATCTGATGTCAAACGGCCGTTGCGCGGCCCAGTACGTGGCCTGCGGGTGATTGAGTTCGGCGAAGAGCTCCGCGGGTGCGGGTAGTGACTCCGGCTCCGGAATGCCCGTGGGCATCTGTTCGGCGTGGTCAAGGCCGGGCACGACCTCCTGAAACGACGCGATCATGGAGAAAATCGGAACACCTTTTTGAATCCCCTGGGTGCGTCGCGTGCTGAACGAACGCCCATCGTGAATGCGATCCACGCCGTACTCAATGGGTTGCGTGTCGTCACCGGGCCGCAGGAAGTAGCCGTGCATGGAATGAACCGGACGATCCGAGGGCACGGTGGCGCTGGCTGCAATCAGCGTCTGCGCCACCACCTGACCACCGAAGACACGCTCATGGGGCATCTTGATGCTCGTCCCCAAGAAGGTATCGGCGGCACCGGGTTCTGGGCGCAGGGTAAGAGCCTGAAGCATTGCGGCAACACTGTCGTGCACGATGCTCCTCTCGCCGTTGGACACGATTCTCTCGCTAGTTTAGGTAGCAATGGATGATGAACTCGCACTCGCTTCCGCGCTCGACCTCGCGGACCTGACAACCTTCGTGTCACGGGCGGCAACTTTGGGTTGTGAACACGTGCGCTTGAGCGCCCACGGTAACGCGCTTGTTGTCTCGGTTGCGGTTCTCACGCGTGCGTCTCTGCTCGACACCACGCCCATCGTGTTGGGCGTGCGCATCTTTGAGTTGGCGATGCCCTCCAGCCTCGACCGGGTGATCCTGGTTCGGGACCTGTCCGATCGCCTTGCGCACGCTGAATTGACCCTTCCCCTGCCGCCTGCTGTTCCCGGAGTCAGCTGGTCTGGCGTGGCACCGCCGTCCGGGGGGTGGGTGCCTGCTGGCACGATTTCCGAAGGCGAACTCGAAGCTATCGCCCGCGAGGGCATTGCCGAGGTGGCCAGCGTCTCGGGCAACGGCACGCTAATTGTGGCGCGAGTTCGCGCCGAGGTGTGGTCGCGACTGCGCCAACCCTCAGGAATCGAAATTCCAGCGGGCGTGGCGTTTGCCGCCTTCGGACTGGGCTTCCTCACTGCGGATTCGGGGTCGTCACCCGAAACCGCAGGCGCGAGCGTGAGTCGCGCCGCAAACTGGACGCGTTTCAGTACGCCCAGAGGACACGTTTTACTGCGATAGGTTGAAAAGCGCGAAGGTTTTTGCAATTTTTCGAAGAGGTACTGTGTGCATCAGCTGAAATGGAAGCAAGTCGCTCAGCCCGTCATCTGTCGCCTGTGCGGATTTGAGGGCTCCGGACGCCAAGTTCTCGCACTGAAGACGGCTGCGGGCCTCAAAATTGCTCCCGTGGAGTGTCCCGTCTGCCTCTCGCTCGACATCGTTGACGAACCCATTCCCTTCGCGGAGAGCCAAGAGCAGGTCGATATCTATGTCGAGGTGGGCGCCGGAATTGACACGATTGCCTCCCTCATCTCGAGCGTTGACACGTCATCGGGTTCATCGTTCGTAGACATCGGCTGTGGTTATGGGTTCTCGCTTTACCTTGCCCAAGGGCTCTATGGCTGGCGTGCCTACGGTTACGAGCCGTCACCCCTAGCGGAAGCTGGCGTCGCCACGCTCGGCGTCGACATTCGGAACGAACCGTTTACGCGTGAGAGTAAATTCACGGACCCTCCGGATTACGTTTTTTCCAGCGAGGTCATCGAACACATTCCGAATCCGCTCGAATTTCTCTCGACCATCCGGGAGCAGTTGCCCGAGGCTGCTGTGCTCGTGATGACGACTCCCGATCGTTCCTGCGTAAACCCGAGTGCCCCCGAACCTGAGCTGATGGGGGCCCTGAGTCCCGGATTCCATGTTCTTGTCGCGAGTGCTGCAGGTCTTCAGCTGCTTGCCGAGCGCGCGGGCTTCGCATACTGCGAGGTTCGAGAGAGCGCTGAGCGACTCATCGTCGCGATGGCCCACACGTCGGCTGCCCTCGCAGGGTTTGCAATACGGGACGTGTCTCGAGTCGCCATGGACGACTGGTACGAGCGAACCATCCTGTCGACCGCGCCGGGCACGCCGTTGCGCATCGGGCTGGCAAGTCGATTGCTCGATTCCTTTGTCGCTCAAGGCGATTTTCCTCGTGCCCGGCCCGTGGCCGATGCACTTCTCGTTGACATGAAACTTCGGTTTGACGGCTTCGATATCGCCCGTATCCTTGCCCAGGGAAAACCTTCCCTGACAAGCTCATTGTTTCCGCTGATTGCTGGCCTTTGCTACAACCTCGGCATGCTCTCACTTCTGGGTGATCAAGACCCCCGCAGTGCGTCGGAGCACTTTGCGGAGTCGATTTCGGCTGGCGAAGCATGGTTCGCCGCGGGGGGTATTCAGTTCCTCGCACTCGTCAATATGGTCGAACAAGCACGTGTTGCGCGGCTCGTGGCTCTGGCGAGATTTGCTCCACAAGAAGCCGAGCGCGAAGCCCTGAGTCACGATGCAACGGGACGTGCTCCCGGCTACCTTGTGGCGAGAACACTCGTCGAAGCTGTTGCTCACGGACACGAATCGTCGATTGGCAGGTTGTTGTCGGCGGGGCGCAGGTCGGCTTCGACCCTCGTGCTCTCAGAACATCCCGAGGAGCGCATCGCGGGCCAAGACGCTCTCTTCATGATGGCCAACGTCTGTGAGCGCAAGGGAGAAACGGCAGACGCACGCAAGCTGTATGCGGCGTGCCTGCAGTCGTGTCTCGATGAGTCAAGCCAGATGACCCATGAGATTGACCTCATTCGAGAGTCACGTCTCGGGTTACGGCGATGTGGGGGAGACGACAAATGAAAGCAGATAACACGAGCATGCCCGCGACCAGAAACAAACCCAAGGAATCAGCGCGCCCCACGATATCCGTTGTTGTGCCAATCAAGAACGGCGAGAGGTATGTGGCCGAGTGCCTGCGCAGCATCGACACACAAACATGGGGTGTGACAGAAATTGTGGTGGTCGATGACGGTTGCGATGATGATTCACTGGCAGTGATCAAGACCCTCGCGGACACCATGATCACGCCTCTCGTCGTTGTGACAGGTGAGGGTATCGGGCAGTCGGCTGCGCGAAATCGGGGGGTGAAGGCCGCGACCGGGGATCTCATTGCCCTCATCGATCAGGACGACATCTGGGCACCGCAGCACATCGAGTTGCTGGCGCGAGAGCTCGAGATTCATCCGGGGGCTCAATTGGCCTACTCTGACTTCACCCTCATCGACGAAAACGACTCGGTGGTATCGACCCACTTCAACAATCGATTGGGCAACGCGCACCCTAAGACGAGCGTGCTCGAGATCATTCGTCAGGACGTCTTTGCACTGCCCAGTTGTATGTTGTTTCGTCGTCAGGCGTTCCTTGATCTCGGCGGATTCAATCCTGACCTCCAGGGATTCGAAGACGACGACTTTTACCTGCGAGCATTTCAAGCGGCTTGGGCACCTGTCTATGTGGGGGAGTCGCTGACCCTGTATCGCACACACAGCAGCGGAAGTAGCCGGTCGGCGAGTTATTGGCGGAGTCGGGTGCGCTACGCACACCTCATTGCGAAGGCATTCCCCGATGATCCGTGGACGCGCAGGTATTGGGTGCGCGACACTGTACTTCCCCGGTATCGACACAGCATTTTGCTCGACTATTCGGCGGCACTCTCTCTTCGAGATTCTGTTGCCGCGCGCGAACTGGCCGCGAGTTTCTCCGACCTGATGAGTGTGGCCACAAGCCCGTCTCTCAAGTTGCGATTAGGGATGTGGGTTCTTCGTCGACCCGCACTAGCGCGCGTCCTGTTGCGGCCGTACTTTCGCCGCCTCACACGACGGTAGAGAAGACGCGACTAGTCGGGCTGATTGGTCATGGCGTGCGCGGCGCGATCTACGTAATCGAGCATGGCTTCTTCGTGCAGGGGAGCGAGGTCGAGCGACGCGATGGCGGCGGTCATGTGCACGAGCCAGCGCTCGCGAGCTTCGGCGTTGATGTGAAAAGGCATGTGTCTCATTCGCAGGCGAGGGTGACCCCGGGTATCCGAGTACTCGGTGGGACCGCCCCAGTACTGCTCGAGGAAGAGCTGAAGCCTGAGGCGGGCGGGTTCGAGATCCTCCTCGGGGTACATGGGCCGCAGCACCGGGTCGTCGGCCACACCGCGGTAAAACTCGTGCGTGAGTTTTTCAAAGGTGGCGTATCCGCCCACCTCGCTAAAAAACGACGATTCACTCACAGCGCGCGGGAGCGATCGGGTTTCGGTTTCTTTGGGGATGTGCGAGCCGGGGTTGCCCGCCGGGGCGCGCCCTTGGTGGCTTCGTAAGAGAAGTTACCCACCCGCAGAATTTCGCCGTTGCGCACGAACCACATCACGCCGTTTTCGTCGCGCAGGGTGGTGATGCGCACGCCCACCGCTTCAACGGTGCCCGTGGCTAACCCGAGGTCAACCTTGTCGCCCACGCCCAACTGGTCTTCTAACACCATGAGAAATCCGCTGAGCACATCCTTGATAATGCTCTGTGCGCCGAACGCCAGCGCAGCACCCACGATTCCCGCGGAGGCGAGCACCGCGGCTACAGGTAGGCCGAGTGTCTGCAGGATGATAATCAGCGCAACGACCGCAACCGTCCACGTGACCAGATTGTCGAGGACAGTGCCCATGGTGCGCGTGCGTTGCACGATGCGCGGATTCGAGGGAATCTTCTGCGCCACGATCACGGGATCCGACGAGGTGGCTTTCTTGCGAGCATCCGTCACGATGCGACGCACGACCAGGCGGTTGATGGCCACGAGGGCAAAACGAACACCGACGGCCACGGCCGCAATGCACACGGCAGAGATGAGCGGTGCGAACGGCTCAATCGCGGGCCACAGCTTCGTCAACAGGTCGTTCATGATCTAGTCTTCCGCGGCATCCCGGGCTTGGGCGGCCAGCGCTCGATCCACTCCGGCGAGGTTCTCCACCACAAGACGGCGCAGTGCTGGTTCGTCCGGATTGGCAGCCAGCCAGGTCTGCGAGGCCGCTTGCAGTTCTTTGTTGGCGAGGGCGGCCGGGTAGAAGTCCACCACGAGCGTCTCGGCGATCTGGAACGACCGGTCCTTCCAGATGCGCATCAGCGACGCGAAGTACTGAGGTACAAAGTTTGCCAGCAGCGCGGTGTCTGCGGCACGCAGGAATCCGAGGCCAGTGTTGCGGATAATCAGGTTTGACGCAGAGTCGTCAACGAAAACCGAATCCCACGCTTGCTGCTTGCCTGCCAGGGTAGGCACCGCGGCTCGCGCGTGAGCAGCCGACTGCTGGCCGGTGGCCGTGTTGTCTTCGGCCAGGTACGCATCGACGTCATCCTCGTTGGCCCGACCACCCGCAACCAGCGCAATGAGGAGGTCCCAGCCGAGGTCGGTGTCGATGTCGAGACCTTCCAGCGTGATGTGGCCTCCGCGCAGAGCGGCAACAGTATTGAGCTGGTCTTCGGTTCGGGACAGAGCAGAGAACGCCTTCACAAACTGGAACTGGTTGTCGCTGCCGGCCTCGGCCGACTGGGCCAAAGACCACATGAGGTCGCCCGCTTCGCGAATGCGCTCGGCGCGGGTGGTGGGCGAGGTGTACGCCGTGAGTGCCGTGGCAAACTGCGCGAGCGTGGTGCGCACCGTGGTGGACTCGGTTTCGGCCGCAATGTTTCCCGCAACGAGGTCGAGGAACTGGCGAGCGGGTAGTTCGGCGTCACGCGTGGCATCCCAGATGGCGCCCCACACGAGTGAGCGAGCCAGCGGATCGGCGATGCGCGCCAGGTTGGCGAGCGCAAAGGCGATGGAGTCGGCATCGAGGCGAATCTTTGCATAGGCCAGGTCATCGTCATTGAGCAGAATGAGCCCCGGGCGCTTGAGGCCCACGAGCTCGGGCACCTCGGTGCGGGTGCCGTCCACGTCGAGCTCAACGCGATGAGTGCGCTTTACGGAGTTACCGTCTAGGTCGTAGAAGCCAATGGCCATGCGGTGCGGGCGAATGGTGGGCCACTCGGTTGGCGCCGTCTGTTCGATGGCGAACGACTCGATGGTGCCGTCTGCTGCACAGGTGACGTGAGTGCGCAGCGTATTGACTCCGGCCGTCTCCAGCCACACTTTCGACCACTCACTCAGATCGCGACCGCTGGTGGCTTCGAGCTCCACCATGAGGTCGCGCAGTTCGGTGTTGCCCCACGCGTGCTTTTTAAAGTAGTTGGAAACGCCGGCCAAGAACTGGTCTTGCCCCACCCACGCGCCGAGCTGTTTGAGAACCGAGCCGCCCTTGGCATAGGTGATGCCATCAAAGTTCACCTGAACATCGTCGAGGTCGCGGATGTCGGCCACGATGGGGTGCGTCGACGGCAGCTGGTCTTGGCGATACGCCCAACTCTTCTCCATCGCAGCGAACGTGGTCCATGCTTCGTGCCACTCGGTGGCTTCGGCGGTGGCGAGCGTGGAGGCATACTCAGCAAACGACTCGTTGAGCCAGAGGTCGTTCCACCAGCGCATCGTCACGAGGTCACCAAACCACATGTGCGCGAGCTCGTGCAGGATTGTCACCACGCGACGTTCGCGCATCGCGTTGGTGACTTTGCTGCGGAAGACATATGCCTCGGTGAACGTGACACAGCCGGCGTTTTCCATGGCGCCCGCGTTGAATTCGGGAACAAAGAGCTGGTCGTACTTCTCGAACGGATACGGCACGCCGAACTTGTCTTCGAAGAACTCAAAGCCCTGGCGCGTTTTCTCAAAGATGTAGTCGGCGTCAAGGTATTCGGCGAGGGATGCGCGGCAGTACACACCGAGCGGAATCACGCGACCGCTTGAGCTGGTGAGCTCGCTGCGTTCAACAACGTAGGGGCCTGCCACGAGAGCGGTGATGTACGACGAGATGCGCGGCGTGGGAGCGAACACCCACGTGGCCGCCCCCTCGGATCCGGGTGTGGGTGTGGGAGTGGGCGTGCTCATGTTGCTTACCACGTGCCAGGCTGCGGGCGCGGTCACGGTGAACTGGAAGGTGGCTTTCAGGTCGGGCTGCTCAAACACGGCAAAAACTCGTCGTGAGTCGGGCACTTCGAACTGCGTGTACAGGTAGACCTCGTTGTCAACGGGGTCGACAAAACGATGCAAGCCCTCACCCGTGTTTGT
This sequence comes from uncultured Microbacteriaceae bacterium, assembly GCA_903915075.1. Lineage (GTDB taxonomy): Bacteria > Actinomycetota > Actinomycetes > Actinomycetales > Microbacteriaceae > UBA963. The sequence continues at coordinate 29,693 of CAIWRM010000101.1, forward strand.
GTAGGCGAAGTCGGCATCAACCTCGAGCACGTTTGTTTCAGCCAAGCCGCTCAGCGCAATCCGCACGCCATCGGCCGCGGTCAACGGCAGGTCGACGCCGTTGAGTGTGATGCGGTGAACTGTGCTCGTGATGGCATCGATGAATGTCTCGGATCCGTCGCGTGCCAAGAACGAAACCGTCGTTCGCGAGCGGAACGTGTCTGGTCCCTGTGTGACATCGAGATCAATGGAGTAACTCTCCACAAAAATGTGGCTCGCCCGCTCCTGTGCTTCGACGCGGGTCAGGTTCTCTCCGGGCACGATTCTCCATTTGCTGGGGTAGTAGTCAGTCCACATGTGACCGTGAGATAACCCTATTCGCCTTTTCGCGCGGGTTCTGTTTGGGGGGTGTTTACACCACTAGAGTTTGAACATGAGGTTCGAAGCCACGCCACACGAATCCGTCGTGACGTTCATCCCTGGAATGGGAAACGCATGACTTCTTCTGTTTCGGGCGCCGGGACCGGAGCCTTGTCGGGTCGGACCATCGTTTTGCCGAACGTTGATGCGCCACCGATTCCGGCCATCGTTGCGCCGGGAGTGGTTTACAACGGCGAGCCCGCTTCCAACTTTGGCGAGATTGAGTCGAACCCTGGTCTGCCGAATCAGCTCAGCTACCGGCGCAAGTTCGCACTTCTCGCGCCCGCAACCAACACCACCATGGAACACGATCTGTGGACGATTCTCTTGCACAACAATGCCCCCGAGAGCCTCGGGGGCATTGGCATTCATGCGTCGCCCGTGCTGACACCGCGACCAGCGGTGGCCACCGACGAGGAGATTGCCGAGTACGGGCGAGCGTTCGTTGCGGGCTTAAACTCAGCGGTCGATGTCGCGCTGTTGGCGGAGCCGCACTACATGATCTTGGGGATGAGTCTGGAGCACGTGATCTCTGGCCTTGACAAGATTCGCGAACCAATTCCCGCTGTCGAGGACCACGCCGGTTTGTCGATGTCTGTCTGGCACGATGCGGCACAATCTGCGCTGCGCGCTGTGGGGGCAAAGAGAATTGGCCTGCTCACTCCTTTTGGCGACAGCGGTAATCGCAGTGCCACGCGCATGTTTGAGGAACTGGGTTTTGAGGTGGTGGCAAGTGTGGGACTTTCGTGCTCCAACACGGTCCACATTGCTCACTTGCCCGAGTGGGCTAAAGAGAAAGCCATAACGCATTACTTAGCCACGCCAGAAAATCGCCTCGACGCTGTTGTGCAGTGCGGGACGAACATGAGTGTGCTGGCGCTCACCGAAAAACTTGAACCGCAACTTGGCATTCCGATACTCGGCATCAATTCCGTCTTGTTATGGCATGCCCTACGCGAGACGGCCATTACTGCGCACGCTCAGGGCGCGGGCACGCTGTTGCGCGACCATTGACGTGCACCGGCCAACGGTGATGATTGCCTAAAATTAACCCATGCGCATTCACATCGCCACCGACCACGCCGGCCTCGAATTTAGCCAGACACTGCAGGCACACCTGCGTAAATCCGGTCATGAGGTGATTGATCACGGACCTCAAGAGTTCGATGCCCTCGACGACTATCCGGCCTTTTGCATCAACGCCGGCCTAGGTGTCGCGCGAGATCAGTCGGCTGGCATTGAGGCGCTCGGCGTGGTTTTTGGCGGCTCAGGTAACGGCGAACAAATGGCCGCCAACAAGGTTTCGGGCATCCGGGCCGCTTTGGTCTGGAACATGGACACGGCAACGCTCGCGCGTGAACACAACAACGCCAACGTCATCTCCATTGGCGCACGCCAACACACGATCGACGAAGCGGTGAGTTTCATCGACGCCTTCATTGCCGAGCCGTTCCCGGGCGACGAAAGGCACGTTCGACGCATCGCTCAGTTGTCCGAGTATGAAACGACGGGCGATATCGCCGGCAAGGACGTGGACCGCTAGGTAGTCCTCCACTGAAAGCGAAACCCGAGATGGATTCACGCTTTTTCGATGGGATGTGGTGATGCATCGTCGCGCCGTCATTATCGGCCTCGTGCGCGTGCGTGAGGTCAACAAGAGGATTGAAGGACACGGAGGTGTCTTTGTGAGGCAGAAGGGCTCACATCGGGTTTATCGTGTCAATAGAGGAACCTGGGTGATTATGGTTGTTGTTCCGCAACACACTGGTGACGTGCCCAGGGGAACACTTCGATCTATCGAACGAGATCTCGAGCCCATGCTCGGGGAGAGGTGGCTGACATGGTGATACACGTCAAGGTGCGCCACGAAGAAGCCCGGTGGCTGGCCGACGTGCCGGAATGCCCGGGCGTGCATACTTTTGCCGATAATTTTGACACCCTTGAACCGATGGTTCGAGAGGCCTTGGGCGCCTATTTCGACATCGAAGACGATGCATCTTTCGATTTGCGCATGGAAATTGTCGACGCCGAGTCGACCACCTAACACGTGCCCGAGGGACATTCGGTTCATCGCATTTCCCGGCAGTTCGCCGCCAACTTCGTGGGGCAACGTGTGGCGGCAAGTTCGCCGCAGGGCAGATTCGTTGACGGCGCCGCTCGCGTGAGCGGGCATCAGATGGTCGATGCGTTCGCGGTGGGCAAACAAATGTTTCTGGAGTTTGCGACGGGCGATTGGATCCGCGTTCACTTGGGGATTTACGGCGCGTGGGATTTCTCGGGCCAGATAGACATGGATGCCACGATTGCGTCGGCAAACGGACGCATGGGGCAAACGAACATGCGCGGCACCGTGCTCGATGAGGCGGGGGAAAACTCGCTCGCGTCAATCGGCGCGCCACGGCGCGCACGCGTGCGCATGGGCGAGCAGACCTCTGAAGGCCGGTTGAGTAGCGATGGGCGCGATCGTCGGTTGAGTAGCGCCGGGCGCGATCGCCGGTTGAGTAGCGCCGAGCGCGATCGCCGGTTGAGTAGCGCCGAAGGCGCGTATCGAAACCCCGCCGACTCATTTCCGCCCGAGCCCGTCGGCGCCGTCCGCCTCCGACTCTTCACCGAGCTGGTGTGCGCCGACCTCCGTGGGCCCACGGCGTGCGACCTGCTCGACGCCACCGAGGTGGCTGCCGTCATCGCCAAACTCGGCCCTGACCCGGCACGGGACAAAAGCAAGGCCGCCGAGACGCGCTTCGTCACGACGGTGACAGCAAAGCCCACGCCCATCGGCCAGTTGCTCATGGACCAGTCGGTGGTGGCCGGCATTGGCAACGTGTACCGCGCCGAGATGCTCTTTCGCGCGGGCATCACTCCTTACCGACCGGGGAAGCTCGTCACCACAGATGAGGCGCGCGCTCTCTGGCGAGACTGGGTCAAGCTCCTCGCCATAGGAATTGAGACCGGCCAGATGATGACGCGCGACGGCCTCCGGGGGAAGGCCCTGAGTGACGCCCTGGCTCGGCGCGACGACCGACACTGGGTGTACAAGCGCGAGGGGCTTCCGTGCCGAAAGTGTGGTACCTCGATTGCGCTCGAGGTGATGGCGACACGCAAGCTCTACTGGTGCCCCAGCTGCCAGGTCTGACGACAGACTGGGAGCTGTGACCCTGCATCTGACCAACGCCCGCATTCCGGGCGAGCGCGGTCTGCTGGGAAACCTCATCAACATTTCCATTGACGATGGAGTGGTGAGCGCGCTCGATTTCATTGGTCAGACGACGTCGGTCACGCTGCCGTCGGCAACGCGGGCTGCGCGCGTGGTGCAGGGCGACGATCAGGTCATCGATCTGGACGGCCGATGGATCATGCCGGGCCTCTGGGATTCGCATGTGCACATGGGTCAGTGGGCGCAGGCACGGCGACGGCTGGATCTCGCGGATGCGACCTCGGTCGATGCCGTGTTGGAGCGCGTCTCGCAGCGCGCCGATTCTGCCGACCCGGCGCTGGTGGGATTCGGCTGGCGACCTGCCGAGATTTCCGGCCAGACCTCGCTAGAGTCCCTGGATGCCATGACCGGCGAAAAGCCGACCTACCTTTTTTCTGTGGACATGCACAGCGTGTGGCTCAACTCGGCCGGGTTTGCCGCCCAGGGAGTGACGGCCACGGAATCCGGTGTGGTGAGCGAGCGGGCGTGTTTCGAGATCGCCAAGTGCGTCTCCAACATTGATGACGAGACCCTGGACGCCTGGATTGATGAGGCGGCTCGCGAGGCGGCAAGGCGCGGCGTGGTGGGCATTACAGACTTTGAGATGGCCCCCAACTCGGCCGCGTGGCGTCGGCGAATCTCTCGAGGTGCCGACACGTTGCGCGTGGAGGCCGCCATCTATCCGGAATTCTTGGAGACCGCCGTGGAGGCGGGTATGCGCACGGGAGACACCGTGGCGTCAACCGGCGGATTGTTGCGCGTGGGCCCACTCAAGATCATTCTCGATGGCTCTCTCGGCTCTCAGACGGCACGGTGCTTTGAGTCCTATCCGGGAGCCACGGGTCCCGCGGCCCGGGGCGTGCTCAACCTGCCGCTGCCCGAGTTGGTGAGCCTCATGGGTCGTGCGTGGGCCGCCGGCATTGCACCCGCGGTTCACGCCATCGGTGATGAGGCCGTGGATATGGCGCTCGACGCGTTCGAGATGGTGCAGTGCGCGGGAACCATTGAGCACGCTCAGCTGGTGAGAGCCGAAGACGTGTCGCGCTTTGCGCAGCTCAAGGTTTTGGCCAGCGTGCAGCCCCGACACCTCGTTGATGATCGAACCGCTGCCGAACGGCTCTGGCCGGGGCGGACCGGGCAGGCGTTCGCCTTTCGCCAGATGCGCGATGCGGGGGTTGCCATGCGATTCGGCTCGGATGCTCCGGCCGCCGCGCTCGACCCGTGGCAAGCAATTGTCGCGGCGGTGACGCGCACAGCGCCTGGGGGTGAGGCGTGGAATCCGCAGGAGTGTCTCTCGGGTGATGAGGCAATCCAGTGTTCGGTACGGTCGCACGTTGCCGTGGGTCAACCCGCTGATTTCGCTGTGCTCGATATCGACCCACTCGAGGTTGATGCACTCAATTCACTGACCCACGATCTCCCCACTTCACAGGTATCGGCTACGTTTGTGGGTGGGCGCGTCACGCACTCACTCCTTGAGAAAGGCTCCCCATGACAGGTTCCCCCACGGGTGAGGTGCCCTCCACCGATCGCCCGCCAAGCATCGGGCCACTGTTCCAATGGTTGGTCTGGGGGTGCGCAATAGGGCTCGTTGTGGGAGAGGCATTCGGTGGTCGATTCGTCACACTCGGTGCCGGATTTGTCACGCTGGTCTTCCTCAGCGCGGTGCTGGCAGTAGTGGCCGGACTCTTCGATCGATTTCGGCCCGGCATCTTCGTGGGCTGGTGGACCGTCTTGGCGGTGATCATGGCGGTGCTCGTGGTGGCGGCGCCAACCGCGGGCTCAAGTGACTGGAACATTCCCCTCATCTTCGCCACCAGCGTCGACGCCACGGGTGCGAGCGTTCCGTACATGCCGCTGCTACAAACGTTTGCGAATCCGCCAAGCACTATCTTTCTCACGATCTCGGGGTTCGCCTTCTGGGCGCTGGTCTGGGCGTGGTTTCTTTCGCTGCGCGCGCGGGGTCGTTCGCCCCGACGTTAGGGCTATCCGCCACGTGGTTGCCTTCAGAGGTTCATAATCACAATCGGTGTTGCACCTCACCAAGTGCTACACTGAGCTCATGCCCACCGCGCGACCGAGACACATGATTACCGAAACGGATGAGATTGCCGGGGCGATCGATGCCGCTGCTCTGCTGTGGCCCGAGGCCAAAAAGAACCGTGCCGAGTTACTGCGTCGGCTCATCGCCGAAGCCCACACATCTATAGATGCCCGCGTGAACGATCGTGTTGCCGCTCGGCGCAAGGCGATTCTCGAGGGTGCGGGCAAGCTCAGCGGCGTGTGGCCGGCAAACTGGCGCGAAGAGCTTCGGGACGACTGGCCCGAATGATTGTTCTCGACTCCGGCGTTCTCATCGCCTACGCCAATCCGGATGATGCCCATCACCGTGGCGTGCTGGATTTGCTATCGCGTGCGTCTGACGAGTCATTCTCGGTGACGGCCCTGACGTTAGCCGAAGCGCTGATTCATCCGGTTCGGGCTGACATCGTGGGAGAAATGGTCAAGGCCATCGCGGCCCTCGGGCTCTATGTGGAAGACCTGCGGGAACAGGATGCCGTTGCACTGGCGCGGGTTCGAGCGGCAACGGGCCTGAAGATGCCCGATGCCCTGGTCGTGCACACCGCCGAGCGATTCGGCGGCTCGGTGGCAACCACCGATGCCCGGTTGGCTGCTGCTGCCGAAAGCCGAGGTCTCGTGGTTCACAAGTTTTAGGGCAACACCGGGTTGGCGCTCGCGCTGCTGAGGTCGGTGACGAAGGCCTGTTAGCCCAGGCTGCTCATGAATTGCAGGGAGACATTCTTCGCCCGCGACGAGAAGCGAGGATCTGATATTTTCCGAAGGCGTTGGCTCACACGTTCTGGTGACACCAGTCCGGCCTCCACAAGCGCGGAGACAAACTCACGGTCCTTGCTGTCATTACGTCCCATCTTGGCAGCGCAGAGGTCGTGAGCTTCAAGGCACAGGCCCATCACTTCTGGGTTCACTGTTGGGCGAACTTCGATCAGTCGCTCCTCCCAGCCGTTGGGCAGGAATGCGGTCCGAACACTCACCCCTTGGATGTAGAAACCGTGCTCGCGGTCGAAGTCAGACCATTCGCCAGCAAGCACGTCGATGCGCGAGGCGAGAGACTCAGCCACGTCGTCGTGAAGAGGCGCCATATCGATTTCTTGCGAGGCGGTGGCTCGGGCCGGGAGTGCAGTTTCATCGAAGCTGCCAAGAATCGCCTGCGACCCAATAACGAGGATTCTCGGCTGCGCAATGATGTGTGTGGCCGTGACGATGGCCAACTCGAGTTCGGTGCGTTTCACTCAGATGCCCTGGCGATGGCGGCTAGGCGCTCGTCGTTCGAGAGAACACCCATGAATGGCGATGTTTGGCGCATGGAGATGGACCGTGAATCAGAGCCAAGCATTCGATCGATGAGGGCTCCCATTCGCTTACCGTTCGCCAGACGTTCCCACTCCGCGATGTCGGCGAGGGCGGACGTGCCTCGCACGCGTGTGCGAAGTTGTTCGAGATTAGCGTCGACCACCGACATAACGTCGCTCGATTTCCACACGAGTTTCGCAGCCACGGCGCGATGGAGTTCAAGCGTCACGCGATCTTCACGGCGCTCCAAGACCGCGTCGACCTTGGAGGGGAGTTCACTTTCCGGCGATGTCCCCATCGCGCTGAGCGCCCGGGCAATCGTTTGCGGTCGCGCCGTGCCGCGCCGTTCGGATGCCTCCCACTGAGTTATGGCGCCGGGCGTCACATTCGCAAGGCGGGCTAGCTCGCGCACACCAATGCCGCGTCGCTCGCGGGCGAGGCGGATAACTGATTCAGTGACCTGCTCAGTGCTCACAACGACATCCTCCAACTGTTTAGTTAAAAACTATACACTATTGGGGGGATGTCCCCACGCGCGAGCGCGTGAAAGGCATGCTTTCACGCTGAGCGCTCGCAGGCGCGTGGGCCCAGGGAATCGACGATTCCTACGTCACCCCTCCGGGAATAAGAAAACGACCCACACAAGGTGGGCCGTTTTCTTATTTACGAGGGGATGACGGGAGCGCCGTCGGAATTGTCACGCCAATTCCTCCTCCTCGATTCGCACATCTCGACAATGCAAAACGGACCCCACAAGGAGGCCCGTTTTGCATTGGAGGGGATGACGGGAATCGAACCCGCGTAATCAGTTTGGAAGACTGAGGCTCTACCATTGAGCTACATCCCCGGTGCACATCGATTCTAGATGATGCGGGCAGGTCGCACGCGACCATGTTGTTCGGCAACACAGTCGCCGAGCACCTTCAACTTTATCCGCACACGCAGTGATAGCGTTGTCAGCGTTTGAAATTGAATTAAGGGGACGACGTGGCCAAGAATCCGCCGACGAATGACGCAAACAACGCGCACGAGTCAACCAAGGGAAACCAGTCCGGCTCGCTCACTCGACGCACGCTGATTGCGGGTGGTGTCGCGGCGGCCGGCGCACTCGTATTGGCCGCCTGCGCTCCCGTGGGCACCCCGATTCTTCCCACGTCCACTGCGCGTGCGATTCGAAAGATTACGCCACCTCGCCTCGACACGGCATACCTCGGCAAAGAGGTGCTGTGCTACCGCCCCATGCGTCGCGGTGCGCCCAACATGAGCGTCGAAACGGTGGGTTCGCAAATCATCGCCCACAACTACGGGCACGGCGGTAGCGGCTGGACGCTCGCACCGGGCGCGGCGAAGTACGTAGTCGATCTCGTGGAAGACACCGAGCAGGGCAACATTGTCAGCAAGGGCGAGCCCATCACTGTTGTGGGCGCTGGAGTTATCGGTCTGTTCACGGCCTACGAGCTCGTGCAGCGTGGGTACAGTAACGTCACCGTGAAGGCCGAAGGGTTCGAGAATCTCACCTCGCACAACGCTGCTGGACTGCTTGCACCCGTCTCAATGGATAACGCGCCCGAGTTTCAAGCAATCATCGACCAGATAGGTATCGATGCCTATCGGTTCTATGCGGCCGTGGCCAAGGGCGAACAGCCCGACTTCGCAGCGGGCGCCAAGATCGTTCCGTCTTACTTTCAAACACGAGAGGAATCGGGCCTCGAGCCATACGTGGGCGCGGTCATGGAGCCCGCTAAAGACGTTGACGTCGACTTCGGTAACGGCACCACGCGAAACATGGTTGTCTACGACGACGGCATCTTCATCGACACCGCCGTGATGATGGAAGAGTTGCGCGCGCATCTTGATTCGCGGGTCACGTTCGTCGAGGAGAAGATCACAAGCTTCGCCGACCTGCCCACCCAGCTGGTCTTTGATTGCGCCGGCTTGGGATCCGGGGCTCTCAACGACGATGCCGAAATGGTCTCTGTTCAGGGTCACCTCATCATGCTGAAAGACCAGGTGCCTGCCGACATGGAGTACATGATCCTCGTCTACTTCGCGGAGGGAGTCACCGAAGCAAACCAAAAAGTCAAGCGTTCGTTTTACGTCATGCCCAAGCACCTTCCTGAAACAGGCGTCAACGACATTGGAGTGGTGGGCGGTACCTTCGTTGAGGGAGGAACGCCTGAGACACCAAACCTCTCCGAGTTCGCCACGCTGCTTCAGGGCGCCAAGGACTACTACGGCATCGCGTAGATCGTCTTGCGGGTGCACTTGTCTCCCGCGACAACTATCGTCGGCGGGGCCGACCCGGGCGATGCGTTAGGATTTCCTTTGGTTGCGTCGTCATTCGTGGCGATCCGAATCGAAGCTCGGTCGACTTATCGCCCGCGTGTTTTGTTCCGGGGCGTAGCTCAGCTTGGCTAGAGCGCCCGCTTTGGGAGCGGGAGGTCGCAGGTTCGAATCCTGTCGCCCCGACCACATTTCCCTTCCACGAGAACCGCACGTAATCCCCTAGCAAACCTCCACAACCAGAAGCCCCACAACAAGGAGCAGACCACAGTGAAGACCACGGTCGAAAAACTCAGCCCCACGCGCGCCAAGCTCACCATCACGGTGGGCCCCGACGAGCTCAAGCCCGCAATCGCGCACGCCTACGAGCACATCGCTGAGCAGGTCCAGATTCCTGGTTTCCGCAAGGGCAAGGTACCCGCACCGCTGATTGATCAGCGCGTGGGCCGCATGGCTGTTCTCGAGCACGCCGTGGGTGAGGGCCTTGAGGGCTACTACCGTCAGGCCGTTGTCGACGAGAAGGTGCGCCCGATGGGTCGCCCCGAAGCCGACGTCACCACGTGGCCCAACGAGAAGGACTTCACGGGCGACCTCGTGGTCACGGTGGAGGTGCCCGTTCGCCCCGAGATTAAGCTTCCCGATGTCTCCAAGCTCAAGGTCGAGGTGGAGCCCATTGCCATCACGCCCGACGAAATCATGGATGAGCTCGATCGCGTGCGCAGTCGCTTCGGTACCTTGGTCGCCGTGGATCGCCCCGCCAAGAAGGGTGACTTCGTTCAGCTCGACCTGACGGCATCTATCGGCGGCAACACGGTCGATACGGCCGAGTCCATCTCCTACGAGCTCGGCTCGGGTGAGCTTATCGAAGGAATCGACGAGGCTCTCGACTCGCTCACCGCAGGGGAGTCCACCACGTTCGAGTCGGTGCTGCTCGGCGGCGACCACGAGGGTGAGACCGCTCAGATCGCTGTGAGCGTGAGCGCCGTCAAGGAGCGCGAGCTGCCCAAGGCTGACGACGAGTTTGCACAGCTGGCCAGCGAGTTCGACACCATCGCCGAGTTCCGCGAGAGCCTCAAGGGCGAAATCACGCGCCGCAAGGGATTCGATGTGGGGCGCGAGGCTCGTGCCAAGCTCATCGATGCGCTGATTGCCGCCACCGACATCCCCCTTCCCGACGGCATCGTTGACGACGAGGTGCACCGCCACCTCGAGGGCGAGGGTCGCCTCGAAGACGACGCACACCGCGCCGAGGTGATTGCGGAATCCACCAAGACCTTCAAGCAGCAGATTCTGCTCGACACGGTTGCCGAGGCCGAAGGCTTCGAGGTCAGCCAAGAGGAGCTTTCGGGCTACATTTTCCAGGGCGCTATGCAGTACGGCATGTCTCCCGAAGAGTTCATGAAGGTGCTCACCGAGAACAACCAAATCGGTTCGGTCGTGGCCGACGTTGCGCGCAACAAGGCGCTCACGATTTTGGTGGAGCGCGCCAACGTTGTCGACACCAAGGGCACAAAGATTGACCTGGCCGAACTGGCCGGCACCAAGAAGGCCGATGACGCGAATGCTGAGGTAGGTTCTGAAGCCGACTCCGAGGTCGTCGCGAAGGCCGAGAAGAAGCCTGCCAAAAAGGCCAAGAAGTCCGAGTAGTAGGGAAGCGGTTGACATGAACGGGACCATTGGACTTCTGCTTGTTGACATGCAAGAGGATTTCTTTGCCCGTGGCATGACGCCAACGCGTGACGAGGTTATCTCGGGCGCGGCCCAACTGCTTCAGGCGTTTCGCGCTGCCGGTGCGCCTGTGGCGCACATTCACACCGTCTGTGCGCCCGATGGCTCGGATGCCATGCCTCACTGG
>CAIWRM010000102.1 GCA_903915075.1 uncultured Microbacteriaceae bacterium
GACTAGCGGACACGCGTGCTCGACATGATGGCCACAAAGTGGCCAATGAGTGACAGCAGTGCGAGGGGCGTCATGATGAGCAGGAGCCATTGGCTGGCCATCTGCTCACCCACGAAGAGACCCACGAGAGCGAACACGAGCGCCACGATGGTGAGCTCGACCGAGTGGAAGAGCCGGTAGAAGGGGATGAACCGCGCCACGCGACGCAGTCGGCGCACCAACGAGCCCGTGGGGGCCTTCTCGCTTTGGGAGTCCGCGAGCTTGGCGAGTCCCGCGTGTGCGCGAGCCACGTGCACCATGTCGTTCAAGGCCTTGTTGAGCACAATGATGACGGCGAGCAGAAGCCCGAGCGTGGTCCACACGTATTCGGTGCCGCCTAGCGGCAGGGTGGCCGCACGAATTCCCAGCGCGAGGGGAATCAGCGCTTCGGTTGTGTAGTGTCCCACCTTGTCGAGAAAGACACCCGCGGGCGATTTTGTCTTACGCCATCGGGCCACTTCGCCGTCGCTGCAGTCCACCAACATCTGGAGCTGACCGAGGATGACGGCAAGTACGGCACCCCATATGCCCGGGATGAGGAGCGCGGCCGCGGTCGACCAGCCCACAAGAATCATGAGCCCCGTCACCGAGTTTGCGCTCAGTGAGGTACGCAGGAGGACCCAGGTGAGATACGGCGAGAGATTGCGCAAATAGAGCGACGCTGTCCAGTGTTCGGCGTTGGCGCGCAGGCGCACCTCCGGCGGCTGCGTGACACGACGCAGTTGAGCCAACGACGTCGGTTTCGTCACGCGCTACCTTCCTTTTGCAGTCGTAACATTGGGGCTCAACCGGGCCATTCCCAGCAAGAAGCCCACACCCCACGACACGTGAATACAAGGCAAGACTATGAGAAACCAGAGGCTGGCGCGAAGACCGAGGCCCCGCGTCGACGTCACGGTGGCCAGAACCACGAACAGCGCATAGGCAGCCGGCAGGAGCCAGAACCAGGCAAGGAAGGGCGTCGACCGCGCGAGCGCTTGGGCAATACCCGCAATTCCGAGAAGCGTTCCCGCGATGATTCCCAGAACTGCCACCGGTGGAACGAGGTAGCGCAGTGATCCGCCCGTACCGTTGTTGCGCGTGAGGTCCGCGCGCCACAGACCCGTCGCAAACATCTGCCGCACCAGCTTGCGCACGCTCGACCGCGGCCGATACGTGACACGCAGATCCGGCGTGAACCACACCGTGCCACCCGCGCGGCGCAGTCGCTGGTTGAGCTCCCAGTCTTGCCCGCGCTTGATGTTCTCATCAAAGAGGCCGACCGCCTCGATTCGTTCACGCTGGAAAACGCCCAGATAAACCGTCTCGGCTTCTCCCGCGGGGCCACCCACGTGCAACCGAGTTCCGCCGAGTCCCACACGCGTTCCGTAGGCCCGCGCAACGGCCTGCTCGAAAGGCGTCTGCCCTTGGGCGTCCATGATCCCACCCACGTTGTCGGCGTCGGTGTCGAGAATCGTTTGCACGGCAATCCGCGCGTAATCGACCGGAAGCACCGAGTGGGCGTCAACGCGAATGATGATGGGCTGCGTCGACTGGCGAATAGCGAGGTTGAGCCCGGCCGGCGTCGAACCCTCAGGGTTGTCAATCACCGTGATGCGCTTGTCGCGCTTACCCAACGCGTCGACCAAATCATTGGTGCCGTCGATGCTTGGCCCCACCGCAATGGTGATGTCCCAGTCTCCGGCAAAGTCCTGGGCGAGCAAACTCTCGACCGCTTTGGTGACGTGCGCCACATCGTTGAGAACGGGCATCACGTACGAGACCCCCGGCAATGACTGAGGGTTCGCAGGCGTGGCGCGCGTGCGCGACATTTCGCTCCTCGCAGCCGGTAAAGGGATCGTTTTAGCCTACCAAGGCGACAAAAGAGAATCGGGGCCGCCCCCTTGCCTAGGGCGGCCCCGATTGGACACCGGTCTACTTGAACGTATCCAGTGTGACGGTGATTGTTTGCGGCTTGCCTCCGCGCACAATCACGAGGTCTGTTGTCGTTCCTGCGGCCAGACTACGAATTGTTGCTGTGAGATCGCTGGAAGATGAGATCGGCACTCCGTTAACCGTCACCACGATATCGCCGACCTGGACACCCGCTTTATCGGCGGCGCTGCCCGCGACAACCTCCTTGACCACAGCTCCCACCGAGGTGCTGCCCTGCTGACTTGCCTGGTTCCTCACATTGACACCGAGAAGCCCGTGGGTGGCGCTGCCCGTGGCAATAATCTCTGTGGTCACCCGCTTGGCCAGATTCGACGGGAGAGCAAATCCCACGCCGATGCTTCCGCCCGAGCCCGCAATGGCCACGTTGATACCGATGAGGCGTCCTTGGGAATCCAGAAGTGCGCCACCGCTGTTGCCGCGGTTGATGGCGGCGTCGGTTTGAATCACGGGAATGGCGATTGACTCTTGCGTCGCCTGCGTCTCTCCTTGCCCCTGTCCGAAGTCAAACTGGAAGAAGTCGAGAGGGTTATCCTGATCGGGCGTTGTCGAATCCGACTGGTCGGGAACGGCACTGCTGCCGATCTGGATGCTGCGGTTGAGCGCACTGACGATACCGGTGGTCACCGTTCCCACGAGTCCCAGTGGAGCGCCCATGGCGATGGTGACATCGCCCACGTTGAGTTTGCTCGAATCGGCCCACTCTATGGGGGTCCAGTCCGAAACCCCATCTACCTTCAAGACGGCCAAATCAACCGTGGGGTCGGTTCCCACCAGTTTGGCGTTGTAGAGAAGTCCCCGGCTGTCTTCGACCTGCCAGATTGCCTCGTCGGTCGCTCCTGAGAGCGTCACCACGTGAGCGTTGGTCACGATGTAACCGTCACTCGAGATGATGACACCCGAACCACTGCCACCGGATGTTGCGGTGGAGACCTTGATGGTCACCACGCTGGGAGACGCCTTCGCGGCGACGGCCGAGATGTCGGTAACCGCTGACGCGTTGTTGATGAC
>CAIWRM010000103.1 GCA_903915075.1 uncultured Microbacteriaceae bacterium
CTCATGTCTTTGACGCCGATGATGCGCTTGAGTTGAGACTCCCCGAGGTCACCCCAGACCGCCGAGAACAGAATGGGGATCGAAAAGATCGGCGTAAACCAGAGGGGCAGACCGAGCATGAGCGTCACGACCAGACCGCCCGAGATGAGCGAGATAACGCCCGCACCGGCAAATCCTTCCCAGGTCTTTTTGGGGCTAATCTTCGGGGCCATAAGGTGCTTGCCGAAGAGCAACCCCGTGGCGTAGGCACCCGTGTCGATGGAGACCACCACAATGAGGAATCCGAGTACCCACCACTGCCCGTCGTCGTTCGCCACGATGTTGACGGTCACCGCGCCGAGAACCGAAACGTAGGCCTGCACAAAAACCGCGGCGAACATGCGTTGCCGGAGAGGTGCCTTGTCAACATAGGCAGCCCGATTCGAGGTGACGATCTGGGTGATCAGGATGATGACGGTGCCCAGCGCAATCACAATCCCCGTAATGACGAGGCCGCCAAAGAAGGCCACCGGCATCGTGACCACCGTGACAACAACGCTCAGGATGCGCGGAACGTACCAACCCCGAACCCTCATGGCATTGGCCAGTTCGAGAGTACAAATACCCAAAACGACCGCGGCAAAGATGACGAACAGCCACTTGAAGATCAGCAGGCTCACGAGCACAAAAGCGCCGAAGATTAGTCCGGCCGCGATGGCCCCGAGCAGGTTGCGCCCGGTTCGCTTTCGAATCTTCTCGTTGGCCGCTTCGAATTGAACGCGCGTGTGCTCAAACTGGGCCTTGGTGTTCTCGAGCTGTCGCTCAATATCTGCCCGGGCGCTGCGAATCTGCGCCTGAATCTCTTCCGTAGGAGTGCGGCGCTCGCGCTCCTCGGGGGTGATGTTGTTCGACACCCTAGACCTCGAGTAGCTCGGCTTCTTTGCGCTTCAGAGAATCGTCAATCAGATCAATGTGCGCCTTTGTGGCAGCCTCGAGTTCCTTCTCGCCGCGAGAAATGTCGTCGTCGCCCACCTCGCCCTTGAGGGCGTCGATGTCGTCCTTGGCCTTGCGGCGAATGTTGCGCACCGCAACGCGCGCGTCCTCCGCCTTGCCCTTGACAATCTTCACGTACTCCTTGCGACGCTCTTCGGTGAGCTCGGGCAGGGCAACACGGATGATGGTGCCGTCGTTGGACGGGGTGGCACCCAGGTTGGGAGTATCACGCAAGGCCTGTTCAATTTCTTTGAGGGCGCCCTTGTCGTAGGGCGTGATCAGAATTGTGCGCGCTTCAGGGTTCTGCAGCGAGGCGAGCTGCGCCAGCGGAGTGGGCGTGCCGTAGTAGTCGACCAGAATCTTCTGAAAGAGTGCGGGGTTGGCCCGGCCGGTGCGGATGGTCGCGAAGTCTTCCTTGGCAACCTCGACGGCTTTGGCCATGCGGTCCTTGGCGTCGCTGAGAACTGCTGCAATCACGAAAGACTCCTTCGTCTGGATGGTCGTGAAACGAGTCTAGTTGGTGACGAGGGTGCCGATTTGTGCCCCGAGAATTGCCTGGGTGATGTTTCCCGTGGGCTCCATGCCAAAGATGCGCATGGGCATCTTGTTATCCATGCACAGAGAGAAGGCGGTGGAATCGACAACCTTGAGGCCCTTCTTGAGCGCCTCATCAAAAGTGACGGTATCGAGCCGTGCGGCGTCGGGATTCTTCTTGGGATCATCCGAGTAGACGCCGTCCACACCGTTCTTGGCCACCAAGACCACGTCGGCGTGAATCTCGAGCGCGCGCTGGGCCGAAACAGTATCGGTGGAGAAGTACGGC
>CAIWRM010000104.1 GCA_903915075.1 uncultured Microbacteriaceae bacterium
CGCCCGAGATTTTCGGCGCGCGCTCGACACCAAGCCCGAGATGCGGGAGTTCGCCACAATGCTCGAGGAGGATGCCCGCCTCGAGTTGCTCGTCGACGTGGCCGAACGCCTCGACCGACTCCCCCGCCACGTGTCCATGTATCCGTGTGGTGTGATCCTCGGCAACAACGAGCTGTACAACCTGAGTCCCATGCAACCCTCGGGCATGGGACTGCCCATGAGCCAGTTCGACAAAGACGACATCGATGACGTGGGTCTGCTCAAACTCGACGTGCTGGGGGTGCGCATGCAGTCGACGCTGTCGTACACCCTGCGCGAGATTCAGCGCGTGCACGGCCCGCACGCCGCCGAGGTGGGCAAACTGCCCAGCGACGCCCCCTACATCAAGCCCAACGGGCTTATCGAGCTCGACGCTATCCCCCACGACGACGAAGCCACGTATGCCAACATTCGCACCGGCCACACGCTCGGCATGTTTCAGATCGAGAGCCCCGGGCAACGCGAGCTGATCGGCAAGATGCAGCCCGATGAGTACAACGACCTCATCGCCGACATCTCGCTGTTTCGTCCCGGTCCCATGAAGGGCAACATGGTGGCACCCTTCTTGGATGCCAAACACGGGTTTACCGCGCCCAACTATCTGCATCCGCGCTTTCGTTCGTTTTTGCGCGACAGCTACGGCGTGGTCATCTACCACGAGCACATTCTGCGTATTTTGCACGAGTGCATGGGTGTGACGTTGGCCGAGGCCGACGAGCTGCGACGCGCCATGGAGAAGTCCACCGCGTCAATCGAGCGCGCGTTTCGCCGGCGCACGGCCGAGCGGCGCGATCCCGAAACGGGAAAGCGCCTCTTCACCGACGCCGACATCGAGCGCATCTGGGCGGTACTCAAGGGTTTTGGGTCGTTCGGTTTTTGCAAGGCGCACGGCGCGGCTTTCGCGCTCCCCACGTATCAGAGCGCCTGGCTCAAGACGCACTATCCGACCGAGTTCCTCGCGGGCATCCTCACGCACGATCCGGGAATGTACCCCCGGCGCCTGCTGCTGGCCGAAGCGCGCCGCATGGGCGTGCCCATCCTGCCGCTGGATGCCAACCTCAGCATCGACGAGTACCGCGTGGAGCGCCTGCGCGGCGGCACCCTCGGCATTCGCCTCTCGCTGCGCGACGTGCACGGCATCAGCGATGCCGAACTGGGGCGACTACTGGCCGGCCAGCCGTTCACTGGCGTCACCGACCTGTACGAACGCGCCCGGCCCTCGCGCGCGCTGATGCAGCGCCTGGCGCTGGTGGGGGCGCTGGATTCGCTCGCGCTACCCGCGGCCCCAGGGGACGACGATTGCCGTGAGCGGACCCCGGTTACCGTGCCACCCGACGCACCGCCCACGCGCGGCGATGTGATCGCGTTCGTGCGCCAACTCACCGCCAAACGGCCGACCCGTGGCGATCCCGCAAGCCAGCTCAACTTCACGATCGACGACCGGCATTCGATTCCGCGCGGAAACCCCCAGTTCACCGCCGCCGATCGGGCTCGGGTCGAGCTCGGGGTGCTCGACATGGATGCTTCGGAGCACCTCATTGAGGCCTACCGGCCCCTGCTCGATGACATGGGTGTCACGCCGGCCAATCAGTTGCTGGCCCTGCGGAGTAAAACCGAGGTGCTGGTGGCGGGCGTGCGCATCGCCACACAAACTCCCCCCATGCGTTCGGGCAAACGCGTGGTGTTCATCAGCCTCGACGACGGCAGTGGATGCGCCGACGCGACCTTCTTCGAAGAGGCGCAACAGGCCACGGGATCCCTGTTGTTCGGCACCAAACTCATGGTGATTCGTGGCCGTACCCGCCGCACCGGTGAACGGGGTATCTCGATTGAGGCAATCCAGGCCTGGGACCTCAAACAGCTCTGGGCTGAGTTCTGCGCGCGCCGCCACGAGTACGCGGGGGGCGCGACTACCGTGAAACCGTGAGCATCCGAGCGAACGTGCGGGCCAAAAGGCGCATCCCCTTCCTTCAGGTGCTCAAGTCCATCGGCGCCGCCGTGGCAGCGTGGCTCATTGCCGTCCCCCTGTTTCAGACAGACCAGCCGGTTTTTGCCGCCATCGCTGCGATCATCGTGGTGCAACCCAGCGTCAACGCCTCGCTCGGCAAAGCCTTCGAGCGCTCCACCGCCACGGTCATTGGCGTAGCCATTGCTCTCGGGGCGAGCCTCGTTTTTGGGGCACCCTCGTGGCTCGTGCTCGTGGCGATAGCAGCCGCCATCACCGTGGGCTGGGCCTTCAAGCTCACGCCGGCCACCGCCAACCAAATTGCGATTAGCGCCATGCTCTCGATTGTCATTGGTGCCGCCACCCCCGACTACGCACTCACGGGAATTCTCCAGACGATTCTGGGTGCTGTGATCGGCATCATCATCAACGCCGTCATTGTGCCCCCAGTGGCCCTCACTCCCGCCAAGAGCGCGGTGGCCCGCCTGGGTGGTGACATTGCTCAGCTCCTCGAAGACATGGGGGCCGTGCTCTCGCGACGCACCAGCCCCGAGGTACTCGACGCGCTCTACTGGCGAGCCCGGGGGCTGCGCGCCGAACTCAATGCGGCGCTTTCGCGGGTGAACGCCCTGAGCGAGAGCCTGCGCTTCAACATGATTCGCCGAAACAAACACCGGCCTGCCGTCGATCAGATGTCGGGCCTGCTGGCACGTCTCGCCGTGGTTACCACGCGCACCATTGGCATGGCCCGCGGGGTGCGCGACCACTACGACGAGTCGCTTGTGAGCGACACCAACATGGCTCAGATTGCCGACGAGCTCAAGCGCGCCGGCCACGACCTGCGCATTGTGGTGCGAGACAACGGGCTTGAGGCCATGACGGCGCCCCACCCGGAAACGCAGGATCTACCGGCGCTCACTCAACCCATTCGACTCACGCGCCCGTCCAGCAAAAACTGGGTCCTCGAGGGATTCCTCGTTGAGAACCTGCGGTTGGTGAATGAGGAAATCACGGGCATCCTCACCGAGGACTAGACAACAGGGCACACGGAAAAGGGCTCCGAGTCGCCTCGAAGCCCCTCACCGTGACAAGAACTAAACCTGCAGTGCTGCTTGGAGCTCGATAGTGATGGACACCTTCTCGCCAACCAGTACACCACCGGTCTCGAGCGCGGCATTCCAGACCAAACCAAATTCTTCTCGGTTGATTTCGCCGGTCACCGTGGCGGCCAGCTTGTAGTTGCCGTAGGGGTCGGTGGCGAATCCACCAAACTCAAGGTCAAACTCGACCGGCTTCGTAACGCCTCGCAGAGTGAGATTGCCCATGACCTTGTAGTCACTGCCGGCAGCCGCCACCGACGTCGAGGCGAACTCGAGGTTCGGGTGATTGGCTGCATCGAAAAAGTCGTTCTCACGCAGGTGCTTATCGCGGCCCTCATCATTGGTGTCGATGCTGGCCACCTGGGCCGAGGCAGTGATTTTCGTGTCAGCCGGGTTCTCACTGGTGAGGATGGTGGCCGAGAAGCTCCCAAACTTTCCGCGGACCTTGCTGATCATGAGGTGGCGAACCGAAAACGAAACCTCCGAGTGGGAGGGGTCAACAATCCAGGTGCCTGCTTTGTAACCGGGGATGGATTCTGCGGTGAGGGTCATGGTTGTCCACTTCTCCGGGCGCGGATGCCCGGGACGTCTAATGAGCACACGTCAGATTGGCGTGCACAGCAGATAAGACGAGAGGAGCGGGGATTATTCCCGCGGTGACGGAAATCTCGCTAACCCGCACGTGAGTGACTCGAGGAGGGGCTTGTCCAGCCGCGGCTAGGGAGCGAGGGCAATTCCCTCGGGAACGGTGCCACGAGGCTCACGGGGAAAAGAGCAGCCGAAATCGCACGGCGCGCGCCAACGCTCGGCACCCGGAGCGAGTCCGCGCCGAAACGTGAGCATTCTCAGAACAGAAGCGTCAAGCTGCGCAGTGGGAACGATTCCCGACTCAACGGCCTGGCTGAGGGTATTCACGAGAACACCCACATCGATACCCACGGCGGAAGGGTCGGCGGGGAACACATAGAGGAGGGCATCATTTCCGGCGGCCAGCGCGGCCACCGCGTTGGCATACGGATCACTCCACCGGGCATCGCCTGAAGCCTGAAGCATCAGCAGGTCGTCAGTTACGGTAATCCCCTGGAATCCGAGGTCTCGTCTCAGCACGTCGTGCCACGTGGCCGAGAGACTGGCCGGCACGTCGTCAACGGCCGGAAACGCGAGGTGTCCAAACATCACAAAGCGAGCACCGGCCTCAATGCCCGCCGAGAAGGGCACCGCGTCGGTCGCGCGCCACTCACCTGGGTCAACCGGTGCCATGGGAATTCCGAAGTGTGAATCGTCGGCGCTGCGGCCGTGACCGGGAAAGTGCTTGAGCGTGCTCGCCACATGGGCCTGTTCGGCAGTCACCGCTGCCGCGACGCGCTCCGCGCTTTCGGTGCCGGAGTCACCGAGCGTGCGGCTGAAGATGTAAGAGCGCCGGTCAGACGTAACGTCGGCGACAATACCGAAGTTCACATTGACACCCACCGAGGCCAACAGTCCCCCGCGACCGGCAAACGCGTCCGCTGTGGCGCTGGCCGGCTGGGTTCGCAGTTCGTTTGCTCCGGGATAGGGGTCGAAGGACAGACGAACCACTTCGCCGCCCTCCTGATCTATGGCAATGATGGGTGGCAAGTCTGGCTCGGCAACCACCGCTGCCGTCAGCGCTGCCACCTCGGCCGGATCGGGCGTCACGTTATCGCGCATCAGGATGATGCCGCCCCACCCTGCTCCTCCGCTCGCCGCGGGAGCCACCGCGAAACGCATCCCCTCCGGGTTCATGCCACTCACATGGCCGATCAACAGGCTGCGCACCTTGTCGTCCGTCGTCATTTCGTCAAGACGGATCCGAGCCCATCGCTCAATCGGATTCGTCGCTGGCGACGGTACGCGGGCCGCATCCTCCTGTGTGATCGGAACGCTGGACGCACCTGCTCCCGCAGCGGTCGTGACCGCAGATGTCGAGAGCAACGCCAGCACCGCGAGGAATCCAACGCCCAGCGCGGCTGCCCGCGCGGATCCGACTCTTGCGATGGCGGAACGAGCCCATGCGCCCATTCGAAGAAAGCCGACACGTAAGACGCTCACGGCACGCTGAAGAAGGCGTCCTAGGCCGCCTTGGCTGCCCGCGCGACCAGTTCTCGCACGAGCGGCACGACTTCGGTGCCATAGAGACGAATGCACTCCATGAGGTTCTCATGCCCGAGCGTGCCCAGCGAGTACTTGAGGTCGAAGCGTGTCACACCGAGCCCCATCATTGATCGAGCAATCTTTTGGGCAACGGTCTCGGGCGAGCCCACCATGAGAGCACCCTCGGCACCCGCTTCGACATCAAACTGGGCGCGCGTGAACGGCGGCCAACCCCGCTCCGCCCCAATGCGGGTGTGCATGTCGCGGAAGTGCGGCCACGCCAATTCACGTGCCTCGGCATCGGTGGCCGCGACAAAACCGGGCGAGTGCTGCCCCACCGGCAGAATCTCTTTGCCCATCTCGGTGAGCGCACGATGATACAAATCCACGTAGGGACGAAAGCGCAGGGGGTCACCACCAATGATGGCCAGCATCAGCGGGAGACCATAGCGTGCTGCGCGAACGACGGATTGCGGGCTGCCTCCCACCCCGATCCATGCCTTGAGTCGCCCCTCTTCAATCGGCGGGTAAATGCGTACGTCATTGAGATCCGGACGCGTCGAACCCGACCACGTGACCGGCTGTTCCTTCAAAATCTCAACAAAGAGGCCAAGTTTTTCTTCGAAGAGGGTCTCGTAGTCGCGAAGCTCGTAGCCAAAAAGCGGGAATGACTCGGTGAAGGAACCGCGGCCGAGAATGACCTCGGCCCGGCCGTTCGAGAGCGCGTTGACCTCCGAGAATCGCTGGTAGACCCGGATGGGGTCGTCAGAACTGAGCACGGTCACGGCCGATCCCACGTGAATGTTCTGTGTGCGAGCCGCGATTGCGGCCATCACGACCTCAGGAGCTGACACGGCAAAATCTTCCCGGTGGTGTTCGCCGATACCAATGAAGTTGAGTCCCACCTGGTCAGCCAGTACACCCTCGGCAATGACGTTCCGGATCACCTGGGCATGGCTGAGCGGAGTTCCGTCCGGCGCAACCGTGGCATCGCCAAACGTGTCGAGCCCAAACTCCAAAACTTCCGTCATGGCTAACTCTCCTTTGGTGGCGACGTGAAAGCAGTTCTGTCTTGACTAACGCGCGGGTTCTGCAAAGTTATTCCGCAAGACACAATTTCCCCTGCAATACTTTATTCGGTGCCCAGTTTTGGGCACCGTCACTTCACAACGGATCGTCCGGCACGTACCTGCCGGTGAAGGAGTAATTACCATGGCAAGTGTCACCTTTGAAAGCGCCACTCGGCTCTACCAGGGAACGGCCCGCTCTGCGGTCGAGAATCTAAACCTCACCATCGAGGACGGTGAATTCCTCGTCTTGGTTGGCCCGTCAGGTTGCGGCAAGTCCACAAGCCTGCGCATGCTGGCTGGCCTCGAGGAGATCAACTCTGGTCGCATTCTCATTGGCGATCGTGATGTCACCAACGTTCCTCCCAAGGACCGCGACATCGCGATGGTTTTCCAAAACTACGCCCTCTACCCGCACATGACAGTTGCCGAGAATATGGGATTTGCACTGAAGATCGCCGGTGTCCCCAAAGCCGAGCGTGCGGAGCGGGTTCTCGAGGCGGCCAAACTGCTCGACCTCGAACCCTACCTCGAGCGCAAACCCAAGAACCTCTCGGGTGGACAACGACAGCGCGTCGCCATGGGTCGCGCCATTGTTCGCAAGCCGCAAGTGTTCCTCATGGACGAACCGCTGTCAAACCTCGATGCCAAGTTGCGCGTTCAAACACGCACCCAAATCGCATCACTCCAGCGCCGACTGGGAGTCACGACGGTTTACGTCACGCACGACCAAACCGAGGCGCTGACAATGGGAGACCGAATCGCTGTCCTCAAGGATGGCGTGCTTCAGCAAGTGGGCACACCGCGGGAACTCTATGAGCAGCCGGCAAACGACTTCGTCGCCGGTTTCATTGGATCGCCTGCGATGAACATCTTCCCGTCACACATGGTGACAGGCGGAGTCCAGGTGGGAACAACGGTCGGCGTCGTCGACGCCCAGACTGTCAAGAACTCCGTCGGCAAGTCCGTGCTCGTAGGCATTCGCCCCGAGGATCTTGTCATTGCCAAGGACGGTAAGGGCCTGTCGGTCAAGATTGACGTGGTCGAAGAACTCGGTGCGGACGGGTATCTCTATGGCACCGTCGACCTCGACGGCTCCCCGCACCCGATTGTTATCCGTGTTGACGGGCGCAAACACCCCCTGCGTGGAGAAACAGTTGTAGTGGCACCCGTGCCCAAGCACATCCACGTCTTTGATGCGGAATCTGGGGTGCGGCTCTCGGCTCCCGTCGAGGTCTGACGCTTCCGCATCGCACGTCGCTTGACGTGGATGATGCGAGCGTAATTCAGTCTGTGTCGTCACTGTCCACCAAATGGAAGACTCGGAGGTAGAGTCAAAACATGGCATCTCCCGTAGCGCCGGACGCCCTCGCATACACCGCGAAGGACTGGCTGAAGTATGGCTCCACTGAGTCGCCATCCACGCGGGAGAAGATGATCATGCTCGCGATCGAAGACATCATTACCGTGGGCCCCGCCGACTTCAACGCTTTTCGGGTCTGCGATCGGATTGACATCAAGCACCCGATGGTGAACTACTACTTTGGTAACCGCGACGGACTCCTCGCTGAAGCCACGTGGTGGGCCTATCAGGAGTGGTCAAAGAATGTTCGACGATCGATGCGCGAGGCGCCGGCCGACCCTGAGAAGCGCTTGCGCGCCTTTATCGAAGAAGAATGCGTCTGGGCGGAGCGCATGGGTGGAATGTACCTGCTGTTGCAGTACCCGCTTGCCTCTGCCGGTTCGCACGTCATCGTGGCTGAGAACTACGGCGAGAAGATGCAGGGCATCTTTGACTACCACCTCGCACTCTTGGCAACAACGATTGTTGATCTTCGCTCAGGAAAGTTGAGCTCGCTCGACTTTGACGAAGACTCCATTCCGACAACCGCACTCTTGTTGCACCCCGCTGAGGTCATCGCATCTGGGCACGTCGCGTGGATGACCCACGGCCTCGCATCATGGTCCACGGGACAACACACGGCGACCCGCAAGATGCCCACCCGAGGCATTAAGGGGCTCACCGTGGGTATCGCCCGCTCGTCCTATGTGGACCAAATCATCAAGGTTGCCCGCGGCGCGTAGCCTCAAAAGAAAAACCACCCTCAAGGGGTGGTTTCTTCTTTTTGTGGATCTGAGGGGACTCGAACCCCTGACCCCCTGCATGCCATGCAGGTGCGCTACCAGCTGCGCCACAGACCCATAATCGTTGTCACCACGACCTTGTTTAGATTACTACATCACTCCGCGGGCCTTGAACCGATGCCCTCGGGCAACGGCAGAACAGGACAGTCTCCCCAGAGACGTTCGAGTCCGTAATACAAGCGGTCTTCCTCATGGAATACGTGCACGATCAGGCCACCGAAGTCAATCAGCACCCAGCGCCCTTCACCACGTCCCTCGCGGCGCAACGGCTTAACGCCCATTTCGAAGAGCTTGTCTTCAATCTCGTTAGCAACGGCAGAAACGTTTCGTTCATTGCGCCCAGTAACGATAAGGAACGCATCAGCCAGGGCGAGACGGTCTGAGACGTCGAGCGCAACCATGTCGTCACCGCCGGTGGCATCGGCAGCCAAAGCTGCGGCGTTGAGGGAGTCGAGTGTTTCTTGGGTGGCGGTCACTCCAACCAGCCTAGAAGAACTTGAGGAAGATATTTGCCACGAAGACACCGACGACGGCTACGGCAAGACCTGCCGCAATGAGCGCAAGGGCCATGGGAAGTCGGTGTGACCCTGCTCGCGGAGGAAGAGACGATGCCGTGGGAGACGAAAAGGCACTGACCGCACGGGTTGCACTCACCGGAGCGAGATTACCCACGTTGCCCGTTTGCGGCTCTTGTTCACTCACCACGTCGATTTCTGCGGTGTCGAAGCGCCGCATATCGGTGCCCGTCTGAGCCACCCCAGCGGGAAGGACGATCTGGCCTGTCACGATGATCTCACCGGTCTCGTTCATGGCACTCAGAGCACTGGGCACGTCCGTGGGCACATTTGACATGATCAGGGAGTGGCCGGATATCGGCACACCGCCCGTGGTGGACATGCCGGGAACGGTTGACTCGAGCACGGCATCGCGCGCCATGGCAGCCCTGCTGGCCTCTTCCATTGCACGCAACTGTGCCACGGTGGGCCCCGACGGCTGAGTGGGAGCAAGGGAAGTGCGGGTGGCCTCAATAATGTCGAGTCGACCGGTGATGGCTGCCATTTCTGCCGCGGCCGCCGGCACGCCCGGAAGGGTCGTGGAAAGAGGAACGTAGGGCGCCGATTCTGGAACGGGCGATGGGGTCAGCGCGGACGGGGAGAGCGCGGAAGGCGCAAGCGCTGCTGGCTGCCCCGTTGCCGCATAGGGCGAGAGGACGGCCGAGGTTGCGGCGGCCATGGCAGCAGCTTCCTCAATGCGGGACATCGAATCGCTGGACTCGCCAATGCGCGCCGTGGCCTGCTCGCGCAACTTCCTCATCTCGCGACGTGAGAGTCCAGACGTGTCTTCTGCGGGCGGGGCAACAACGGCGGGCATCACCGGGATCTCGGGCGATGTCAGTGGATCGACCCGCAATCCGGGAGTTTCTGTGGGCACAGGGATCAGGGTGTCCGCCTGCACAGGAACGTAGACCGGTTCAGGAGCGTAGACCGGTTCGGGCGCGCTCACGGGCGGCGCGACGAACACCGGCTCGGGCGCAACGGGCTGAGCTATTGGTTGAGCCGGCTGAACTGGCTGAGGGGTCGGTGGCGCGCTGGGCAAGGTGGCCTCGGGTGGCGCACTGGGCATGGCTACCGCAGGCGGCACACTCGGCATCGCGGCAGCGGGAGGCGCGCTCGGCATGGCCGCCGCAGGCGGGCGTGCGGTAGGAGGCAGGGGAGGAATGACGGGCGCGGGCGGGGCACTCGCGGCCGGTGCTGAAGCCGGGGGCGTAGCAGTAGGAGGCTTGGCAGCAGGAGGCGCGACAGAAGGACCGGAATCGGCAGGTTTTCCGGTGGCAGGTTTTCCGGTGGCAGGATTACCCTTGTCAGGAACGGCAGCGTCGGAAACGGGCTCTTCGGGTTGAGACGGCCAGTGAACGCCGTAGGTGCGCGGTGGCGCCTCCTCGCCCTTCCTGCCGTTCTGGTTTTCCACCGCTACTCCCTGTAAAGACCTTGAGCCATGATGTACTCGGCCACTGCGTTTGGCACCAAACCGGTCAATGCCTCGCCCTTGCTTACCAATTCCCGAATTGCCGACGACGAAACGTCAACAGGCGGTATTTGTAGCAAGTTTAGGTCATAGCCCTCGTCATCGAGCTGAGGCGGGGGCGTGCCGGGTCGCGTCACAACGATGAACGACGTCGAGCCCCGCAGCTCATCTGCACGATGCCAGGTGGGTAAACCGGCAGCCGCATCGCTGCCCACGATGAACGAGATTTCTGCGTTCGGATGCAGCACAGCGAGATCCGACAGCGTGTCCACGGTGTAGGTGGGGCCACCGCGCACAACGTCGATGTCACTCACGTCAACACTCGAATGGCCAGCTACACCGCGTCGCACCATCTCGAGGCGCTGGTCAGGCGAGGCCACGCAACGTTTCTGCCACGGATCGTTGGCGGGAACGACCAGAATCTCATCGACGAGGCCCGAATCACCAACGGCACGAATAATCTCTGCGTGCCCATTGTGGAATGGGTCAAACGTTCCCCCGAGAACGCCGATGCGGGTTCTCGACACGGCTAAAACCTAGTGGTGTCCCGAACCGGACGTGTCGTTCTTGTGAGCGTGCCGGTTTGCCACGTCGCGGTAGCTGAACACCATGAACCCCATGACAGCAAAAATCACCAACGCGATGATGCCAAAAACCGGCGCCGGCAGAAAGAGCGGGCGTAACACTTCTTCAGCAAGAACGGTGAGGTGAGACATGCATTACTCCTGAGGAATGGGTTGTGGTGGCTTTAGTCTAGCGACGAATCTGCCCCTGGCCGCGGACCAACCACTTGGTACTGGTGAGCTCCGGAAGCCCCATGGGGCCGCGTGCGTGCAGTTTCTGCGTGGAGATGCCAACCTCGGCACCAAAACCAAATTCACCACCGTCAGTAAAGCGCGTCGAGGCGTTGACCATCACCGCGGCCGAGTCCACTTCGGCGAGAAACCGCTCCGCATTGCCGGCGTCGTTCGTGATGATTGACTCGGTGTGCTTGGTCGAGTAGCGCCGGATGTGCGCAATTGCCGCATCGAGATCCGGCACCACTTTGACAGCGATATCGAGACTCATGAACTCCCGACCGAAATCTTCTGGCTCTGCGGGCACGGAATCGGCAAAGATGGCGCGCGCCTGGTCGTCGGCGTGAATCGTCACGCCGGCCTCGCGCAGGCGAGCCAGCACGGGGGGCAACAGTCGCTCGGCTGCGGATTCCACCACGAGTAGCGTTTCGAGGGCGTTGCACACGCTCGGCCGCTGCACCTTGGAGTTGTGCACGATATCGACAGCCCAATCGAGGTCGGCGGTCTCATCGAGCACAAGGTGCACGACCCCGGCACCCGTTTCGATAACGGGAACCTTCGATTCCATCACCACGGTGTTGATCAGATCGGCCGAGCCACGCGGAACGAGAACGTCGACGAGACCGCGGGCCGCCATGAGGCGGCGTGCCCCCTCGCGACCAAACTCATCGATTGTTTGAACGGCGGCCGCGGGAAGACCCACGGAGGTCAACGCGTCTTGGATGATGGCCACGAGCATGCGATTGCTGTTCTCGGCAGCGGAGCCACCACGAAGCACAACGGCGTTACCGCTCTTGAGCGACAGGGCCGCGATATCCACGGTCACATTGGGGCGAGCCTCGTAGATGGTTCCCACAACGCCGAACGGAACCCGAACCTGGGTGAGGTGCACGCCATTGGGCATGTCCATGCCGCGCACAACGTGACCAACCGGGTCTGCCAGCGCAGCCACCTGTCGAACGGCATCCGACAGGCCGGCAATGCGGGCGGGAGTGAGCGCGAGGCGGTCCATGAGCCCCTCAGAAGTGCCGTTGGCGCGTCCGTTGTCAAGGTCGAGCGCGTTGGCCGCAACGATGTCTTCAACCTTGGCATCGAGGGCTTCGGCAATGGCGTGAAGTCCCGCGTTCTTGGCATCGGTGTTGAGCGTCGCCAAGACAATGGCGGCGGCCTGCGCCGCCTCGAGCTTGTGGGTAAACGCTGCGAGCTCCTCTAGTGGCATGAGGAAAGTCTAACGGTGGCGTGCTTTGACGGCTGAAGCGAAAGACGGTGCCTAAGCAGCGCGGTCCGGATTGGGCTCAAACCACGTGCCGATGCGGGCTCCGCTCAGGGCATCCCCCACCAGCTCTGCCGCGGTGATAAGAACTGCGGTACCCGAGGCGCTCGCCAGGTGAGCAGCCGCAACCTTGGTAACCGCTCCCCCGGTGCCCACGCCCGCATCGCCGATCTCGCCGAACTCAACCGAGTCGAGGTCGTCGCCAAACGTCACGTAGTCAATCTTCTCGGCACCCACCTCGTGCGGGGGTTTCGTGTACAGCGCGTCAACGTCGGAGAGTAGGATGAGCACGTCGGCGCGCACGAGCACGGCAACGAGAGCGGCGAGCCGGTCGTTGTCCCCAAAACGAATCTCGGAGGTTGCCACCGTGTCGTTCTCGTTGACGATGGGCAGGGTGCGCAAGGCGAGGAGTCGATCGAGGGCGCGCTCCGCGTTGGCGCGAGTCTCATCGTGTTCCAAGTCGCCCGCGGTCAGCAAGACCTGGCCGGCAACAATCCCAAAGCGGTCGAGATTCTCCTGATAGCGGTGGATGAGAGCGTTTTGGCCAACGGCGGCGACAGCCTGCTGCGTGGCAAGGTCTTCCGGGCGAGCCTCGAGGCCCAAGAGTGGCATACCCGTGGAGATGGCGCCCGACGACACGAGCACAATTTCGGTGCCCCGCTCGTAGGCAGCAGCAAGAACGTCAACGATGTGGGAAATGCGCGCGGCGTTTGCGCCGCTGATGGACGATGAGCCAACCTTGACGACGACCCGACGGGCTGTGGGGATGTCGCGACGGTCATCCAGCGCCATTGTCGTCCTCCTCGGTCCAGAGACCGGCTTCACGCTCCCTGGCAAGTTCATCACGCGCTGCCTGCTTGGCATCCATGCGCTCCGTATATTCTTCACGACGCTCGCGCGTACTTCGACGCGGTGGCCCGGCAAGTCTGTCATCCGACCCGCGTGGGCCAACGGTGAGTTCGGCCGCCGAGGTCAGAGTGGGTTCCCAATCGAACACCACGCCACCGCGTTCGCCAATCACCACGGCAGAGCCGGGAACGGCGCCCTTGGCAAACAGCGCCTCTTCAACTCCGAGGCGAGCGAGTCGGTCGGCCAGATAACCAACCGCTTCGTCGTTCGAGAAATCTGTTTGCGCCACCCAGCGCTCTGGTTTGGCGCCCAGCACGCGGAACATTCGCTCGTCCAGCGGACCCTCGACCCGAATCGAGAAGTCTTTCTCGTCGACGGGCTGCGGGCGAATAACGATCCGGGGTACGTCTGCCACAGCTTCGGCGCTCCGTTGCGACGACACCATCTCGGCAAGCGCGTAGGACAGTGCCTTGAGCCCCTCGTGCGACGCCGTCGAGATGGGGAATACGCGATATCCACGCTCGACAAACATGGGCGCCACCATCTCAGCGAGGTCTTTTGCGTCGGGCACGTCGATCTTGTTGAGGGCGATGATCTGCGGGCGTTCGGCCAGGGGAATCTGGCCCGCGGGCACCGGATACTCCGTGAGCTCGTGCAAAATGATGTCGAGGTCAGACAGCGGATCGCGTCCCGGCTCGAGCGTCGCGCAGTCCACCACGTGCACCAGAACTCGGCAGCGCTCCACGTGACGCAGGAACTCGAGGCCGAGTCCCTTGCCCTCACTGGCGCCCTCGATGAGGCCGGGTACATCAGCGATTGTGTAGCGCGTTTCGCCGGCCTGCACGACGCCGAGGTTGGGGTGGAGCGTGGTGAAGGGGTAGTCGGCAATCTTGGGACGCGCGGCAGAGAGCGCAGCAACCAAGCTCGACTTACCGGCTGACGGGTAGCCCACCAGGGCAACGTCGGCGAGTGTCTTGAGCTCGAGCACCACGTCGCCTTCAAATCCGGGGGTACCCAGCAGAGCGAAACCCGGTGCCTTGCGCTTAGTTGAGGACAGCGAGGAGTTGCCCAATCCCCCCAGACCTCCGGGAGCCACAACAACCCTCATACCCGGCACGTTCATGTCGGCGATGACCTTGCCCGAGGGTTCCTTGACCACGGTGCCCACGGGCACTGTCAGTTCGAGAGGGGCACCGGTGGCCCCCTGTCGATTGCTCCCCTGGCCGGGCTCACCGTTTGACGAGGTCTGGTGCGGGTGTCGGTGGTAGGACAGCAGGGTGGTTTCTTGAGGATCCGAAACCAGCACGATGTCCCCACCGCTGCCGCCGTTGCCGCCATCGGGGCCAGCGAGAGGCTTGAACTTCTCCCGGCGCACCGAGACACAGCCGTGTCCCCCATGACCCGCGCGGAGGTGCAGTGTCACCTCGTCAACGAACGTGGTCATGCGGGTCCTGTCTGATGGGTCGTGCTGATGGTACGAACGCAAAAGAGCGAGCCGAAGCTCGCCCTTGTGCAGAAGTGCTGGTTATACGGTGACGATGTTGATGACCTTGCGGCCACCCTTCGCACCAAACTCAACGGCGCCTTCGGCAAGGGCGAAGAGAGTGTCGTCGCCGCCACGCCCCACGTTCACGCCGGGGTGAAAGTGCGTTCCGCGCTGGCGAACCAAGATTTCTCCGGCCTTGACCTTCTGGCCGCCGAAGCGCTTAACTCCCAGGCGCTGTGCGTTCGAGTCGCGTCCGTTGCGAGTGGAACTCGCTCCCTTTTTGTGTGCCATCTCTGGTTACTCCCTCGACGCCTTACTTGATTCCGGTGACCTTGACCCGCGTGAGCTCCTGGCGGTGGCCCTGGCGCTTGCGGTATCCGGTCTTGTTCTTGAACTTGTGAATGACAATCTTGGGGCCGCGGAGGTCTTCGAGCACCTCAGCGGTGACAACAACCTTGGCCAGCGATGCGGCGTCGGACGTGACCTTGGCGCCGTCCACGAGAAGCACGGCGGGGAGAGTGATGATGCCCGACTTGTCGGCTGCGATGCGGTCCATCGTAATGATGGTTCCGACCTCAACCTTTTCTTGGCGGCCACCTGACTTGACTACTGCGAAAACCACTGTGCATACCTCACGTAAACGGGGGCGAGACTGTCTCGCCAAAAAAAACTCTGGAATCGCGCCACGGCAACGTGGAACGCACACCAACACTCAAGAATATCCCGGGAGTTAGCGCGGGGTCAAACTGTCAGGTCACACGGCAGGCTCAGTTACCTCTGCCGTGATGCTGTCCGTGGAGACCCGACGACGTTTTGGCCGACCCTTACCCGGGTCAGACGGCTCCGGGAGAGCATCCAAAACGCTGTCGAGTGCGGCCGAATTGACGTCTGCCTTCTTGCGGCGACCTTTCGTGATGGTGACCGGAATATCAAGGATCTCCGTCACTTCGGTGGTCTCGGTTGACGCATCCGAAGAAGATCCTGCGGCGTCATCCGACTGGGACAGGGTGGAGGCCGCAATCTTTGCCAGAGCGCTCGATGCTCCCTCCGGGATGATGTGAACTTCGCCGCTCGGGGCAACGGCACCGCGGCTGCGGCCAGATCCACCACCCGAACCGGGACCCGAACCGCCACGACGACTCTTTTCCGCGGGCTTGTCGGCAGCCCTGCTGCGCGTCACGGGTTCGTGAAAGACGATGACGCCGCGACCGGCGCACACCTCACACGGCTCGCTGAACGTCTCGAGCAGGCCCAGACCCAACTTCTTACGGGTCATCTGCACGAGCCCGAGCGAGGTGATCTCAGCAACCTGATGCTTGGTTCGGTCACGGCTGAGACACTCAATCAGACGGCGCTGCACCAGATCTCGGTTGGACTCGAGCACCATGTCGATGAAGTCGACCACGATGATGCCGCCGATATCGCGCAGACGAAGCTGGCGAACAATTTCTTCTGCGGCTTCCAGGTTGTTCTTGGTGACGGTCTCTTCCAGGTTTCCCCCGGAGCCCACGAACTTTCCGGTGTTGACGTCAACCACGGTCATGGCCTCGGTGCGGTCAATCACGAGAGACCCACCACTGGGGAGGTACACCTTACGGTCGAGAGCCTTCTCAATCTGCTCCGTGACGCGGAACTCGGCGAATGAATCCATCGATGACGCGTGGTCAATCACACGCTCAAGAAGCTCGGGGGCCACGCCCTCAAGGTACGTGCGAATGGTCTCTCCCACAGTGGGGCCATCGATGATGACCTTGGTGAAGTCCTCGTTAAAAACATCGCGAATAATTTTGACCAGCAGGTCGGGTTCGCTGTGCAGGAGGACAGGCGCTTGGCCCTTCTCGACCTTGCTTGAGATGGCCGCCCACTGCGATTGGAGGCGATCGACGTCGTTGCGCAACTGCTCTTCCGAGGCGCCCTCGGCGGCGGTGCGCACTATCACGCCAACGTTTTCGGGAAGCACCTCTTTGAGAATCTTCTTGAGACGGAGACGCTCGGGTTCGGGAAGCTTACGGCTGATTCCGTTCATGGTGTTGTTCGGCACGTAAACGAGGTAGCGACCGGGAAGCGACACCTGCGAAGTGAGGCGTGCGCCCTTGTGACCAACGGGATCTTTGGTGACCTGCACGAGAACTTTGTCGCCAGGCTTCAGCGCGAGTTCAATTCGGCGCGACTGGTCTTTGTTTTCGACGGCGTCCCAATCGACCTCACCCGAATAGAGCACTGCGTTACGACCGCGGCCGATATCCACGAATGCTGCTTCCATGGAGGGCAGCACGTTTTGCACCTTGCCGAGGTACACGTTTCCGATGAGGCTGGCCTCGGATGCCCGGGCAACGTAGTGCTCCACCAAAACGGTGTCTTCGAGAACGCCGATCTGCGTGCGATCTTCGCGCTCACGAACCACCATGACGCGGTCAACCGACTCGCGCCGGGCCAGGAATTCGCTCTCCGTCACAACCGTGCGGCGGCGGCCCACATCTCGGCCGTCGCGGCGACGCTGCTTTTTGGCTTCCAGTCGAGTGGAGCCACGAATGCGCTGGGGCTCGGTAATGAGTTCGGGCTCGCGCGGCAGACGCACTTTCACTACCGTGCGTGATTCATCGTCGCTCAGCGGGCGATTGTCACCCGCGCGCTGCCGTTGACGCCGCCGCAGCGAAACCTGCTCGTCAAAGGGATCGCCGTCGCGCTCCCAACGGTCGCGTGTTGTTGCCTCGCGGCGCGGTAAGGCGGGGGCGTAGAAAACGAGGTCGGTAATCTCGCTTGCCGAAAGAGTGGGGATGTCGAGGCCGACTGCCGCGGCTGCCTCGGCCGCAACGTCATCTTCCGATTCCGACGTGGCTACTGTCGCGGATGCGGTGGACACAAGGTCGGGAATTCGGTCGGCGTGAGCCTCCAACCAGACCTCGGCGTTCTCGCCATGGCTGAACGGGTTGACGTCAGAATTTTTCTTTTTCACCATGAGTGGTGCAACTCTCCGCACCGCGAGCCCGTTTCTCGACGAACAAATCGTGGTGCTTAATCCTCGTGGCTCGCGCAGAGCGCCTGCCAAAAAACTGCTTTGTGCCCACCGAAACGATGTCGAGCCGGCGAGATGTGGGAGGTAAACCTGCCCACGAGCAACCTTGCGGTTACCCAAAAGTCTTTGCGTTGCGACCCATCAGGGGGTTACAACACTTCTAGTATCACACGGATTTGTTTCGCGCGCCGGAAATGGGGCGGGCAATCTCACGGCTACAACTGCAATAATCAGGCGCGTGAGTAACACAGCAGAGATTTCCGCCCGCAAACCCGTTGCCGTATCGATTCTCTTCATCGTGGTCGCCGCGTTGGGGCTCTTGGCGGCGTTCGCGCTGACCCTCGAGAAGATTCATGCGCTCACGAATCCCGGTGAAGCCGCGAGCTGCGATTTCAGTGTCGTTGTGCAGTGTGGCAAGAATCTTTCCTCGTGGCAGGGTTCGCTTCTCGGATTCCCCAACCCGCTGATTGGCATGATGGCTTGGCCGGTAGTCGCGGCCACCGGTGTCGCCATGCTGGCCGGTGCCCGCCTTGCCAACTGGTACTGGCGCGCCTTCGACATTGTGGCCACCCTCGGTTTTCTGTTCACCGTCTGGCTCTACGCCGAAAGCGTCTTCGTTCTCGGTACGCTCTGCCCGTGGTGCATGGTGACTTGGATCGCCACCATTACGCTGACCGTGGTGGCCAAGGGCTACACGATCAAGAACGGCGTATGGGGAACGCGACCCTGGATTTTGGCCACCGGCGCCAAGATCCTGTCGTGGTCACCCACCATCATCCTCGGCATTTTGCTCATTGAGGCCCTTATCGCGCAGGTGCGCTTGGACTGGATCAACAACCTCTAACTGACGCCGGCGAGTGTGGCGGGAGCCCTCAGCCGTTTAGGAGTTGGCGAACCACAGCCCGAGTTCGCGCACCGCTGACTCCGGAGCGTCGGAACCGTGTACCAGGTTCCGTTGCACTGCCGCACCCCAGTCGCGGCCAAGATCGCCGCGAATTGTGCCCGGCGCTGCCGTGGTGGGGTCGGTCGTGCCCGCGAGCGCACGGAATCCCTCGATCACACGCTGACCGCGAAGGCGAACAGCAACCACGGGGCCGCTCGCCATGAACTCAACGAGGGGCTCAAAAAACGGCTTGCCCTCGTGCTCGGCGTAGTGGGCAACGAGAAGGTCGCGCGATGGCGTGATCATGCGCAGGTCGGCAATCTCGTAACCCTTCGCTTCGATGCGGCGCAATATCTCGCCCGTCAGTCCGCGTTCGACACCGTCGGGCTTAACCAGTACCAGGGTCTCTTCGATCTCTGCGCTCATTGTGTGTTGTCCTCTCGAGTGGCGTGTCCGTTGTTGCGTACGTTTCGGGCCCGATCAATTCTCCCGCCCTGGACGAGGGCGTAGACCCACATTGCGGTAAAGACTGCCCCGACCACAAACATCGCTCCGGTAATGAATCCGCTCGCCACAACGACCGCTTGGGCGATCCACCCGAGGACAAGGCCGACGGTGAAACGCGCGAACAAGGCACCGGCAATGAGAACCGCGATAACGAGCCCGCCACCCACGAGTGCCTGAACGAAATCGAGCGCTTTGAGGCCCAGCAGGGTGAGCGCACCCAGGCCCACCACAATCGCTTCGAAGCCCAACACAATGGCCATGAGCGATTCCCGCGTGCCACGCTGACGTCGTGGCGTTCGCCGGGGTTGCCCGTGCGGTTGTGGTTGCGTTGAACTCATGACCATTTCTCCTCGATCGCGCAGGCCAGGGTGAGGCCCACGAGCGATATTGAGCCTGACACTACTACTGCGCCCTTGAGACTTTGCGCTGCATAGGCGCGAGCTTCAACCAATGCCACCATGGGGTCGGGCTGCACGGTAACCAGAACCTCTGGGGGAAGGGACAGCGCGGCCGCGATGTCGCCAGCGTCGATGGCTCGATCGCTCGGAGGTGTGGTGAGAATGATGCGGTGCACAAACGGCGCCAGGGTCGAGACAAACTCCACGTAGTCCTTGTCGGCCAGCGATCCAAAGACCAGGGTGATGTCATCGCAGTCGAAATATGACGTCAACGCCTCAGCCAGCGATTGGGCGCCGTGTGGATTGTGCGCGGCGTCGACGATGACCGGCGGATTGCTAGCGACACGCTGAAGGCGCCCGGGCGACGTGACGGTAGCAAAAGCTTCAGCAAGGAGGTTGCGGTCGATGGTTTGGCTCGCCCCGCCCAAGAAACTCTCCACGGCCATCAGGGCCACAGCGGCGTTGATGGCCTGGTGATCCCCGAGCAACCCCAGGAACAGGTCGTCATAGGTGCCCGCCAAGCCGATAATCGAGACGAGCTGACCACCCACGGCAACCTCCGACACCACCGAGGTGCCCCCGGTGCCAAGAACGTTAATGGCGGACTCAGTCAGCGCGGCCGCTTCGCGAAGGACGGCCTCTCCGTCGGGTTCTTGCGGTGCCGACACCACCATGGCAGCAGGCTTGATGATGCCCGACTTCGTGCGTGCGATCGTGTTGATATCGGGTCCGAGTCGTTCGGTGTGATCGAGCGCAATGGGCGTAAAGACGGCGACCACGCCATCGGCCACATTGGTGGCATCCCACTCTCCGCCCATGCCGGCCTCGACAACGGCAACGTCCACCGGGGCGTCGGCAAACGACGCAAAGCCCAGAACGGTGAGCACCTCAAAGAAGGTCAGTCGCAGCTCGCCCTTGGCGACCAGTTCGGCATCCACCATCTCTACATAGGGCTTGATGTCAACCCAGTTGGCGACGAGCGTTTCGTCGGCAATGGGCTCGCCGTCAATCTGGATGCGCTCGTTGAGAGAAATCAGGTGGGGGCTTGTAAACAACCCGGTGCGGAGTCCGAGCGCGCGCAGAATCGACTCAATCAGGCGCGCGGTCGACGTCTTACCGTTCGTGCCCGCGATGTGAATCACGGGATACGCCCGGTGCACGTCGCCGAGCAGTTCGACCACGCGACGTGTGGGTTCCAGACGGGGTTGGGGCTCCCCCTCCCCCATGCGCGAGAGGAGTTCCTGGTAGGCCAACTCGGCGGCGCGCGCGTATTCGGATTCCTCCGCCGACCTAGACATGGTGGGTGCGCTCCGTTCGCGACACGGCAACGACGAAGTCGCCCACGTTGGCGAAGGCGCCCGCGTCAAAACGAGCGAAATGCTCAACGTCGGCACTCGAGACGTTGCCGAGCCACTCAGATGCCAACTGGCCACTCAGGGTGGGCAGCAGGTCAAACGTCGCCGGCGAGTGAATGGCAAACGTGGTGGCCAAGGTCTCTGCCGCGATGTCGGCGCCCGTGGCGTGCGCGAGGGCTGTTGCGTCGGCCTCGTCGAAACACACGACGTCGAGCACGATCCGATCGCTCACCTCGAAGCCAGCCGCCTTTCGGGTGTCCTGCACGGCCCGAATGAGGTCACGCTGGAAGCCTTCCGCCTCGAGTTCGGGTGTGGTCGTGACATCGAGCAGAACAAAACCACCGCTCGGGATGAGTGCGAGTGCGCGATCTGCGTCGTCGCCGGTCGCCCCGGTTTCGAGGGTGAGTTCGAACTCACCCGGCTCCAGCGCAGTTCCGCCCGCAACCACCACACCGTTGTTCTCAGACCAGTCGCCGTTCTTTGCCGCCTGAATGATGCGCTGCACGTCCTTGCCCAAGCGGGGTCCCGCCGCACGGGCGTTGACCGACAACCGCGACGTGATGCCGAACTCGGTGGCGCTGTTTTCGGTCCAGGCCGTGTTGGTCACGGTTTTGACGTTCAGCTCATCTCGCAGGATGTCGGCATAAGCGCCGAGCGCCTGGGCGCGTTCGGTGACCACGACGAGTTCCGCGAGGGGCAAGCGCACACGTCGTCCCGTCTGCTTGCGCAGGGCGAGCGCCGTGGAGACAATCTCGCGGACCTCATCCATGTCGGTAACGAGGTCTGGAGCCTGCGGAAAGTCGTCGGCGCTCGGCCAGTCGGTGAGGTGCACAGAGCGACCCCCGGTAAGCCCCTGCCACATGCGCTCGGTGACCAGCGGCAAGAACGGCGCCGAAACACGGGTGAGCGTTTCGAGCACGGTGAACAGCGTGTCAAAGGCATCGCGTCCGTCGGCGGTTGAGGAACCCGACCAAAAACGGTCGCGCGAGCGGCGCACGTACCAGTTGGTCAGCACGTCGGCGAAGTCGCGCAGGGCCGCTGCTGCCAGTGTCGAGTCGAGCGCATCGAGGTGCTGCTGCACGGTGCGAATGACATCGCCGGTCTTGGCCAGCAGGTAGCGATCGAGGAGGTTGGTGCTGTCGGTGCGCCAGGTGGCCTCGTAACCGCCACCGTCATCGCCAGCAACGTTGGCGTAGAGCGTGAAGAAGTAATACGTGCTCCACAGCGGCAGCAGCATCTGGCGGGTGCCCTCTCGGATACCCTCCTCGGTGACAATCAGGTTGCCGCCGCGCAGCACCGACGAACTCATCAAGAACCAGCGCATGGCATCGGAGCCGTCGCGGTCAAAGACCTCGTTGACATCCGGATAGTTGCGCAGCGACTTCGACATCTTCTGCCCGTCGTTACCGAGCACAATGCCGTGGCTAATCACGTTCGTGAATGCCGGGCGGTCGAAGAGTGCGGTGGACAGCACGTGCAGCGTATAGAACCAGCCGCGTGTTTGCCCGATGTACTCCACGATGTAGTCGGCCGGGTTGTGCGAATCGAACCATTCGCGATTCTCGAACGGGTAGTGCACCTGCGCGAACGGCATCGAGCCCGAGTCAAACCACACGTCGAGCACATCAGAAATGCGACGCATCGTGGATGAGCCGGTGGGGTCATCGGGATTCGGTCGGGTCAGCTCGTCGATCTGGGGTCGGTGCAGATCGGTGGGGCGCACACCGAAGTCGCGCTCGAGCTCGTCGAGCGAACCGTAGACATCCACCCGGGGGTAGTCCGGGTTGTCGCTCTTCCACACGGGAATGGGCGAACCCCAGAACCGATTGCGGCTGATGGACCAGTCGCGAGCACCCTCGAGCCACTTCCCGAACTGGCCGTCCTTGACGTTGTCGGGCACCCAGTTGATCTGCTGGTTGAGTTCGACCATGCGGTCGCGGAACTCGGTGACGCGCACGAACCACGACGAGACAGCCCGATAGATGAGCGGATTGCGGCAGCGCCAGCAGTGCGGGTACGAGTGCTCGTAGCTGGCGACGCGAACGAGCCGGCCCATCTCGCGCAGCATGGCCGTGAGGGGCTTGTTGGCGTCGAAGACCTGCTGACCCGCGACCTCGGTGATGCGCGACAGAAAGACGCCGCCGTCGTCGAGAGACATCATGACGGGAATGCCGTTCTCCTCGCACACCTTTTGGTCGTCCTCGCCGTAGGCGGGAGCCAGGTGCACGATTCCCGTGCCGTCGGCGGTGGTAACGAACTCTGCCGCGAAGATGCGCCAGGCGTTGGTCTGGTACTCCGGCTCGTCGGCAAAGTAGTCCCACAGGCGTTCGTAAGACACGCCAACGAGGTCACTGCCGAGAACGGTAGAAGTCACAGCGGCATGCACTTCTGCGGCGTCGGCGTAGCCGAGCTCCTTGGCGTAGGCGCCGGCCAGGTCCTCAGCGATCAGGAAAGCCGGTTGAGTAGTCGACGCATCGCCGTTCGCTGGTTGAGTAGTCGACGCATCGCCGTTCGCTGGTTGAGTAGTCGACGCAGTAGACGTATCGAAACCCGCGAGGCTGAACGCGGGACCCGCCGGCACGACCGCATAGGTGATTGCAGGCCCCACGGCGAGCGCCGCGTTCGTGGGCAGTGTCCAGGGTGTGGTGGTCCAGGCGAGTGCCTGCACTCCCCCAAGCCCGAGTGCTTCGGCGCGCTCGCCCACCAACGGGAAGGCGACGGTGACCGACTGGTCTTGACGCATCTTGTAGACGTCGTCATCCATGCGCAGTTCGTGATTGCTCAGCGGGGTCTGGTCGCGCCAGCAGTAGGGCAGCACACGGTATCCCTCGTAGGCGAGACCCTTGTCGTGCAGTTGCTTGAACGCCCAGATGGCGCTCTCCATAAAGGTGATGTCGAGGGTCTTGTAGTCGTTGTCGAAGTCAACCCAGCGGGCCTGGCGCGTCACGTATTCCTGCCACTCGTGCGTGTACTTGAGCACCGATTCTCGCGCCACCTTGTTGAAGGCCGCGATGCCCATCTCTTCGATCTGGCTCTTGTCGGTGATGCCCAGTTGGCGCTCGGCCTCCAGTTCGGCGGGGAGTCCGTGGGTGTCCCACCCGAATCGGCGCTCGACGCGCTTGCCGCGCATGGTCTGGTAGCGCGGGAACAGGTCTTTGGCATAACCCGTGAGCAGGTGGCCGTAGTGCGGCAGACCGTTGGCAAACGGCGGCCCGTCGTAGAACACCCACTCTTCGGCGCCCTGCTCGGCGCGTTGCGCGATTGAGGCGCGGAACGTGTCATCCGCCTTCCAGAAGGCGAGCACCTGCTCTTCGATGGCGGGAAACGACGGCGAAGGCACCACTTCGGAAGCCTCATTATTGGCCGACTTGGGATAGGTCACGGGTTTCTCCTGAAACGAAGGATGGTTCATCTACTTCGCCAGGACGCGATTTTCCCCGCATGTGGGGATTTTCGCGCGGTACCACCTGAGCTTGGTCTCGCGGGCGAGACCCTCTTGTTCTTTGGCTGTCACGGGCCAGACCCGTTCGGTTCTACTCTTCGTCGATTTCAGCAAGCTGACCCGGCGAATTTCTTCCGAAGACTCCCCGGTGATTGCCGGATCAGTGTCTCTATGTCTCAGCCTAATACGTCACGCGGTAAACTCGAGGCACCCACATCTGAGGCACACTCGCCGGCCGAGCCGGTAAACGACGCGGTGCCGCTCATAGAAATTCGAGGTTCATCATGACGAGTAATGCTGCCGGCGTTCCCGAAAAACCTGCCCTCGAGGGCCTCGAAGACAAGTGGACCGCCACGTGGGATTCGGAGGGCACATACCGGTTCGAGCGCGACGGCCAAACCCGCGCGAGCATCTTCTCCATCGACACCCCTCCCCCCACCGCTTCGGGCTCGCTGCACGTGGGACACGTGTTCAGCTACACGCACACCGACGTGATGGCGCGCTATCAGCGCATGTGCGGCAAAGAGGTCTTCTACCCCATGGGCTGGGACGACAACGGTCTGCCCACCGAGCGACGCGTACAGAACTACTACGGCGTTCGCTGCGACCCCTCGCTGCCCTACGAGGCCGGATTCACTCCCCCGTTTGAGGGTGGCGACAACAAGAGCACCAAGGCCGCCGATCAGGTGCCCATCAGCCGACGCAACTTCATCGAGCTGTGCGAGAAGCTGACCGTCGAAGACGAGAAGCAGTTTGAGGCGCTGTGGCGCACGCTCGGCCTCTCGGTCGACTGGAACCAGACCTACCGCACCATTGGCAGCGATTCGATCCGCTCGTCGCAGCTGGCCTTCGTGCGCAACATCGAGCGCGGCGAGGCCTATCAGGCCATGGCGCCCACACTGTGGGACGTCACGTTCCGCACCGCTGTGGCTCAGGCCGAGCTCGAAGACAAAGACATCGCGGGCGCGTATCACCGCCTCGCTTTCCACCGCTCGGGTGGCGACGACATCTTTATCGAGACCACGCGTCCCGAGCTACTCGCCGCGTGCGTGGCCCTCGTGGCCCACCCCGAGGATGAGCGCTACAAGCCACTCTTTGGATCGAACGTCACCACGCCCATTTTTGGCGTTGAGGTGCCAATTCTGGCTCACCACCTCGCGCAGCCCGACAAGGGTTCGGGCATCGCCATGATCTGTACGTTCGGTGATGTCACCGACGTGATCTGGTGGCGTGAGCTCGACCTGCCCAACCGCGCCATCATCGGATTCGACGGTCGCATTCTGGGCGATGCTCCCGACGTGATTACCAGCGATGCCGGCAAGGCCGCGTTCGCTGAGATCGCCGGCAAGACCATCTTCTCGGCCAAAGAGGCCATGGTGGCCCTGCTGCGCGAGTCGGGCGAGATGGAGGGCGACCCCAAGCCCATCACGCATCCCGTGAAGTTCTTTGAGAAGGGCGACAAGCCGCTCGAGATTGTGTCCACGCGTCAGTGGTATGTAATCAACGGTGCCCGCGACGAAAAACTGCGCGGCCAGTTGCTGGAGTTTGGCAAGGAGCTCAACTGGCACCCCGACTTCATGCGCGTGCGCTACGAAAACTGGGTCGGCGGACTCGCCGGAGACTGGCTCATTTCGCGCCAACGCTTCTTTGGTGTACCGATTCCCGTGTGGTATCCGCTCGACGCCGACGGCAACCCGGTCTTTGACCAGCCGCTCGTGGCACGCGACGGCCAGTTGCCGGTCGACCCGTCAAGCGATGTGCCCGAGGGTTACACCGAGGAGCAACGCGGGGCGGCCAACGGCTTCATTGGCGAGGTCGACGTGATGGACACGTGGGCCACCAGCTCGCTCACCCCCCAGCTGGCCGGCGGATGGGAACGCGATACCGAGCTGTGGAACCTCGTGTGGCCGTTTGACCTGCGCCCTCAGGGCCAGGACATCATCCGCACGTGGCTGTTCTCCACCATGCTGCGCGCAGTTCTCGAGTCGGGCGAAATGCCGTGGCGCAACGCCGCCATCTCGGGCTTCATCGTGGACCCCGATCGCAAGAAGATGTCGAAGTCAAAGGGCAACGTGGTGACCCCGAGCGACATGCTCGAGCAGCATGGTTCCGACGCGGTTCGCTACTGGGCAGCGTCAAGTCGACTCGGTACGGATGCCGCCTTCGACCCGCAGAATCCCACCCAGATCAAGATTGGTCGCCGCCTGGCCATCAAGGTGCTCAACGCGTCCAAGTTCATTCTCGGCTTCGAGGTGCCCGCGGGCGATCTCCGGGCCGCCGTGACCAACCCCGTTGACCTGTCGATGCTGGCCACCCTGCGCGGTGTCGTCAACGATGCCACCGCAGCACTCGACGCCTACGATCACGCCAAGGCGATGGAAGTCACCGAGTCGTTCCTCTGGAACTTCACCGATGACTACCTCGAGTTGGTTAAGGAGCGTGCGTACGACGCAGCACACTCCGACCAGGGTTCTGCTGCGGCAGCCCTGCGGATTGCCCTGACGGTTCTGCTGCGACTCTTTGCTCCGGTGCTGCCGTTTGCCACGGAGGAGACCTGGTCGTGGTTCGCGTCAGGATCGGTGCACCGCGCCGCCTGGCCGACGGTGGATGAACTCCCCGAGGGTGGCGACACCGGTGTGCTGAACACCGCCTCTGCCGCGTTGATTGGTATTCGTCGCGCCAAGACCGACGCCAAGGCCTCCCAGAAGACCGAAGTGACCTCGTGCGTGATTACCGCCCCGGCAGCCGCTCAGCCCTGGCTCGAAGCTGCCGCCGCCGACCTCAAGGCCGTGGGTCGCATCCACGCACTCCACATTGTCGAAGGCCCCGAGGTTGCCGTGACGTCAATCGAGCTGGCGCCCACTCCCGAGTAGTTTCCGCCACATTCTGCTGTCCTTCGTGCCACGTAGTGTGCGAATGGAGGGACAACATGAGAAACAATCACACGTTCGTAAATCCCATACTCGCCGGCGACTGGTTACCGATCGCACGATCCATCGCCTACGTTCTGGAGAGAGTCCCATTGAAGGCCTGTGCCGTCGCCGACTTCATGAGCTTCGGTGTTGACGAATGGGATTATTCGAGTCCGGTGAGAGGCCCGTATTTTCAGGTCTGGCACAAAAGCGATGGACGGCTTCTCGGCGAAGTCGGTTTTGGCCCCGATCTCATCCGCGCGAACCCACAGGTCACGCAAATCCTTGCGTTTCTGGGGTTTACCCCGCCCACGCCGGGCGATGCCAACCACCCCAACTTCTCGAAGTTCTATCCTGCCGGCTGGAATGCCAGTGATGTCACGCGAGAGCTGATCACTGGCGTTCTGATGAGCAACATCCTGACCACCGAGGTCGGATTCCACCTGTTCTGCCCTGACCAGGCGGCCGTTGCAGACCTCGGTCTCGTGACCTACCACACGGGATTACGGATGTGGGTGGCTACCCAAGATAGCGCCTCGCTGACCGCTTAGCGAGGCACCCATGGGAAGGACGGCACGGCAACCGCGGCCTTCGAAGGCTAGTCGCCCCGCACCCTGCGCTTGCGAGCCGCGATCCGACGAGCGGCCGCTCGGTCGCGCTGCTCCATGTGGGACAGACGCGATTCGATCGAATGCATCATCTCGTTGACACGTGCTGAGGTGCCGGCCAGACGCAAGCGCCCGCGAGAGAAGAACAAGACGAAAGCAGCAGCAAACAACAACACGCTACCGATAATCACGCCGGTCATTACTCGAGCCGAAAGACCAGTGTCGGGCATGGTCGGGACGATTGCCGTGTCAGAAATTTTCGTGATGGTGCAGTCTGAGGCTAGTTCGACCCAGGTGCTGTCGGTGACCGCTGCGTCACTGGCATCCACGCCAGTGAGGATGAGTTCGTGAATTCCGTCGGAGCCACACACGGCAAGAGGGAGTGTGATTGTTTCTGAGAAGGCACCGTCGCCGTCCGTTGTTCCCTGCGACAGAACGACCGGATCGGAGTGCATGGTGAAGTCAAAACCGCTGGCTGCCTTGAGGTCGGTGCCCGTAATGGTTGCCG
This sequence comes from uncultured Microbacteriaceae bacterium, assembly GCA_903915075.1. Taxonomy (GTDB): domain Bacteria; phylum Actinomycetota; class Actinomycetes; order Actinomycetales; family Microbacteriaceae; genus UBA963. The sequence continues at coordinate 28,468 of CAIWRM010000104.1, forward strand.
TCTGACCATTGAGTTTGTCACCCACCTCCGCGTTCAGCGTGAGGTCCACAACGGCCATGGGATCGGGATCAGTATCCGGATCCGAGTTGTTCGTGTTGTCGGTGACCTCTTCGGGCGTCAAATACGTGTTGTAGATACGGATGTAGCGAATCGAGCCTTCGAGATCAGCATCGCCCGTGAAGTTACTGCGTCCCAAGAATGCAGAAGGTCGAGTCGTTGTCAGAGGAAGCGGATAGGCAGATCCGTTCGGAACAGAAGGAGTGATGTCCACATTTTCATTGCTTGCAGAGGCCACTCGCGTGGGTAACTCAACGCCGTCCTTGTAAATACGACACACGGAACCGTCAAGGGTCAATATCCACTTGTGAAGCGTGCGGTCTCCTGCGGGGCCGAGTGCGCCTCCCGCGACGTCGGTGTGGCAGCGACCTTGGTTTGTGCCGTTGATCCAGGTCTCGAGAGTCAACTCATTTCGTGAGCCGATCTGACCGACCCAGAAAACGTTGGCAACATTCGAGATATCAGAAAATGAAGACGATTGAGCGAGAGCGAAGTCAAAAACTCGCTCCCAGGGGCTCCGCGCGGAGCCAAACTCACCCTCGAACTCGATGGTGAGGCCGTTGGTGAAATTATCGAAATCGCCATTTAGGTCGACAAATCCCGAGCCGTTTGCTCCGCCGGAGAATTGCATCGTTTGAGTTCCCGAATTGAAAGTCACTCCACCCGTGAGGGTGCCGTCTCGCCCGCTACCAGAGATGTCCGTCCAGGTTGTTCCGCTGCCGCCGTACGACGAGGACTTGGAGGCATCCAAATAAATCATGAGCCCATCGGTCACATAGGCCTGTGCCGGGGCAGCAACGCCAAAGACCGTCGTGGCAACAACGCCGAGGGCAACAAGAATGCCAGAAGTGCGCGAGGCCGCGCCGGTGGAGGGGGCTGTGGTTTTCCGCAGAAACATGGAATTAAGTTTAGTGGACCTTCAGTCCGAACGCACTCCGTTGTTACGTTCCGTTGTGACTCACTTCTGAGCTGGGGGGTGATGGCGGCGAAAACCTCCAAACGGCGCAAGACATCCTCCAAAGCCTGGGGAGTTATATTCTCAGCCAAGAAGACGCGACACCTGCAGGTCGAATCCAGATTCTTGACAGGAATTGGTACGTGTGCAGCCAATACCCGGAAGCAGGCGCCACGGTTGCCGTCAGTGACTTGGTGACTCTGTGGAATGTAAAGCTCGAGGAAGCCTGCCCTTAATGGCTCCGGTCAGCGAACTTTTCCAAGCCCGCTGAGATAACGTTCAAGCTCTAAGTCACGGTCGAAATGACCGGTTCCTAGGCCGACTCGGCCTGCGGGAGGGTGTCGTTCTTGGCCGCGGCCTTGCGCGAGATCATTGTGGGAGGTGCGTTATTCACAACAGCGTCGAGCGTGACAATGACCTTGGCGATGGTCTCGGTTGAGGGAACCTCAAACATGATGGGTCCCAGCACGTCTTCCATGATGGCGCGAAGCCCGCGGGCGCCCGTTTGGCGGGTCACGGCGAGATCGGCGATGGCCTCAAGTGCGTCGTTCTCAAAGTCGAGCTCAACGTTGTCGAGAGCGAACATGCGCTGATACTGCTTGACGAGCGCGTTCTTGGGGACGGTGAGAATCTCCATGAGCGCATCGCGATCTAGGGGCGAAACCGACGCCACCACAGGGAGACGACCGATGAACTCGGGAATCAGGCCAAACTTGTGCAGGTCTTCGGGAAGAACCTCCATGTAGAGGTCGCGCGAATCGTCCTTGCTGTGGATGGGCGAACCAAAACCGATGCCCTTCTTGCCCACGCGCTGGGAAACAATCTCGTCGAGGCCCGCGAACGCTCCCGCGACGATAAAGAGGACGTTGGTGGTGTCAATCTGAATGAACTCTTGGTGGGGGTGCTTGCGCCCGCCCTGCGGCGGCACCGAGGCCACTGTTCCCTCGAGAATCTTGAGCAGCGCCTGTTGCACGCCCTCACCCGATACGTCACGGGTTATCGAAGGATTCTCGGCCTTGCGCGAAATCTTGTCGATTTCGTCGATGTAGATGATGCCCGTTTCGGCGCGGGCCACATCGAAGTCGGCAGACTGCAGCAACTTGAGCAAAATGTTCTCGACGTCTTCGCCAACATATCCGGCTTCGGTAAGCGCCGTGGCGTCGGCAACGGCGAACGGCACGTTGAGTCGACGAGCGAGGGTCTGCGCCAAGTAGGTTTTGCCACAGCCCGTGGGCCCAATCAGCAGGATGTTGCTCTTAGCGATCTCTACCTCGTCGGCCTTGACATCTGCCGGCGCAATAGCGGCTGCGGCACGCACACGCTTGTAGTGGTTGTAGACGGCCACCGACAGGGCGCGCTTGGCCGGCTCTTGGCCAATGACGTATTCGTCGAGGAAAGCAAAGATCTCTTTGGGCTTGGGCAGTTCGAAGTCTTCGGCTTCGGTCTCTTTGGCTTCAGCCAGGCGCTCTTCGATGATCTCGTTACAGAGCTCTACGCACTCGTCGCAGATGTACACACCCGGGCCGGCAATGAGCTGCTGTACCTGCTTTTGGCTCTTGCCACAGAAAGAACACTTGAGCATTTCGGCGCTCTCACCAATGCGCGTCATGTGACCTCCTCATGCCAATCGGGTTCGCAACGCGCGGGGATTCGCAACGATGCTTAGGGCGAGCCTAATCCCAAACTCGGACAACAAATGACACATCCTCGGGCGCGCCCTGCCAGGCCTCACGCGCCTAGGTAATTGCCTTTCGTGTGAGCAAAACGGCGAGGAGCGCCTGAATGCACAGCACCCCGACGGCCGCGAGAAGTAAGCCATAACTCTGCATGCTGTCGGCCGGTATTCCCAAGATGGCCAGGGTCGAAATAATCACCACACCGACAAGGTGCACGACCGCAGGCGCCGACAGGCGCCGATCACGCAAGAGTGTCATCCAGAGAATTGCCCCGGCAATGCTCGCTAAGGGCAACGATGTCCACGTACCCTCATCGCTAATGCGGAGGAGTTCGGCAGTAGGTGTCTTTGTCATCCAGGTGCACGCCACAATCGCTACCGTGCTGCTCAGCACGAGCAAGAAGTGCGCTCCGAGTCGTGCGTAGGAACGACCGAGCTGCGTCGAAATCTCGGTCTCGGCCAACGCCGGAAAGTACAGCGCCCAAATAGCGAAGACGAGAACAACAGATGCCACAAAGAAGGCTGGTTGAGGGATGGCGCCGTCTGTTCCCACGCTCGTGAGAAGAAGCAAGAAAGAGTCGCCCAACACAATGAGCAGGATGAGGCCGAAACGTTCTTGGATGACGTGCGCACGAACGCGACTCGAACTATCGACGAGCTGCGGAATCAAGGTCAGAGCGCCCGCGATCGTGACGCCAGCGCCAGCGAAGAAAACAAGATTGGAGAACTCAACGCCACCCCAGGTAAGGCTCGGTGAGACCCATGCCCCGGCAAAAAAGATTAACGACGCGAACGTCAACAGCACGACTCGGCGCCGTAAGTGAGAATTCCGCGGTCCCCAGGCGTCACGGTGCAAACCCGTGAGCACGGCCGAACAACCGAGCGCAACGGAGAGGGCGGCAAAACCCCAGGCGTTTTGCAACCCCTTGCCGTGTCCGAGCGAGAGTGCAGCCAAAATGATGGCCGACATCTGCACGAATCCGATTATTCGATGCGGCCAGGTTTCTACTGCGCTGACGAGAGACTCGATGGTGGTGACGGCCCAGATCGAATAGATCAGCATGATGCACCCGGCCACAAAGGCTGACGTCACCCACGTGGGATTGGCCTGATACATCTTGGCCGTCTGGCTAAAGGCAGCGACGACAACGAGGTCAAAGAACAGAACGAACCAGGGAATGTTCGACGGGTTAAGTCCCGTACCCATGGGTTGCTTCGTTACCTGAGACACGCTCTCCATTGTGCCGGGTCGCACGCCGGCACGCCCACTAAATGACGGGAGTGTTCTTGCGGGTGGTCAGCACCTGATCAATCAGACCGTACTCGAGCGCTTCCTGAGCCGAGAGAATCTTGTCGCGGTCGATGTCTTTGTTGACCTCTTCCGCGGTCTTGTTGGACTGACGCGCCAGCGTCTCTTCGAGCCAGGTGCGCATGCGGGCAATCTCGCGCGCCTGAATCTCGATGTCGCTCGCTTGGCCGCGACCCGATTCGCCCATGGCGGGCTGGTGGATGAGGATGCGTGAGTTGGGCAGAGCGAGACGTTTGCCGGGAGCTCCCGCGGCCAACAGAACGGCGGCTGCCGAGGCTGCCTGACCGAGGCACACCGTCTGAACTTCGGGACGGATGTACTGCATGGTGTCGTAGATGGCCGTCATGGCCGTGAACGACCCGCCGGGCGAGTTGATGTACATGGTGATGTCGCGATCAGGGTCCTGGCTCTCGAGCACGAGAAGCTGGGCCATCACGTCGTCGGCCGAGGTGTCGTCTACCTGCACACCGAGAAAGATGATGCGGTCGTCGAAGAGCTTGCCGTAGGGGTCCTGCTGGCGAAAGCCGTAAGACGTGCGCTCTTGGAACTGCGGGATGATGTAGCGCGAGCCGGGAGCGTCAACGCCCGAGGAGCCGAAGGCCGAGTTGCCGATGTTGGGGGTGTACATAGTTGTCCTCGTCGCCTTCTACGCTTTCGCGCCCTGGTTCGTTCCGCCGCCGCCAAAGACATCGCCGGCCGATTCGCGCACGTGGTCGACGAATCCATACTCAAGTGCCTCTTGGGCGGTGAACCAGCGGTCGCGGTCTCCGTCGGCGTTGATCTGCTCAACGCTCTTGCCGGTTTGCCCGGCCGTGATCTCGGCGAGGCGCGTCTTCATGGAGTTGATGAGTTGAGCCTGAGTCTGGATATCGCTGGAGGTTCCACCGAATCCACCGTGCGGCTGGTGCAACAGCACGCGCGCGTTGGGCGTGATGTAGCGCTTGCCCTTGGTTCCCGAGGTGAGGAGGAGCTGACCCATCGAAGCCGCCATACCAATACCCACCGTCACGATGTCGTTCGGCACGAACTGCATGGTGTCGTAGATGGCCATGCCCGCGGTGATCGAACCACCGGGCGAGTTGATGTAGAGGTAGATGTCGCGCTTGGCGTCCTCGGCCGCGAGCAGCAACATCTTGGCGCAAATCTCGTTGGCGTTGTCGTCGCGCACCTCTGAACCAAGCCAGATGATGCGGTCTTTGAGAAGCCGGTCGAAGACCGAGTTGGGGGCCTGCATTTCGGCCATGTGATGCTCCGTTCGACGTAACGCGACACCCCCACACGAGGGTGTCTTGACGCTTTCGACACTAGCCGAGGCAGACCCACCGAAACGGCGATGTTCGCCGTGGGCGCATCACGCGGGTTGAGTAGCCGACGCAGTCGGCGTTGCTCGCCGGTTGAGTAGCCGACGCAGTCGGCGTATCGAAACCCCGCGACAGAGCTGGCTTAGCGCAGCGTCTCGAGAATGGCGGAGTTGTCGAGAAGCTTCGCAGCGCGAGCTCCCAGCCACGCCAGGTTCATGTTGGCGAACTCCACATCGTCGGTGCCGAGCGCGTCGGTGGCCATGACAACCTGAAACCCGCGCTGGTAAGCGCCGAGCACGGCGGCTCGCACGCACGTCTGCGTATAGACGCCACAGACCACAACGGTCTCCACGCCCTGCGCCCGCAACCACGGCTCGAGCCCAGGATCGACAAACCCGTCATAGTGCTGCTTGATGGCGACAAACTCGCCATCGGCCGGACGAAGCGGTTCGGGGGCCAGCACGCCGGGCGTTCCCGCCACGCAGAGCATCTTGTCGGGCAGCCAGTGAGGCATGGCATCCGAGCCATCGGGCGCACAGACGGTGTGAATGTGCGCCACAGGCGCACCGGCAGCGCGAAACGCCTGAAGCAGTTGGGCCGCGCCCGAGATAACCTCGTCACGCGTTGGCGTCATGCCACGGGC
>CAIWRM010000105.1 GCA_903915075.1 uncultured Microbacteriaceae bacterium
GCAATGCTCACCAGAATCTCGACAAGCACGATGGCGATCACCGCGATGCCACTCATCCAGTAGAACAGGTTGAGGACCGGATCAAGATTCGCGATAGCGAAAATGACGATCACGATGGCTGCGAGGATCGATGTGAGAATCACACCCGCGGTGGGAGCACCGGCCTTGTTTGTGCGTGCGAAGGCGGCGGGGAGCACGCCACCGCGACCCATGGCGAAGAAGTAGCGGCTGGCGTTGTTCTGGAGCGCCAGTAGTCCCGCAAAGAGGCTCGAGATAACGAGCCAACCCATCACCGGCGGCAACCACGGACCGACGTACTCTCCCGCGAGCGAGAAAATGACGGCTGCCGGGTCGGCGAGTGGGACACCTTCCACGGCCGAGCGCTCAATCACCTGATCGAAGATTCCATTGGCACCCATACCGGTCACCATGGCGAAAGAGATGACGGCGAAAAGAACGGTCAGGATTCCGATAGCCCAGTAGGTCGCCCGGCGCACCGTCTTCTTGGGATCTTTCGATTCCTCGCCGTAGATGGCCGTTGCCTCAAAGCCGATGAAGGAAGCGAACGCAAAGGCAAACGCAATTCCCGCTCCCCCGGCAATACCGCCCGCAAGAACCGCGTCCGGAGCAAACGACGCGCCGATGTTCCATCCTTCGGGGCCGCCGTTAGCCAGAATTGCGATGGCGACGATGACAAGCGAGAGAACTTCGAGAATCAGGAGAACACCGAGCACCTTGGCGCCAACATCGACCTGCAAAAGGGACAAACCGGTGACGAGAACCCAGGCGATCAGGCTCCAGACGTACCACGGCAGATCCAAGCCCAGCGCGCCAATCTGGGCGCCCACGATGTATCCAAAGAAACCGTAGACGGCGAGTTGAATCGTCAGGTATGCCACGATCGACACGAAAGCCGATCCGACTCCCATGTTTGTTCCGAGGCCCTTGCCCACATAGGCAAAGAACGCACCGGCATTTGTCATCTTGTTGCTCATTGCTGTGTAACCAACGCTAAAGACGAGCAAGATGATTCCGACGGCGAGATAGGCTCCCGGAACGCCGGCGCCATTTCCTACCAACATGGCGACCGGAACTGCTCCGGTCATTCCGACTAGGGGCGCCGAAGCGGCGACGACGAAAAAGACAATCCCCAGGATGCCGAGGCGTCCCTTCTTTAGGGATGAGCCTTGCTTTTCTACGGTAGACATGTCGAATCTCCTCATTGAGTTCGTGGGACAAGAAATCGTTTGGATAAAAACGATTACCTCAACTCTGCAGATTTTTAGCTCGTCAGTCAAGACCTCGTTGAGTAATTTTTGACCGTCCGCGTTTGCGGATTAGAAATCTGCGATGTACTCGTTCACTTCCCAGTCGGTGACATCGCGCGTCGCGGGATCCTTCACCGTAGCGGTGTACCGTGCGATTTCGTCACGTTTCATCACCATGAACACCGTGATGAGCTCCTCAGAAAGTTGTGCGCGTAGCTCATCGTTTGCCTCCAACGCGTCGAGAGCCTCGGCGAGGGACATGGGAAGAATCGGCGCCGCATCGTTGTCGTAAGCCATGCCTTCCGCGGGATCAGGACAAGGCAGGTCGCGCACGATACCGTCGAGAGCAGCGGCGAGAATTCCCGCGATGACCAGATAGGGGTTCGCCATACCGTCGCCAACACGGACCTCGAGTCGCGTTCCCTGCTCCCGCTCCGGCGGTACGCGCACCATGCACGCGCGATTATCGAATCCCCAGTTTGCTCGATAGGGCGCGAGGGTGTCGGGCCCCAGCCGCTTGAACGCATTAATGCTGGGGTTTGTCAGCGCCGTCAGCGCCGCGGCGTGGGCCGTGACTCCCGCAATCATCTTCTTTGCGGTAACCGATAAATTCCCGGCACCGTCGTGCATCTGGTTTGCACCGTTCATATCGGTAACGGAGAAGTGCAGGTGAAATCCGCTCCCGCCCTCATCACTCCAGGGCTTGCCGACAAACGTGGCGTGCTTTCCCGCGCGATGGACAATTTCTTTGGTGGCGACCTTGAAGAAAAAGGTTCGATCGGCAGCATCGAGTGCCTCTGAGTGCCAAAGATTTATCTCATACTGTCCCGGCGAAAACTCGTGGTTGCCGGCAAAAGCACCAATGTTCATCTGATCAATCATGCGCAAGAGGTAAAGAAAAGTTCCCTCGGGGTCGACCAGGCTGCCGGTCGTGTAGACCCGGCCGGTGCGCTCGAGAGAGCGCCGGTAGCCGCCTTCCGGGGTGTGGTCGGCGATGTAAAACTCTAGTTCTGGGCCGCACACCGGCTGCAGGCCAATCTTGTGGTAGCCCTCGATGACCTTCTTCAAGACCGCCCGCGGCGACATCATGGTGGGGCTACCGTCGGGATTGAAGAGGTCGGCAATCACATAGGCGAGGCCCTCCTCCCACGGAATGTCTACGATCGACTCCGGCACAAGGTGGCTGACCATGTCGGGGTAACCGTCGCTGGCAATGTTGTTTGCTTCCAGAACGTCACCGACCGCGTTCGTCAGAAGCACTCCGAAGGAGAATGCCGGCCCGTTGTGAGCGGCTTTGTCGAGTTGGCTGACGAGCACATCCTTCGAACGCGGCACGCCAATGACGTCCGTGTAGAGAAACCTGAGCACGTCTATGCCGCGGCTCGTCAATTCGTCGCGTAACACGGAAAGGTCGTCATTCATGCTGTGCTACTCCTTTGTCGCAAATTATGTCTTAACGGGCTATCGTTAGGGTACGAACGACACTACTCGTCGGAGGCAAAAAGTGAAAGCCCTATTCATTCAACATGACCACGCGGGACACACGGGAGCTGTCGGACGCCGATTCGCGCACCACGGCTTTGAGATCGAGGAATTTCTCGTGGTGCCCGAAGCGCAGTTTTACGAACCAAACATTCAGGTGAGCTTTCCCGATCTCAACGACTACGACGTGATCATTCCCCTGGGTGCGCCCTGGGGTGCGTGGGATGACGCCTGCATCGGTAACTGGCTGGCCGAAGAAGTTCAGGTCATTGGAGATGCCGTGCGCGCCGGCAAGCCCGTTCTGGGTATCTGTTTTGGGGCGCAGGTCGTTTCTCGGGCTCTCGGCGGCGAGGTCAGCCCGGCCCCCGTTTCTGAAATCGGCTGGACGTACATCCGCAGCGTGGAGCCACAACTCGTGTCGAATGGCCCGTGGTTTCAATTCCACTACGACCGGTTCACCGTGCCCCCAGGCGCGCGCATGATTGCGGAAAATCCGGCGGCACCGCAGGCCTTCGTGGTGGGCAAGACGCTGGGCGTGCAGTTTCATCCCGAGCTCAACTCAGAGACACTTGCCGAGTGGTTCGAGTGGGGTGGCGCGAGCAAAGTCGCCGAAGCGGGTCTGAGCCCCGAGATTATGCTGCAACAAACACGTGATGAAGAGGAAGCGGCCGAAAAACGCACCTACGCTCTCGTCGATGCCTACCTCGCTGACGTAGCAGGCCTGATTTCCTGACCTGACCTGACCTGACGCTAGCGCTGTGTCGCCCGCACGGGCATGCGCTTGATGCCGTGAACGAAGTTCGAGCGCAAGAAGTCGACGTCGCCCGTGCGCTCCATGGAATTCAGTCGGCCGATCAAGTCCTCGAACATGATGCGCAGTTCAATTCGCGCCAAGGCGTTACCCAAGCACATGTGCGGGCCTCCACGACCAAAGGTCATGTGTTCATTCGGGTTGCGAGCGCAGTCCATCGTGTTGGGATTGTCAAACACCGTCTCATCCCGGTTGCCTGATGCGAACCAGGTCACGACCTTCTCCCCCTCTCTGATCTTCGTTCCAGCGAATTCCGTGTCTTTCGTCGCCGTGCGACGGAAATGGTAGACCGGACTCGCGTACCGCAGGAATTCTTCGACCGCCCAAGGAATCGCGCTGGGATTCTCTTGCAGAAATGCCAACTGATCGGGGTTGTTCAGCAGGTTGTTCATGGTGTGCGTGATGGTGTGGCGCGTTGTCTCGTTTCCCGCCACGACGAGGAGCAAGAAGTTGGTGTGGAAGTCCCGATCATCCAGCTTCATGCCGTCATTCGGAACTCCGTTGACGATGAGGGAAATGAGGTCCTTGCCGTCTTTACCTTCGCGCTGGCGACGAAGTTCGTCGCCGTACCTGAATACCTCGAGGGCGGCCGGTGAGCGAAACGGGAGGTCTTTGTACTTTTCACTTTCGGCAGAGTCGATGAGTACGTCGGCATGCTCGGGATCATCGAAGCCCACCATGCGGTTTCCCCAGTCGATGAGTTGACCGGTGTCTTCGTCGGGAACATCAAGCAGCTTGGCGAGAACGCGAATCGGGAAGTCGGCGGAAACCTCTTCGACGAAGTCAAACTCCCCTTTAGCAA
>CAIWRM010000106.1 GCA_903915075.1 uncultured Microbacteriaceae bacterium
CTGCGGACCCAACGAGGGCCGCTGTGTATGTATTTGCTTGATTGGGCAGTATAATGATGTCCCCGCCTCGGTTGAACGAGGGATCAAAGGTGACGTTGATCGGCTGCCCAGACGCAATCGCCACCACATCGGTGTCAGTCGTTCCAAATATCGTTGCTCGCCCTCCGAATGTGACGTGCGCTGTTTCACCCGGACCCAAAGCGCCGCCCGACAAGGTCAATCTGGCTGCTGCTGCTGGGTCTGTTCCAGCGGGAAGCGGATCTGTTCCGGCGGCCGAAGAGATCGATGTTGCAACGCTGGACACGACTTGGGTTCCGAGACGCACACTGCCGGCTCTAACATCAAACAGCAATTTGCGCGCACCATCGTCAAAGCTCATGAAAAGCCCGTCAATGCCGACAGGGACGCTCGCACGCACACCGCTATCCGTGCTAATCGCAGCCGATGAACCCACGACAGACGCGCTAGAGGCGTTTGCCGACCCGGCAAGGCGCACCACATCGCCTCCACGGTTGAAGGAAGCATCGAACGCGATAGAGCCCGACAAAAGTCTAATGTCTTGGACGCCCGCTGACCCAAAGATCGTCCCGTTCCCGCCGATAGAACCGGACCAACCATCCGGGGCGATCAAGCGGAAACTCGTTGCGGCAGCAGCGGAGGCTGCGGCGGTTGTGAAGTCATAGGTGCTGGTGCCGGCATAATTGATACCAACGGTGTCGCGTATGGCGCCCGGCGGGATGACAACGAAATACTGCGTGCCCGCCGCGAGGTTGTTGGTCGGGTTGATGGTGAGTGCGCTGCCAGAGACCGTCAGGCGCGTGATAGTGGCAGCGTTGAAACTCTCGACGACAGGGCCGGTGGCTGAACCTGAACGGATCTCAATGGTGCCTGTGCCGAGGCGAATGGCCTCGTTGAAGGTTAGGACGATATTGCTACTGGCCGTGACGTTGGTGGCGCCGTCAGTTGGAGAGAAGGTGGTGACCGTGGGAGCCTTTATGTCTTCCGGAGGCGCGGTTGTGAAGTGGTATGTGAGGGTGCCGAGATTGGGGTTGCCAGCGAAGTCTCGGACAGCCGATTCCCTGATGACCACGAAGTACCGGGTGCTGTCAGCCAGGTCGCTTTTGGGATCGATGATGAGACCGTTACCAGAGACGGAAACTTTCCTCTCGACGACAGGGCCAGTGGCTGAGCCAGAGCGCAGCTCAATGCTGCCGGGGCCAGGGCTAATCTGCTCGCTGAACTCGACCACCACGTTTCTGCGAGGGTTGACGTTTGTCTCGCCATCGCCGGGAAAGAAGGTGGTGACCGTGGGGGGGGTCGTATCCGCACGCGGTGCGGTGGTGAAATTCCACCAGCTACCGCCGGCATGGTCGTTGCCAGCGACGTCGCGCACTGCGCGTGAAGGGAGCACCACGAAATACTGGGTTCCCGCCGCGAGGTCGCTCGTCGGATCGATGGTGAGTGTGCTGCCCGACACGGAAAGGCGTGCACTGTTGCGAGCGCTGAAGCTCTCGACTACTGGGCCAGTGGCAGAGCCGACCCGAATTTCAATAAGACCAACACCAAGTGCGATATTCTCTGTAAAAGTAATAGTCAGGTCGCTACCCACTGCGACGTTGGCCGCACCGTCTGACGGCGCTACTCTCAACACCGAAGGAGGCGTCGTATCTGTGACCCAAAAACCGCGGTCACTAGCACTTAGGTCGCTGAGCCCCGGCGAAGGAC
>CAIWRM010000107.1 GCA_903915075.1 uncultured Microbacteriaceae bacterium
CGGGTCGCCCATCACCCTCAATATTTCGTACACGTCGAATGGCAGCCTGGCCACCATCGTTACCGACATACCGAGCAGCGAAGGCGTGATTGGCTACGGCGGCAAAGATCAACCGCAGATCGTTCTTCGCAATATCAACGTGCCCGCAGGAGGCACGCTCACCCTCACCCTTCAGGCGGGAGATGGCGATACAAGAGTCACCATCGTTCCGGTGCTGAACACCGACCTGCCCGAATACAGTGGACTCACGCCGTCACCCATTCCCACGGTGACCCTCACGCCAACGCCAGAGCCAACGCCAGAGCCCTAGGTTCGTTCGGAGAAAGCCCCGCGAGCACAGCGGCCTGCCGCAGCGGGATTGAGTAGCCGCTACTTCGCGTGTGCGTCTTCGAAGCGATACCCGAGTCCGCGCACCGTGAGGATGAGTTCGGGATTGGCGGGATCGACTTCGATGCGTGATCGAATGCGCTTGATGTGCACGTCAAGGGTCTTGGTGTCACCAAAGTAGTCGGAACCCCAAATGCGGTCGATGATCTGCCCGCGCGTGAGAACGCGCCCGGCGTTGCGCATCAGATACTCCAACAGTTCAAACTCCTTCAACGGAATTGCCGTCATCGTGCCGTTCACCGTGAGCGTGTGGCGATCCGAGTCGAGCAGAAGGTGGCCACTCCGCAGGAGTGAGTCATCCCCCGAGTCAGAGGTCACGTGTCGCCTTAAGACCGCCTTGATGCGTGCCAGGAGTTCGCGAGACGAGTAGGGCTTCGTCACGTAGTCGTCGGCCCCCAGTTCGAGACCGACAACGATGTCGACTTCGGAGTCTTTCGCGGTGAGCATGATGATGGGCACCTGCGACGTCGCGCGAATTGCCCGACACACTTCGACCCCCGAGAGTTCGGGAAGCATCAGGTCGAGCAAAACGAGGCTGAACTCACCCTGCGTAAACAGGTCAACCGCACGCCGACCGTCCTCGGCAATCGAGACGCTGTATCCCTCTTTCTGGAGCAGAAACGCGAGGGGTTCACTAAGGGAGGCCTCATCTTCAACGAGCAGAATTGTGGTCATGCGACGGACTGTTCCTCTCCGGAATCTGAGATGTGAGACTCGCGAACTTCAGGGAGCCGGATAGTGAACGTTGACCCGCGTCCCTGTTTGGTCCAGACCCTAATATCACCGCCGTGATTTGCCACGATGTGCTTGACGATACTGAGTCCCAAACCGGTACCGCCGGTGGTGCGCGATCGTGCCTGGTCGGTGCGATAGAAGCGTTCAAACACACGTTCGGACTCTTCTTTGGTCATGCCAATTCCTTGGTCGGTCACCGAGATCTCGACTTCGCCTTCGGTATGCGAAATACCCACTCCGATTCGTGAACCGTCGGGTGAGTACTGCACCGCGTTTGAAACGAGATTACTGATGGCCAAAACGAGGCGCGCCTCATCGGCGAGAACGCGAACGTTGTCGCTCTTTGCCGCGACGATGTCGATTCCTTTGGACGCGGCGAAGATCCGGTGCTGATCGACCGCTTGTGCAACAACAGCGTTCACCTCGATGGGCTGAAACTCCGTGATGGCTCCGTCTGCCTGCAGGCGAGACAACTCAATAATCTCGCGCGTGATTCCTGCCAGGCGTTCGGCCTCGCCGCCCAGCCGCAGGGAAAACTTGCGCACCATCTCCGGGTCGTCTGACCTTCCAGCAGAGCTTCGGCCAAGAGCGAGATTGCGCCAATGGGAGTTTTCAATTCGTGGCTGATGTTGGCGATAAAGTCACGGCGCACCTCTTCGAGTCGCTGGTAGTCACTGCGATCCGCCATGAATATGAGAACCAGATTGTTTGACATGCGGGCGGCACGCACTACCACGGCAATGGTGGTTACGGCGAACGGCCCGCGGGCAAGCTCAATGTCCCGCGAAACAGCCTCACCCGAAGCGAACGCCTCCTTCACAATGCTCAC
>CAIWRM010000108.1 GCA_903915075.1 uncultured Microbacteriaceae bacterium
ACGCCGTCGCGCACGTGCGCCTCGCGCAGGGCCCGCGCCACGGCTGCGAGCTCGGTGGCGCGCTGGGGCTTTTCAATCACCACGACGGAACCGGCAGGCATGCTCGGGCTGGCAATCGCCTTGCGCTGCGTTCCCCACTCGGCGGCACCGATGCGTGCTTCGACGCGGGCCACCGCGTGACGGATGGCGGAACCGTGACGATGGACGTGGGGCAAGACAATCGGCTCGGCCGGGCTGCCCACGACAGTATCGAAGCGCCCCAAGACTCTGGGCACCGCTCCGCGAAAGCCCGTGGCCGTCTCGTCGGGGTTGCCAAACATCACGAGCGGGATACCGCGCCCGGAGGCCGCCGTGAGCAGAGCAATCGCGCCGGCCGTGAGTTCTTGCGCATCATCGACGACAATCACTTTCACACCGCTCAGGGCAACACCCTCGGCCACGGCCACCGTGGCCTGGCGCATCACTTCGGCGGCGTCGGCAAAGCCGTAACGCATGGCGTCGAGGACATCGGTGAGCGAGGTGGCCCAAAAACGCGCGGCAGCCTGCCACTCGGGAACACCGTGCTGTTGCCCGAGTTTCTCTAAGTCGTGCGCGCTGATGCCGGCATCGATGCTGCGATCGATGAGGTCGCGAAGCTCGTTGCGAAACACGCGCGAAGCGCGAACCTCGTGGCCGAGGGTGTTCGGCCATAGGGCCGCGTGTGATTCGGGAGGGCCTGGTTCGAGAAAGCCTGATTCGAGCGCGCCCGGGTCGAGGGCGTCGGGCGCTTGCGCCTCGAGGAGGGTGGCAATGATGCGGTCTTGCTCAGCACCGGTGAGCAGGCGGGGAATGACATCGCCGCGCGCCTCGGCGCCCTCTGTTGCCAGGCTCAGCGCGAGAGACATGGGCGTGCGCGCGAGTGGGCCATTGGTGGGGCGACGGAGTCGGGCGGCCAGAGCCTCGCGCAGCCGGTTCGCCGCCAATCGCTGGCCCGTGAGAACGACGATGTCGTTGGTGGCGACCTGTCCTATTTCAACACGGTGGGCCACGAGTTCAACGAGAGCGGTGGTCTTGCCCGTGCCCGGAGCCCCCACGACGACGAAAGAATCAGTGGCGTTGCGCTGGATCACGGCGAGCTGAGCGGCATCCAGTTCATGGCGCGCGTATGCCTCACGTGGCGGAACAAGCCCTCGGCGTGCGGTCATGGCGTCAACGCTATCGGCACCGTCCGACAGTGCCTCGATGGTTGGGTTAGTGTTGCAGTGTTCCCGCTTTCTCGCAAAGGAGTGTCCACCTTGGAAATCCGCATCGGTATCGTCAACACCGCCCGTGAACTCAATTTTGAGACGGATGCGTCACTCGGTGACATCGAAGCTGCTGTGAGCGCAGCCCTCACCGGAAAAGACGCGTTCCTCAAGCTTTCGGACAACAAGGGCAAGATTTACCTCGTTCCCACGGCCACGATTGGTTTCGTCGAAGTGGGCAGTGATGAGGGCCGACGCGTCGGATTCGTGGCGTAGCCGTGGAGATGATGTTTGCGGTTTTTGCCGCGCTCGCCATTGGACTCAGTGTGCGCTACAGCATGGCCGGTCGTGACCGTGTTGGCGCTGCCATGATTCCCACCATCGCCACCGCAACCGGCGCCGCTGTTTGGGCCGCTGGCTCGTGGGCTGGCCTCGCCTCCACCGAGCCCTGGATTTGGCTCATCACTTTTGTCGTCAGCGGTGTCGTCGCCTTTGTGGTTAACCTCCGCCTCGTGCGCGCACGCATTGCGGCGGACAACGAGATGTTCGGAAAAATCGCCGGCCGCTAGGCGGTAAAACCGAGTGCGTCCATGCGGCGTGAGTGGGCGGCGATCAGATCGGTAAACACCGGCTCCATG
>CAIWRM010000109.1 GCA_903915075.1 uncultured Microbacteriaceae bacterium
ACTGCGCGCGCTCGGCTACCCTTGAGACATGACCGCCGAAGCCTCCACGCTCGAGAAACCGTGGTCGGTTGCCAATCTCACGGCGCAACTCAAGGCATACATCGATCGCTTGGGCCTCGTCTGGGTCGAGGGCGAGATCACGCAGATCTCTAACGGCAAGATGGGTCGGTTTGGCACACTGCGCGACCTGGCTGAAGAGACGGCCATGGGCTTCTCCATCTGGGCGTCGGCGGCAGATCAGGTTCCGGCAGAACTCAAAGCCGGTGACCGCGTCATCGCGCTGGCCAAGGTGGACTTCTGGAAGAAGAACGGCGACATCAAGCTTGTCATTCAGCAGATGCGTCACGTGGGCCTGGGTGACCTGCTCGAAAAGCTCGAGAAGTTGCGCGCCAAGCTGGCCGCCGAGGGCCTGTTCGCCGCCGAGCGCAAAAAGCCCCTGCCGTTCCTCCCGGCGCGCATTGGTCTTATTACAGGCGCCGATTCGGACGCAGAGAAAGACGTGCTCAAGAACGCACGCCTGCGTTGGCCCGCCGCGGTGTTTGAGGTGCGGCACACGCCCGTGCAGGGTCCCGAGACCGCACCGCGCGTGATTGCGGCGCTAGCCGAGCTCGATGCCATTCCCGAGGTCGAGGTGATCATCATCGCGCGCGGCGGCGGCGACTTCTTGAACCTGCTTCCGTTCTCCGACGAAGCCTTGGTTCGCGCCGTCGCCGCTTGCGAGACACCCGTGGTGAGCGCCATCGGACACGAAGCCGACCGCCCCCTGCTCGACGACGTTGCCGACCTGCGCGCCTCCACCCCCACCGATGCCGGCAAGCGCGTGGTACCAGACATTGCCGAAGAGCTGGCTCGCGTGGCCGACGCCCGCGCACGCCTGCGCAACCGCGTGACGAACATCGTGGCTAATGAGGTCACCAGGCTCGAACAACTGCGCAGCCGCCCCGTGTTGGCCTCGCACGAGTGGATCACTAACCAGCGCGCCGAAGACATCCTGCGCCACGTGCAACGCGGGCACGGCATCGTGATGCACGCCCTCGACATGGCCCGTGCCGAAGCGCAAGGGTTACGGGCACAATTGCGATCGCTCTCGCCTCAACAGACGCTCGACCGCGGTTACGCCATCGCCCTTACGAAGACGAAGAAACTCGTGCGCGCCACCGCCGACGCACCGGCAGGCACCGAGTTGTCTCTAATGCTGGCCGATGGGCGACTGGGGGCCACGAGTACCGGCGCCACGAGTTCGGGCGCCACCTCCAAGTCCGACACGAAATAGAATGGGAACCATGGCTACCGATCCCGCGAAGCTGAGCTACGAAGAAGCACGCAACGAACTCGTGCAGGTTGTCACCGACCTCGAAGCAGGAACGGCAACCCTCGAGCAGACCATTGAGCTGTGGGAGCGCGGCGAAGCACTGGCCGCCCGTTGCGAGGAGTGGCTGGTGGGCGCCAAGGAACGCTTAAACAAGGCTAAGGCCGCGAGTGGTGCGTCGAACGACACGGCCGATCAATCCGCCGACGCCACGGACGCCTAGCATGGCGCCCCCGAAGGCGAGCAAACCCCCTCGAGACGTTGCCGAGCTGGGCCGCCCCGAGACACCGGAAGAGACCGCGGTGCGCAAGGCGGAAAACTCGCGCCAGTATCGCGCTCGCAAAACTGTCAACAACCTGATCTATTCGCTTTTGGCAACGCTCGGTGTTGTGGCGATTATCTTCTTTGCCGTGCCACGACCCGACATCCCGAAAAACTGGGAGGTCGACTATGCGGCTGTGGGAGTCGAGGCTCAGTCGTCTGTTGAGGGTCCACTCATTACGCCCGACATGCCGGCGGCGTGGCGCGCCAACGTGGCAAAAATTGATCGTGTTGACGGTCTTCCGGTCTGGAAGGTCAACTTCCTCACCCCCACGGACGAGTACATCACCTACCGGCAGGTGTTTGGCGCAGACCAAGCGGAGCTGCGGCGCATTCTCGAGGATCGCGTTCCGGCGGGTGATCTCGCGCTCGGTGCAGGCCAGACGTGGACCACGTTCGCACTCAACTCGGACAACCAAGGGGCAGAGCCGGTGGACTACGCCCTCGCCACCTTCGCGTTCGAAGATGCGTTCATTCTCACCGGCTCGGGCACCGTCGAGGAGTTCGCCGAACTGGCGCGCGCGCTCACTGCGTCGATTGCACAGGTGACACCGTGACTCGCCCGACACCGGCTCAAGCGTGGGCCGAGCTGTTGCGCGGTAACGAGCGGTTTACTTCTGGTCAGCCCGCTCACCCGCACCAAGACATCGAGCGGCTCTCGGAACTCAAGGATGCCCAAGCTCCGTCTGTTGCCCTGTTTGGGTGTTCCGACTCGCGGCTGGCTGCCGAGATCATCTTCGATACGGGCCTCGGCGACCTTTTCGTTGTGCGGAACGCCGGTCAGATCATCTCCAGCTCGGTTATTGGCTCGCTCGAGTACGCGGTGGGTGTGCTCGACGTCTCGCTCATCTTGGTTCTCGGGCACGACAACTGCGGTGCTGTTGGTGGTGCCATAGCACTGTTGGATCCCGAAAACCCCGGCTTTCCGCCACACGTCACCGAGATGGTGAGCAAGATTACGCCCGCCGTTCGCCGCGTTGCCGGCGCGCAGAATCTCTTCGGCCCCGACGGCACCGTTGACGTCGCCGCAATTGACGCGATGGAGGTCGGTCGTGAGCACCTGCGCGACACCATCGCTGAACTCCTCGAGGCCAGCGAACTTATCTCGGAATCCATCGCCACCGGTAATCTTGCTGTGGTCGGAGCGAACTATCGCCTCAGTGAAGGCAGGGTCGTTCCCGACGTTGTTGTCGGCGTTATCGAATAAGCCCTCTCACCCCTAAGGATCACCCGTGGCGAAAGACCCCCAGTTCCGCGTTGAGCACGACACGATGGGCGAGGTACTCGTTCCCAAAGATGCCCTCTACGCGGCGCAAACACAGCGCGCGGTAGAGAACTTCCCCATCTCGGGCAGTGGCCTCGAACCGGCCCACATCGCCGCCCTAGCGCAGATCAAGAAGTCTGCCGCACTCGCCAACGCTCAGTTGGGCGTTCTCGACGCAAAAATCGCCGAGTCCATCGCCTCCGCAGCCGACGAGGTCATCACCGGCAAGCACGATGGCGAATTCCCCGTCGACGTGTACCAGACCGGCAGCGGCACCAGCTCCAACATGAACATGAACGAGGTGCTCGCCACGCTCGCCACCCGCAAGCTGGGCTCGCCCGTGCACCCCAACGATCACGTCAACTGCTCGCAGTCGTCCAACGACGTTTTCCCCACCTCGGTTCACGTTGCCGTAACAGGCGCACTCATTCGCGACCTGATTCCGGCCATGGACTACCTCGCTAAGTCGCTCGAGAAGAAGGCCAAGAAGTGGGCCACGGTCGTGAAGTCCGGTCGCACCCACCTCATGGATGCCACTCCCGTAACACTCGGGCAAGAGTTCGGCGGCTATGCCGCGCAGGTGCGCTGGGGAATCGAACGCGTGAAGGCCGCGCTCCCCCGGGTTGCCGAGGTGCCTCTCGGCGGCACGGCCGTGGGTACCGGCATCAATACGCCCAAGGGATTCCCACAGCTCGTGATTAAGCTGCTCGCCAAAGAGACCAAGCTGCCCATCACCGAGAGCCGCGATCACTTTGAGGCCCAGGCCAACCGCGACGGCCTTGTTGAAGCCATGGGCGCGCTACGCACCATCGCGGTGAGCTACACCAAGATCAACAACGACCTGCGCTGGATGGGTTCCGGCCCCAACACCGGCCTCGCCGAGATTAACATCCCCGACCTGCAGCCCGGATCCTCGATCATGCCCGGCAAGGTCAACCCCGTCATTCCCGAGGCCGTGCTCATGGTCTGTGCGCGCGTTATCGGCAACGACGCCACGGTCGCCTGGGCCGGCGCCTCCGGTCTCTTCGAACTGAACGTGCAGATTCCCGTCATGGGCTCGGCCGTGCTCGAGTCGATCCGCCTGCTCGCCGCGTCAAGTCGCGTGCTGGCCGACAAGACCATCGATGGCCTCGAGGCCAACGTGAAGCGCGCACGCGCCATGGCCGAGTCGAGCCCGTCGATTGTCACACCGCTCAACAAGTTCATCGGTTACGAGGCTGCTGCCAAGATTGCCAAGCACGCCGTGGCCACGGGGCTCACGATTCGCGAAGCCACCATCGAACTCGGCTACGTCGACGGCACCAAACTCACCTTGGCACAGCTCGACAAGGCTCTCGACGTGCTGTCGATGACCCGCCCCGGTTAGGCGTCGGAGGTAGCGCTGGCGGCCTGAGCCGCCTTGTTGCGAACGTGACGTCGGCGTGCGATAAGCAGCTCAATCGGAAGCGGCGCCGAAGAGAGAATCACAAAACCGAGCATGAACCACTCGATGTTGCGCTCCACGTATTCGATGCGCCCGAGGAAGTACCCCACGTTCATGAGAACGACAACCCACAGAACACCGCCGACCACGTTGAAGAGCAGATACTTTCTCGGCTTCATCTGAGCAATGCCGGCCACCAGCGGAACGAGGGCCCTGAGAACGGGGATAAATCGCGCAAGGATGAGCGCTCGCCAGCCGTAGTGGTCGAAGAAAGCGTTGGCCCGATCAACCGTTGTGGGACTAAAGAACCAGTTGCGTTTGCGCGCAAATACCCGCGGCCCCACCTTGCGCCCGAACCAGTAGCCCACCTGTGAGCCGGCAATCCCCGCCACCAAAACCAGGGCAACCGCAGGAGCGAAGGGGATGTCGACGAGATAGGTGGCGAGGGCGAGGCCAAAGATAAAGAGCAACGAATCGCCCGGAAGAAACGATCCGACAATGGTGGCCGTCTCTAAGAAGATAACCGTGGCAACACCAACGAGCGCAAAAGCACCCATCGCCGTGATGAGAGACTCGGGATCAAGCAGATTGACGTTCACGCAGGCCTACCGGCTTTGCCGCAGCGACGACGCGGTCATAGTGGTCAAGCAGGACGGCGTTGTTCGCATGCCACGATTTTAGTCGGACGGACCTGCGAGAAGCCTCAGCAATGCGAGCACGCAAATGAGTGTCATCAAGAAGGTTCTCGACGAAAGGCCGGAACGTGTGAGGCCGATGCGGTTCGCCAAGAAAACCATTCACTCCGGGCTGGATGAGAAAGAGCGGCCCGCCCGACGCGGGTGCGACCACCGGGACACCGGAGGCTTGCGCCTCTTGAATGGTCTGCCCAAAGGTTTCCTCCGCACCAAAGTGCACGAAGACGTCGAGCATGGCGTAGGCGTTTGCCAGGTCGTCGCCAAGAAGTGAACCAAGGAACGTGACGGGCTTCCCGGCAAACCGCGCCTCGAGGTTGGCGCGCTCCGGACCGTCTCCCACGATCACGAAGTGGGTGTTGGGCAGATCAACAAGCGCCTCAAACTGGTTGACCTGCTTTTCGGCGGCGAGGCGACCGATAAAACCGACGACGCGTTTGTCGCCGGCGATCATCTGCCGCATCGCACTAACTTCGGGAGTCAGGCGACGATCGGGGTGAAAGAGCTCGAGGTCAACCCCGCGCCCCCAGACCTCGACGTTTTTCACGCCAAGTTTGGTGAGGTAGCTCGCCGACGCCGGCGTGGGTGCCAACGTGATCGTGGCGGGTGCGTGAATGGCCGCAATCATGCGATCCACGGCAGCCCGGGCAAACTGCATGTTGTAGCGGGCAAGGTATCCGCTGACGTCGGTCTGGTAGACGGCAACGCTCGGCACGCGCAGCCTAGCGGCGGCGGCAATGGCCTGGCCACCCAACCAGAACGGGCTCGCGACGTGAACCACGTCCGGCTGGAACTGCGCCAGCGTGCTCGTGAGGTAAATGTTAGGAAGTCCCACGGCAAACTGTTTAAACGGTAATGCCGGCGCACGAAAGCACTCGACGTTTCCGTAGTAGCGCTCGGCGTAGGTGGGCGATATCAGCATGGCTTCGTGACCCGCGCTCTCGAGAGACTCGATCACCCGAAGAACCGAATTCGTTACGCCGTTGAGCGCGGGAAGAAACGACTCGGTCACGATTGCCACGCGCAGACTCATCGGACCACCGCCAGTCCTTCAGTGACGGAGTCGCCGATGGCCACAACGCGTCGAAAGGCAGGTGGGGTCACATGACCATTCACCGCTGAGAAGGTAAACAGATGTCAACACGACACGAAACGGTGGCTAACGCTCTCGTGTCGGGAAGGTTGCGGTTTGTTAGTTTCCTTCGAGCAACTCGGTGACCAGGGCGGCGATGGCTGACCGCTCAGATCGGGTCAGCGTGATGTGCGCGAAGAGCGATTGCCCCTTGAGGCTCTCGATCACGCTGGCCACACCGTCGTGGCGGCCCACGCGCAGGTTGTCGCGCTGGGCCACATCGTGCGTGAGAACGACGCGAGAGTTTTGTCCGATGCGACTCAGCACGGTGAGCAAGACGTTGCGCTCAAGGCTCTGAGCCTCGTCCACAATCACGAAGGCATCGTGCAAAGAGCGACCGCGAATGTGCGTGAGGGGCAACACCTCAAGTAGTCCGCGCTCCACAACCTCATCAATCACGTTCTGTGAGACGAGGGCGCCGAGCGTATCAAAAATCGCCTGACCCCAGGGGTTCATCTTCTCGCCCTGATCGCCGGGCAGGTAACCCAGTTCCTGGCCGCCCACCGCGTAGAGGGGGCGGAAGACCACGATCTTCTTGTGCTGCTGACGTTCGAGCACGGCCTCGAGTCCGGCGCACAGTGCGAGAGCCGACTTTCCGGTACCGGCCCGGCCACCCAGCGAGACAATGCCGAGCTGCGCGTCGAGCAACATGTCGATGGCAAGTCGCTGTTCGGCCGATCGGCCGTGCAGTCCAAAGAGGTCTCGGTCCCCGCGCACCAGATGAATTTCGCCATCGGCGACCACGCGCCCCAAAGCCGAACCTCGGTCCGAGTGGATCACGAGCCCCGTGTTGATCGGCAGGCCAATCACGTCGCGCGTGCGCAGTTTCTCGGTTTCGTAGAGTTCGGCCATGTCGTCGCTTGACAGCGTGACTTCTGAGGTTCCCAACCAACTGGGGTCGGTAGCCAGTTCGGCGCGATACTCCTCGGCAGACAGCCCTATCGATGCCGCCTTGACGCGCATCGGCAAGTCCTTGCTGACCACCGTAACCTGGAGCCCGTCGCCGGCGAGGTTGAGGGCCACTGCCAAGATTCGCGAGTCGTTGTCTCCCAACTGAAGTCCGGAGGGAAGGACAGATTGATTGGAGTGGTTCAGCTCCACGCGAATCGAACCGCCACCGTCCAGCGGGATGGGAAAGTCGAGGCGCTCGTGCTTGATGCGCAGGTCATCCAGGGCCCGCAGGGCCTGCCGGGCGAAGTATCCAATCTCGGGATCGTGGCGCTTCTTCTCGAGCTCACTGATCACGATGACCGGAATCACCACACTGTGTTCGGCAAAGCGAAACAGCGCCGTGGGGTCAGAGAGAAGCACCGAGGTGTCGAGCACAAACGTGCGCTCGGCTTGGCGTCCCTTCGAAGCAGTGGCGGATGATTCCTTCGTTTGGCGCGAGGTTGTCGGTGACGACGTCTGCACACCACTCCGTTGCGGGGTCATGGCTTCAAACTACGACTCGTCGAGCGCCCAACGAGCGTGCGACACGCCCGAGCGAAGGCTCTTTAACGATTGTTCACCCGCGCGAAAAAAACCACCGCGCCTAACCGCCAAAACGGCGCTCTCGACGGCCAAAGTCGCGCATGGCGCGCAAGAAGTCAACCTCGCGCAGGTCGGGGTAAAGTGCCTCCACAAAATAGAACTCGGAGTGGGCACTCTGCCACAGCATGAAGTCACTGAGCCGTTGCTCGCCAGACGTGCGGATCACAAGATCGGGGTCGGGCAGGCCTCCGGTGTAGAGGTGATCACCAATCAGCTCTGGTGACAACCGCTCGGCGAGATCATCAATTGTGCCGCCGGCGGTCTCGTGCTCGCGAATGATGCTGCGCACGGCATCCGCAATTTCGGCGCGTCCGCCGTAGCCAATGGCCAGGTTCACGTGCAGGCCCGTGTTCTCTGCGGTTGCCTGTTCAACGGCGATGAGGCGCTTCAGAAGGTCGGGGTCAAGGCCGTCGGCGCTGCCCACGTGTTTGATTTTCCAGTTGCGCTGCTGTCCCAAGTCTTCGGCGAGGCCGGCGATGATGTCAAACAGTTCGCGCAGTTCCTCGGGTGGGCGACCCGTGAGGTTGTCTGTCGACAACAGGTAGAGCGTGACCATGCCGATACCGAGTTCGTCGCACCACACGAGGAACTCGGGAATCTTACGAGCTCCGGCCCGGTGCCCATGGCCACTGCCTTCGAGCGCACGCTCCTTAGCCCAGCGGCGATTGCCGTCAACAATCATGCCGATGTGGTGGGGAAGCCGGGCAGGGTCGAGTTGCTTGCGCAGGCGACGCGCGTAGAG
The DNA here is from genome assembly GCA_903915075.1 of uncultured Microbacteriaceae bacterium. GTDB lineage: Bacteria > Actinomycetota > Actinomycetes > Actinomycetales > Microbacteriaceae > UBA963. The sequence goes on from CAIWRM010000109.1 coordinate 8,417, forward strand.
GCCATAGATAAGGCCAGGTTGGTCGCGATGTTCAGGCACGGAAGCTCTCCGCACGGTGCACGATCCTCATCACGTACATGTGAGGGACGGGCTACTTCTTGCTCGCAGCGGCCTGCTCAGCATCAAGCTTTGCCTCGATCTCGGCTCGATAACGCTGGCGGCGAATTCGGCGCACCATGTCCCAGACAAGGATTACCGTAACAATCGCGACCAGAAGTGTGGCCGCGAAGCCGACAAAACCGGGACTAACAATGTCGGGATTGATGGCGGTATCTGCGGCGATGAACACTCATAATCCTCTCGGCTGAGGGCGGCTACCCTAGGAGAGCAAGTCTACCGGGCGCACACTGAGAAGAGAGGTTGCGAAAAGTGTCATCACCCTCGATTGACCAGAGATACGGGCGCCGTTCGTCACCCCGGCGTCGGCGGCGTGCGCTCGTCATTCTCATTGTCGCGATCGGGGTACTGACCATCGCCTGGTTCGTCTGGGCCAATCCGATTGCGGTGGGGCCACAAGCGGTGGCGCGAGACACCGGCTACGTGCTCGACGAGGACCAGGTCACCGTGAAGTTTGACGTGTCGATTACGCCCGGGTACACGGGCGCGTGTGCCGTGCAGGCTCTCGACAAATCGTTCGCCGTGGTGGGCTGGAAAGTCGTCACTTTTCCGGTGGTGACCGAACTGACGCGGAGTGAAGAAGTGACCATGCGCGTCACGTCACCCGCCGTTACCGGTTTGGTCTCTTCCTGCTGGCTCACCTAGTCTCTCTGTATGGCTGAACAGACCACTCCCTTCCTCACTCAAGAGGCTTTCGACCGCTTGGGTGCCGAACTCGCCGACCTCTCCACGCGTGGCCGCGAGGAGATTGCCAAGCGCATCGAGTTGGCTCGCGAAGAGGGTGACCTCAAGGAAAACGGTGGTTACCACGCCGCTAAGGAGGAGCAGGGCAAGATGGAAGCCCGAATCCGAACGCTGCAGCACATCCTGAAAGAGGCTCAGGTGGGCGAGGCCCCCAAGAGCAAGGGAATCGTTGAACCCGGAACCATCGTGGTGGCCATCGTTGCCGGCGACAAAGAAGAGTTCCTTCTGGGCAGTCGCGAAATCGCCGAGGGAGTCGACATCGATGTGCGCAGTGAATCAAGCCCGCTCGGTGCCGCCATTATCGGCATGAAGCCTGGTGAGACAACGACCTACAAGGCCCCCAACGGTCGCGACATTGAGGTCACGATCAAGGACGTCAAGACCTTCACCGGCTAGAGCGTCATCCAGCGTGTTGTGGGCGACTAGACGTCGTCGGCCACGCGAATCGAGTAACCGGCGTCGGTGAGTTTCTTCATCACGGCGGCTCGATGATCTGATCCGCGCGTTTCGATGTGCAGCTCGAGCTCGGCCTCGTTGATCTGAAACTTGCCGTGACGTGTGTGAACGACCTCGACCACGTTGGCGTTTGCCTCGGCCACGAGCTCGGCCGTGCGCGCCAGCTGCCCCGGGCGGTCAGGGAGCATGATGCGCAGCTTGAGGTAGCGCTCCGATGCGGCCAAACCGTGGGCAACGATGCGCTGGAGAAGCATGGGGTCGATGTTTCCACCGGAGAGGATGGCCACGGTTTTGCCGGTACCCGTAACCTTGCCGGCAAGAATGGCTGCCACGGCAACGGCACCTGCCGGCTCAACAACCAGCTTTGCTCGTTCAAGCAACATGACCAGTGCGCGAGCCGTATCGTCGTCGCTCACGGTCACGACCTCGTCGACGGTGGCCTGGATGATTTCAAAATTGAGTGTGCCGGGAGTGGCGACCGCAATGCCATCGGAGATGGTCGGCAGAACATCAATCTTGACGGGCTTTCCGGCGGCGAGGGAGGGCGGATACGCCGCAGCGTTCTCGGCCTGCACGCCGATGATGCGCACGGTGCGGCCCTCAAGGGCAGAGCGCTGCTTGATTGCGCTGGCCACGCCGGAGATGAGTCCGCCGCCGCCAATCGGCACCACGACCGTGTCGACGTCTGGCACCTGGTCCAAGATGTCCAGCCCCAGCGTGCCCTGACCCATCACCACTTTGGGGTGGTCAAAGGGCGGGATGAATACCGCTCCCGTTTCGGCAACGAATTCCTTGGCGGACTTGAGTGCTTCGTTAAAGATGCTGCCGGCCAAAACAACCTCGGCGCCGTAGTCCTGCGTGGCCTGCAACTTGGGCAAGGCAACACCGACGGGCATGAAAATGGTGGCCTTGATGCCCAAGGCTTGGGCGGCCCGCGCGACACCCTGCGAGTGGTTGCCGGCGGAGGCGGCGACGACGCCACGCGACCGCTCTTCGTCACTGAGCGACGAAATGAGGTTGTACGCGCCACGGAGCTTGTAGCTACCCGTGCGCTGAAGATTCTCACACTTGAGAAGAACCTCTGAGCCCAAAACGCCCGAAAGAAAGCGCGAGGACTCCATGGGAGTCACCTGAGCCACCTGAGCCACAACGGGCCGAGCGGCCTCGAAGTCGGCCAAGGTGGGGCCGGGGATTGTGAGGGCGCGAGTCATAAATGAAATCCTAGGCTCTAGAACTTGCCACCCATGTCACGGAGCCGCTGAATTCGATCGGCAATCGGCGGGTGCGTCGACATCATGCGCGCCGCAAACCCGGGTTTATCGGGGTCGGAAATCCACATGTGAGCCATGCTCGAAGATTTTCTGCGCACCGGCGCTCCATATTCGCCAAGTTTCTGCAACGCACTCGCCAGACCCTCGGGGTGGCGCGTGGTGAGGGCGCCCGTGGCATCCGCCAGGTACTCGCGCTGACGCGACACCGCGAGCTGAACCAGCAGGGCCACGAGCGGAGCCACGATGATGGCAACGATTCCCAAAATGGCGATGACAGGATTGTTGTTGTCGCGGCCACGACCGAAGAATGACATGCGCAAGAGGATGTCGGCGATGATTCCCACCGCAACCACGAGGCCGAAAACGATCATCGAGACCCGAATGTCGAAGTTCTGGATATGACCCATCTCGTGGGCCAAAACCCCCTCGAGCTCGGAATCGTCCATGATGTCGAGCAGACCGGACGTGACCGCGATGGCTGAGTGTTTGGGGTCACGTCCCGTGGCGAAGGCGTTGGGCGCCGGGTCGTTGATGATGTAGACCTTGGGCATGGGCATACCCGTGGTGATGGAGATGTTTTCGACCATGTTCCACAGCCGCGGATTCTGCTCGCGCTCAATCTGAATCGCACCGGTAAACAGGAGGGCTTGCGAACCAGCAGCGAAGTACTGAATGACGACGTAAAGAATGGCGCCGATAACAATGAGAAAGAGTAACGAGATGCTGTTGTAGGTGTAGCTCGCCAACCAGCCGAGCCCACCAATGATGATCAAGAAAATCACCATGATGAAGACGGTGTTGCGCTTGTTGGCCGCTATTGCGGAATACACGTATTTCTACCCGTCGAGACTCTGGAAGATAGGGGCACTAGAACTGCACGCGAGGAGGCTCTTGAAGCGACGCAGCATCTTCCACGTCAAAGAACTCCCGCTCTCCAAAGCCGAGGCGCTTGGCCCACGCGTTGTTGGGGAAGACTTGGATCTTGGTGTTGAACTCGCGAACGCCGCCGTTGTAGAAGCGGCGCGCGGCCTGAATCTTGTCTTCCGTGTCAACCAGTTCACCCTGAAGCTGAAGGAAGTTGGCGCTGGCCTGAAGCTGCGGGTACGCCTCGGCAACGGCAAAGATGCTCTTCAGCGCGGTCTGCATCATGCCTTCGGCCTTTGCCGCTTCGGCCGGGCCCTCGGCGGAGACCGTTGCCGCACGTGCCTTGGTCACGTTCTCGAACACGGCCTTCTCATGTGAGGCGTACCCCTTGACCGACTCGATGAGGTTGGGGATGAGGTCGGCACGTCGTTTGAGCTGAACCGTGATGTCGCTCCACGCCTCGTCAACGCGAATGTTGAGAGTGACCAGCGCGTTGTACGTGGCCCACAGGTAGATGCCCACGATCACGGCGAGAACAACGACGACAATGATGATCGGAATGAGAACGTCCATAGCCCCATAGTAGAACGTGAGGCTGTATGTCGCCCGAATAAATGGGACATGCTCGCGACGGTGCGAGCGAGGGACCAGAGCGGGACTCGACTCCCCTACTCGCACTGCGCGCCACGAGACATACTCGTGGCGGTGCGAGCGGGGGCCCACGATGGGTTCTCGCGCAAGCAGAGCCACGAATAAAGCGACCCGCCGAAAGCGGGTCGCTTTATTCGTGCCCCCACTGGGACTCGAACCCAGACTGGAACGATTTTAAGTCGTCTGCCTCTGCCGATTGGGCTATGGGGGCCCGTCGTTTAGTTGCCCCCGAAAGGCTACCGAACGCGGATCGCGTATTCCTCAAACGAGGCACGCGGCGTCTTGTACGCGGTGAGCGACGCGATGTCGCGACCCAAGAAGAAGTTGTTGATCCAGCCCCAGATCACGCGAACCTTACGCTCGAACGTGGGCATAGCGAGTCCGTGGTAACCGCGGTGAGCCAACCACGCGAGGTAACCCGTGAGGACCAACTTGCCCGACTGAAAGACGCCGACGTTGAGACCTAGGCCGGCGACCACACCGAGGTTGTTGTGAACGTAGTCGCGAACGCCTTCGCCGCGAATATCCGCCGTGATGTTCTTGGCCAGCAGCTTTGCCTGGCGCACAGCGTGCTGGGCGTTGGGAACGCAGAAACCATTGAAGCCGCCACCAGTGAGGTCAGGAACTGCCGTGGCATCGCCCGCACCCCATGCCCCCTGAAGTGGCCCGTCTTCACCTTCAACGCGCAGGTCCGCACGCATACGCAAGCGACCGCGCTCATCCAGCGGGAAGTCCGTCTGACCGAGTGCGGGGTTAGCCATCACGCCGGCCGTCCAGATAATCAGGTCAGAGTCGAAGGTTTCGCCCGAAGACAGTTCAATCTTTCCCCCCGCAGCTGACCGAAGCTGCGTGCCGAGGTGCACGGTAGCTCCGCGCTGGGCGAGGTTTTTGAGCACCCACTGGCTGGTCTTGAGCGACACCTCCGGCATGATGCGATCCATCGCCTCGACGAGGTGAAAGTGAGTATCGTCAAACGATATCTCGGGGTAATCCTTGAGGATGGCGCTGGCCAGAGAGCGAAGCTCAGCGAAGATTTCGATGCCGGCAAACCCGCCACCGATAACGACCACGGTGAGTAGGCGATCGCGTTCCGGTCCGGGCGGCATGCCCGCTGCCTTGTCGAAGTCATTGAGCATGCGGTCGCGCACGTAAATGGCTTCTTCGATGGTCTTGAGGCCGATAGCTTTCTCTGCAATGCCCGGAATGGGGAAGGTACGCGAAACCGAACCGGCCGTGTATACGACGTGGTCATACTCGACCTCGTAGTTTTTGCCTTCTTCGGGTGTGATGGTAGCCGACTTTTTCGCGTGGGTCACTGCTGTGACTTTTCCGGCCACGATGTGTGTTTTTTTCAGGTGCGAACGCAGGGGAACAATGGCGTGCCGGGCCTCGATAGATCCGGCTGCGATTTCTGGCAGAAACGGCTGATACGTCATGTAGGGACGCGGGTCGACAATGGTGACCTCGGCCTCACCGGGGCGAAGCCACTTTTCGAGCTTCCAGGCGGTATAAAAACCGGCATAGCCGGCACCGACAATGAGAATCTTGGTCACAGTCGAAGTCTCCGTTTTAAGCAATCAGGGTGGGTGCGCTGTCGCCGCGCCCCTAAGAGCGACGGTCACGACGGCGACGACGTACTCGCCGGGTTACGGCGGCGACGCCCAGCCCTATAAGACTAGCGAATACCAGCACGAACAATGTGGGTAGACCATACCGCTGAGCGAAAAAGCCCCACGCGGGCCACATCAATCGAGCGAGCGGCAAAGCCGCCGGGGTGGATGTGGGGCGCGCCGTGGGCGAGTCGGTGGGCTCGGCGCGACGATTGAGCCGAATCCACTCCTCGAGCGACCCCATGGGGTTGGTGGCGACGGGCGCAACGTCAGCAGATACGGCAGCCGCGGCGTTGATGCGGCCGTAGCCATAGAGAGGACTCGGCACGGTGCCCACCGACGTGGCTGTGGCCAACACGCGCTGGATCACGTTTGCGGCATCCAGCTCGGGATGGGCCGCGCGAATAAGCGCCACGAGACCCGACACAATGGGGGCCGCGCCACTACTACCGGACCACGTCTGCGGGTCACCGAATCTGTTAATCCCGATGAGATCTTCGGAGGGGCCTGCCACGCCAATCGTGATGCCTTGAGTTGAGGCGTCCCACGACGCATCGCCGTTGCGATCAAAGCCGCCAACACCGAGCACACCGGGCATGGTTGCGGGCGCACCCACCTCGTCGGTTCCGTTGGCACGATTTCCCGACGCGGCCACCACCACCACGTCGTTCTCGAAGGCGTACATCATGGCGTCGTCCCAGCTCCGCGGCCAGTCGAGTGTGTTGCGCGTGATCGACATGTTGATCACCTTTGCGCCCTTGTCAACCGACCACCGTATGGCGCTCGCCACCTGATCGTCCGGCGAAATCTCGCTCACACCCCCGAATCCGATGGAGGCCGACAAGAGCTGCGCTTGGGGAGCGGTGCCGAGAATTCCGTTACCCGTTCCGCGCCCGGCAAGCACCGAGGCCACCATTGTGCCGTGATTCAGTTGCACGCCCACCGGTGTGCGACCGTCGGGACTTCCGACACCCGAGAAATCCGCGCCGCCCACAACGGCACCCGCAAGGTCGGGAACATCGGCAATGCCCGAATCGATGACGGCAACCAAGACACCTTCACCCTGCGTGACATTCCACGCCTCGGTGAAGCCATAGGGCTCAAGCCACCACTCCGCGTCACGCACCCACGAAGCCGAAGCGGGCATCGCGGGAACCAGAACAATCGAGACAACGGCCAGCGCGCCGGCCAAAAGCGAGACGAGAGTGCGCCCGCGTGGGGCTCGCCGACTAAACATCGTAAGGAATGCAGGCACAGACGTTCGGTGACCACGTTGCCCGCTCTAGCGCGAGATCACCAATGGGGTTGACGCCCGGGCCCACGGCCAGGGCGTGGCCGGCCAAGGCGTGCAAACACTTGACGCGGGTGGGCATGCCGCCGGCCGAGATGCCCGCAATTTCATCGACCACGCCTACCGCCTCGCGCGCCGAAAGATACGCCTCATGGGCGCGCTCGTAGGCGGCCCGGATGTCGGGTTCGTCAGCCAGAAGCTGCGCAAACTCGTTCATCACATGGTCACCCTCGAGCTCGGAGAGCGACGACGTGGCGGCCGGATGCGTCAGGTAATAGAAGGTGGGAAACGGTGTTCCATCGCCCAAGCGTGGCTGCGTAGAAACGACGGTGGGTGAGCCACACACACAACGGGCGGCAATAGCCACAACATCGCGAACGGGTCGACCCAATTGTGCAGAAACGATGGCGAGATCCTGCGACGTGGGCGCCGAAGTTGATGCTGTGGGCGGCATGACTAGTTCGATCCCGGCGCATTTGTGGCAGCGTCAAGTTCGGCCGGGGTGGCATCCGAGAGTCCCGCCACCATGACCGAATTGAAGAGTCCGCGCACCCAATCAGACTTCGTGGATTGAACCGACGTGCTGGGTTTCTCCAGTGGACGTTCCACAATCGGTAAATCGCTAATCACAATAAAGCTGATGTCGCCGGGCATCACGTAAAAAAGACGCTCGCGGGCCTGGGCGCGAATGTAGGCCGGATCCTCCCAGCGCGCGCGCTGCTTTTCGAGGTCATCAATCGCCATTTCCTTTTCGCGCACCAGTTGTTCGAGGTCGGCGACATCGCGGCGCTGTTCAACGAGAACATTGATCTGCGGGCCGAGCACACCCACCCCCAGGATGACGAGCGCCAGCACGAGAACCGTGAGTCCTGAGATGCGAAAACTGCCCAACCAGATGCCCACGCGGCGTTCACCGGTGTCGGTCACCTCGGTGCGTGCGCGCACCCACGTGCGCACCGGCTTTAGCCGGAAAGTGCTGGCCGGACGTTCTGCCCGGTCTTTGGCAATCCTCGGACGTCGCTCTTCGGTGGGCCGCGCCGCGTTAGCGCGTGCCCTCTCGGGGCGTACTTTCTTCGTTCGCGGTGCGCGCGATTTCGCTCCTGTCGAACCGGCCGAACTCTCGCGGGGTACCCCGCGAACGTCTGGGCGCTTCGGATCCATACGAAAAGGCTACGGGCTTACGCTGTGAATCGCGGGAAAGCGGAGCGACCGGCGAAGACGGCGGCCTCTCCCAGCTCTTCTTCGATGCGCAGCAGCTGGTTGTACTTGGCCACGCGCTCGCTTCGTGCCGGCGCACCTGTCTTGATCTGACCGCAGTCCGTGGCCACAGCCAAGTCGGCAATCGTGGTGTCTTCGGTCTCGCCGGAGCGGTGCGACAGGATGGCCGTCATGCCGTGGCGCTGTGCCATCGACACGGCATCGAGCGTCTCGGTGAGCGTGCCGATCTGGTTGACCTTGACGAGGATACTGTTTCCGGCGCGTTGGGCGATGCCGTCGGCGAGTCGCTTGGGGTTTGTCACGTAGAGGTCGTCACCCACGAGCTGAACCTTGTCGCCGAGTTCGGCGGTGAGGTGAGTCCAGCCCGCCCAGTCGTCTTCTGCCAGCGGGTCTTCAATTGAGACCAGCGGGAAGGCGGCCAGCAGTTCGGCGTAGTAGGCCGACATCTCAGCGGCCGAACGCGTAGAGCCTTCGAACGAATAGGCGCCGTTGGCAAAGAACTCCGTGGATGCCACATCGAGGGCCAGGGCCACATCCTTGCCGGGGGTGAATCCGGCCTTACCGATCGCCTCCATGATGAGTTCCAGGGCGGCGCGGTTGTTGGGCAGATCGGGTGCGAAGCCGCCTTCGTCGCCGAGTGCCGTGGCGAGGCCCTTGCTCTTCAGGAGGTCCTTGAGTGCGTGGTAAACCTCGGTGCCCCAGCGCAAGGCTTCGGAGAACGACGAGGCACCCAGGGGGACGGCCATGAATTCTTGAATATCAACACCGGTGTCGGCGTGGGCACCACCGTTGATGATGTTCATGAGTGGCACGGGGAGTGTGTGGGCGTTGGGGCCACCCACGTAGCGAAACAGCGGGAGGTCTCGCGAATCAGCCGCGGCGCGCGCCACAGCCAAGCTCACGCCAAGGATGGCGTTGGCGCCGAGCTTCTTCTTGTTGTCGGTGCCATCGAGCGCAATCAGCGTGGCATCGATGAGGCGCTGATCCGTGGCGTCCATGCCGTCGAGCACCGGAGCAATGTTCTGAGTGACGGCGGCGATTGCCTTGAGCACGCCTTTGCCGAGGTAGCGGCCCTTGTCGCCATCGCGCAGCTCGTAGGCCTCGAAGGCACCGGTGGATGCACCCGAGGGAACAGCAGCCCGGGATACGGTGCCGTCGGTCAACAGCACCTCCACCTCGACCGTGGGATTGCCGCGCGAGTCAAGAATTTCGCGGGCGCCGATTGCGTCGATGTAGGTCACGAGTGCTCCTTGTGTGGGTCTTCCCTAAATGGCAAGAAAAGTTGAGTTCGCCCCTAATTCTAGGGGCGCGACTCATCGAGAGTTTTGAGGGTGATATCGGCCAGCGCGCGGTCGTCAGCGGTCACGAACGCGAACGACGTGAACCCCGCGAGTTTGGCGCGATCCAGAACCGGGGTGAGGTTCTTGACGCGGCGCTCGAGGCGAACGCGCTTTCCCTGGGCCACCAGCTCGGCCTTGATCGCCATGAGAGTGGCCAGCGCACCGTCGGCGTTGTGCAGAACGGGCTCGTGGATGAGCACCACTCCGGACGACGAGGCGTTGGTTGCCGGAATAAGGTCGATGATGCGCTCAAAGCCGAGCGAGAAACCCACGGCCGGCACATCCTGACCCAGGAAACGACCGATCATTCCGTCGTAGCGTCCGCCGCCGCCGATGGACGAGCCCGACTCGGGGTGAGAAATCTCAAAGATCGTGGAGGTGTAGTAACCCATTCCGCGCACGAGGGTGGGGTCGAACACCACGCTCACTCCGGCGGGCAGGTGCCCCAGCGCGTTGGCCAGCGTCTCGAGGGCCGCAACCGCATCGGGGTCAATGCCCTCAGGCAGCACGGCCAGAATCGCTTCGGTGGTGAGCTCAACGCCACCAGCGGCCAGAGCCGGCGCCATGCCCTCGAGCAGACCACCGAGCACTGCGGCCGCATCAGCCCCGAATTCGGCAAGTTCGGTGACCACGCCGTCAACGCCAATCTTGTCGAGTTTGTCGACCGAGATCAGCACCTGATCGAAGCGTTCGCTGGCAAAGCCACACCAGTGCAATATTCCTGCCAGGATGCGTCGGTCGTTGAGACGAATCGTGCAGTCGGAAAGACCCAGCGCCACGAGAGCGGCCGACGTGGCGGTAATGAGCTCAACCTCGGCGAGTGGTGACGCATCGCCGACGATGTCGATGTCGCACTGCACGAACTGCCGGTAGCGGCCCTTCTGCGGGCGCTCGGCTCGCCACACCGGGCCCACGTGCATGGCGCGAAAAACGCCTGGTAGGTCGGCGCGGTGCGTGGCGTAGTAGCGCGCCAGCGGCACCGTGAGGTCGAATCGCAGTCCCAGGTCGGCGAGGGCGTGGGGGTCGCCGGCTGCTGACGCCGCGGTCAAATCGTCCTGGGAGAGTCCGCGCTTGAGCACGCTGAAGCCGAGCTTTTCATTGTCGCCGCCCAGGCCAGAGTGCAGGCGGTCGTAGTCTTCGACCACCGGGGTCTCAATCTCATCGAACCCGTGCGCAGCGTATGTGTGTCGAATCACCGCGAGTGCCTGCTCGCGCGCGGCCTTTTCTGCGGGGAGAAAATCGCGCATACCTCGAGGGGGATTTACGTCGCGCGCCATGACCCCTATTCTCGCACGGCGAGCGCCGCCAACTCGCGACGCAGGATCTTGCCGTTCGTGTTCTTTGGCAGGTCGTCGACGACAATTATCTGCGCGGGCACCTTGTAGGCAGCCAGTCGCTCCTTCACAAAAGCGCGAACCTCTTCCGTGTCGACCGATGCACCGAGACGCAGCGAGATCACCGCGAGCACGGCCTCCCCGCGGTAGTCATCCGGCATTGCGGTGACACCCGCTTCCCGAACTGCCGGATGACGGTAGAGCACATCCTCCACCTCACGTGGCGAGACCTTGAATCCCGAGGCGTTGATCAATTCCTTTTTGCGATCGAGCACATAGATCCAGTCGTCTCGGATGCACCCGATGTCTCCGGTGAGAAAGTAGCCGTCGACAAATGACTCGGCCGTGACCTCGGGGCGTTGCCAGTAGCCGCTGAAGACACCCCGGCCTGAGATGGCGATTTCGCCGAGTTCGCCAGGCCCCACATCATTGTGGTCGTCGTCGAGAATGCGGATGGTGAAACCGTCCAGCATGCGACCGGTCGACACCACACCAAATTCTTGGTCGGTAGGTGCCACGCTGCCAAACGGGACGGACATACACGCAGCGGACGTTTCGGTGAGTCCGTAACCGTTGTACACGTAGTGGCCCGTCTCGAGTTGAAACCGCTCGAGCACGGCCGTTGGCAGGGCCGCGCCACCCGAACACAGCGTTCGAAAGCACGCAAAGCGTTCGGGGGACGCCACGGGTGACGCCAGCAGAGCCTGATACGCCGTTGCTGTGGCGGCCATGAAACCCGGGCGATGTTCGGTGAATGCGTCGAGCACAACGTCGGGGTGAAAACGGTAGGTCATGATGGCGGCAGACTGCGTGAGCCACGGCAAGAGGAGTCCGCAAACGATTCCCGTGATGTGACACAGCGGAGCCACAGCAGCAATGTCTGTCCCCCGGGGAATCTGCCACCAGTCACGATAGGCAACGACACTCACCGCGATGTTGTCGTGCGACATAACGGCGCCCTTGGGGCTTCCGGATGTGCCCGATGTGTAGCAAATCAGAGCCGTGTCTTCGGGCCGAAGCTCTGCCCAGGTCTGGGCGGGTGCGTCTGCCGCTTCTTCGGCCACCCCATCGAGAATGTCCGCGAGAGCCGGGTCGACATCGCCTGCCGCCGCCGCAGCGTGCAGGCGCTTGTCATTGCGTTGCTGCAGGGCAAACTCATCGACGAAGAAGCACAGCGCGAGTTCGGCCAGTGCGCAGGCGGCACGGGCCTCGGTGGCCGTCTGCGCTGCGCCGATGAACAGGCTGGCACCGCTATCGGCAATGGCGTGTACCAGTTCGTCGCGCTTGTACATGGGGTTGACGGGAACGAGCACCGCACCAATGCGCCACAGGGCCAGCGCGAGAATCACAAACTGCGGCACGTTTTGCAACTGAACGACGACGCGATCGGCGCTGGCCACACCCTGAGCCCTCAGCCAGGCGGCGGCCACATTCGCCCGCGCGTTCACCGCGGCGTAGGACAGCTCGGTGTCGAAGAAGGCCACTGCTCGCGTTCGTGAATCGGTGCGCAGAGCCTCATCAAAAAAATCGGGCGCTGTGCGCATGGTGAAACTATACGCGTCGGGCTGTCAGGGCGACAGAATGGGTACGCAGCTCAACATAAGGAGACATCGTGATTGTGATCACCGGAGCCACCGGCCATGTCGGGAGCGAGGCCGCCCGCCTCCTGATTGAGTCGGGGGTTGCGGTTCGACTCTTGGTGCGCGACGCACAGAGGGCTGCGCACCTCGGTGCGGCAGAGGTGCTGGAGGGTGACTTCGGCGATCCGCAGCGGGTTGCCGATGCGCTGAATCCCGGTGACCGAGTCTTCATGGTGTCGCTCTACGAAACCCACGACGAGCGTATGCGCAAACACAGTGCCTTCGTCGAGGCCGCGGGCCAGGCAGATGTCGCGCAGCTCGCCTATCTCTCCTACGTCAATGCCGCCACCGACGCGGTCTTCATCCACAGCGTGTCTCACGCCGAGACCGAAGACATGATTCGCGCCTCGGGCGTTCCCTTTACCTTCCTGCGCACGAGCTTGTATCAAGC
>CAIWRM010000110.1 GCA_903915075.1 uncultured Microbacteriaceae bacterium
AAGCAGTCTCTCCGGGCGTGGGTTCCCGAAGTGCGCCCGATGGCGACGATCAGCGACCTCATCGCCCTTCCCGAAACTCGGCTCGTCGCATTGGACGCGTCCGGGGTCTCTCCGCACGACGTGGACTGGTCCGCGACGCCGGGAGATGCGACGCATCAGACGGTGTTCGTCGTCGGGCCCGAGGGCGGCTTCAGTGCCGAGGAACGGGACGCCTTCATTGACGCGCGGGCCACCGTTGTTCGTCTGGGCAACAACGTGCTGCGCACGTCAACAGCCGGTCCCGTTGCGCTGGGTATTGCCGCCACGCTGTCCGGCCGCTGGACCTAGACCTACGATAGAAGAATGAGCGAACCCAGTATCTTCAGTCGAATCATCGCCGGAGAGATCCCGGCAACGGTGGTGTGGCAGAACGAGCGACTCATCGCCATTGAGGACATCGCTCCGCAGGCTCCCGTCCACCTTCTCGTGATTCCCAAAACTGAGGACTACGCAAACGTGACCGAGCTTGCCGCGGGCGACCCGCAGCTACTGGCTGAAATGGTAGCCGTGGCTGCCACGCTGGCCGCCGAACACGCCAACGGTGAGTATCGCCTGGTGTTCAACTCTGGTCAGAGCGCGGGTCAGACCGTATTCCACGTGCACGCTCACGTTCTCGCCGGAGGCCTTTCGGAGGGTGCGCTTGCCTAGCTCGGTGACGCCACAAACCGTCACGATCACCGGCATCGAGATGGTGCGCCTCCTCGGCACTCAGGATCGCCTGATGACCCGCCTTCAGCGCGAGTATCCGAGGGTCTCGGTCCACGTTCGCGGAAACGAGATCACCCTGACCTCGGACGCGACGAGCGCGGGCGAAGCTGAGGTTGAGCGCGCACAGCTCTTGATTGCCGAGCTTGTGCAAATGGTGCGGGACGGAATCGACCTCACCGAGGGTGACGTCACGCGAGGTGCAAACCGGGCACCCGCGGAGAAAGCAGGAATCGGCGAAGTGATCCTGTCCTCGCGCGGCAAGACGATTCGCGCAAAGACTGCGGGACAACAACGCTACGTGCAGTCAATTCGCGAGAACACGATTGTCTTTGGCATCGGCCCAGCGGGAACCGGAAAGACCTACCTGGCAATGGCTATGGCGGTTGCTGCCCTGCAGCGCAAAGAGGTCAACCGCATCATCTTGACCAGGCCGGCCGTCGAAGCGGGGGAGCGCCTCGGTTTCTTGCCCGGCACACTCACCGACAAGATTGACCCGTATCTCCGCCCCCTCTTCGACGCGCTGAATGAAATGCTTGATCCGGAGCTCGTAGCCAAACTGATGAGCGTGGGCACGATTGAGGTGGCACCTCTGGCTTACATGCGTGGCCGCACTCTGAACGATTCGTTCATCATTCTCGACGAGGCTCAAAACACGAGCCCCGAGCAAATGAAAATGTTCTTGACGCGCCTCGGTTTTTCCTCGCAGATGGTGGTCACCGGTGACATCACGCAGATTGACCTGCCCACGCCATCGAGCGGTCTGCGCACGGTGACGCAGGTTCTCGACGACATTCCCGACATTCACTTTGCTTATCTGGGCTCGGAAGATGTCGTGCGTCACTCTCTCGTGGGGCAAATCGTCGACGCCTACACCGTGTACGAAGAGCGCGCAGTGATCGAGCGGGAGCGAAACAAGCGATGAGCATTGAGGTCAACAACGAGACGTCCTACGAGGTCGACGAGACCGTGCTGCATCGCATGGCGACCTACGCCCTCGATGCCATGCGCGTTCACCCGGACGCCGAACTCAACATCTTGCTCTATGGCGTCGGCCCCATGGAGGAGTTGCACTTGCGCTGGCTGGACGAGCCGGGCCCCACGGATGTCTTGAGCTTCCCCATGGACCAACTCCGACCCGGTAACGACGATTTCGTCACACCCGCGGGCCTGCTGGGTGATGTGGTGCTGTGCCCCGAGGTGGCTGAAGCTCAAGCCCAAACTGCGGGGCATTCGCTGCAAGACGAATTGAACATGCTTCTCACTCACGGCATGTTGCACCTGCTGGGGTTTGATCACGCCGAACCGGCGGAGGAAAAAGAAATGTTTGGGATCCAGCGGGACATCTTGGTCGGTTTTGCCTTGGCCGAGCGAACGCGAGATTCGTAGCATGAACGTTCTGCTCGCTGTGGCGGCCAGCATCGTGCTCATGGCCTTTGCCGGATTGATGGCCGCGGCAGAATCTGCGCTCGGCGTGATGTCGGTTGATGATCTGCGCGCGGCGGCCAAGCGGCACCGGTCTCGCCGTGCACTCGAGGCCATCGCAAGCCAGCCTCGTGCCTATCGCACCGTAGTCATGTTTGCGCGCATCGCTTCGGAGACGATCGTCGCCGTTGTGGTGACCGCGGCTCTCCTCACGAGTGGCCTTCCCCTGTGGGCGGGACTGCTCATCTCAATCGCCATCATGACAACAGCGTCGTTTGTGCTCGCGGGATCCAGTCCGCGCAGCGTGGGACGGGCCCGCCCCGAGGGCATCGTTGCCTTCGCAGCCCCCATCGTGCACATTTTGCGCATCGTGCTCGGGCCGCTCGCCAATCTCCTCGTCTCGCTCGGCGACCGGGTCACGCCGGGTCGACCGGGAACGAGCGCGTTTGCGAGTGAAGAGCAGTTGCTGAGCATGGTCGATGAGGCCACCCGTCACGATGTGTTGGAGAAAGACGAGCGCGAGCTCATTCACTCCATCTTTGAGTGGGGTGATACCCACGTGCGGGAGGTGATGGTTCCGCGCATCGACATGGTCACGGTTGAGGCCGACTCGTCACTCGCTGAAGCCGGCGCTCTCTTTCTCAGCAGTGGCCTCTCGCGCATACCGGTGATTGGCGATGACACGGATGACATTGTGGGGGTGCTCTATCTCCGCGATGTGGCCCGCATCTCTCTCGACAAGAAGGCAGCCCCTCGGGGGGCGTCCGTGCGTTCGCTTGCGCACGAGGCTGTCTTTCTCCCGGAGCTCAAGAAGGCCGATGATGCCCTGCGCGACATGCAGGCGAGTTCAACCCACCTTGCTTTTGTGGTGGATGAGCACGGCGGCATTGCCGGTCTCGTGACGCTCGAAGACCTTCTCGAAGAGTTGGTGGGTGAGATTCGCGACGAGTTTGATCGTGGCGGTCCCGAGGCGACCGCGCTGCCCGACGGCCGATATCGCGTTTCCGCGCGCATGCACATCGAAGACCTGGGCGAGTTGTTTGGTCTTGATCTCACCGACGACGAGGTGGACTCGGTCGGGGGCTTGCTGGCGAAAGAACTTGAACGGGTTCCCGAAGTGGGTGACCACGTGGTGGTGAGTGGTCTGCACCTCGAGGCCGACCGCGTTGAGGCCCGTCGCGGTCGCGTGACGAACATTCTCGTCTGGCCGGATCAAGAGCTGCTCGACGCCCAACGGGCCTTTGGCGGCGACGAATGAGACCTTCGAAGAGCGCCAAACGCGAGGCCGAGCGTCCAATCTTTCGCTCCGGTTTCGTCTCGTTCATCGGCCGCCCCAACGTGGGAAAGTCCACGCTGATGAACGCCCTCGTTGGCGAGAAAGTGGCCATCACCTCGGCGAAGCCCCAGACCACCCGACACACGATTCGGGGCATGGTGAACCACGACGACGGCCAGCTCATCATTGTTGATACGCCGGGCATCCACCGCCCGCGCACACTTCTCGGAGAACGCCTCAACGCCCTCGCCAAGTCAACGCTCGGTGACGTCGACGTGATTGGCATGTGTTTTCCCGCCGATGAACCGGTGGGCAAGGGGGATCGATTCATCTCCGAACAGCTCGAGATGTATCCGCGCGCGAAAAAGATTGCCATCGTGACCAAAACGGATGCCGCCTCGCGAGAGAAGACCGCCGCCCGACTCCTCGAGGTGTCGCAACTACGTGACTGGACCGAGATCATTCCGGTTTCGGCGCTCACCGAAGGGCAGATGACTTCGTTCGCGTCGACGCTCATCGCCCTCCTCCCCGAGGGGCATGCGCTCTACGACGTGGCCACCACCACCGATGACGACACCGAGAAGCGCATATCGGAGCTCATCCGCGAATCCCTGCTCGAGACGGTGCAGGACGAACTTCCGCACTCACTGGCGGTCACCATTGACGAAATGGTGGAGCGTGAAGACAAGGATCTGCTCGAGATTTACGCGAACATTTTTGTCGAGCGCGACAGCCAGAAGTCCATCATTATCGGTCACGGGGGTTCCCGCCTCAAAGAGACGGGAGCCATCTCTCGCCGCGAGATAGAGGCGTTGCTCGGCCGACACGTTTTCTTGAGCATCCGCGTCAAAGTGGCCAAGGACTGGCAACGCGACCCCAAGAAACTGGAGCGTCTGGGCTTTTAGCCGACAGGGCTGGCAGCTCCACGTTTCCGGTTTAGCCAGTGCCAGACCGTGACGGAACGCCGCGGCGGTGTTAGCCTAGAGACATGCGTTTTGGTCTCCTTCTTCTTAGTCGCCGCGACGAGGCATCTCAGTAGCCTCCCTCGTCGCGGAGTTCGCGCTAGGCGACCACCTTTGACGCCAGGAGAGACTTATGAAGAACAACCAGACCCCCAGCCAGATGCCGGTGCACAAGTACCGGCCGTACCACGAATCACTCGGCATTGATCTCGCCGACCGCACGTGGCCCGCAAAGCGCATTGAGAAGGCACCGCGCTGGTGCGCGGTCGACCTGCGCGACGGCAACCAGGCCCTCATCGACCCGATGAGCCCGGAACGCAAGCGCATCATGTTCGACCTGCTCGTGCGCATGGGTTACAAGGAAATCGAAGTGGGTTTTCCGTCGGCAAGCCAGACCGACTTCGACTTCGTTCGCGAACTCATCGAAAGCAACGCCATCCCCGACGACGTCACCATTCAGGTCTTGACGCAGTCGCGCGACCATCTGATTGAGCGCACCTACGAATCAATTCGGGGTGCCAAGCAGGCAGTGGTTCACCTCTACAACTCCACGAGCATCCTGCAGCGCGACGTTGTTTTTCGCGAGGACAAGCAGGGCATCATCGACATCGCACTGCACGGAGCCCGCCTGTGTCGCGAATTCGAGAAAACCGTTCCCGAGACGACCGTGTACTACGAATACTCACCCGAGAGCTTTACCGGAACCGAGCTCGAGTTTGCGGCGGATATCTGCAATCAGGTCATTGCGGTGTTTGAGCCCACACCCGATCGCAAGGTGATTATCAATCTTCCGGCCACGGTTGAAATGGCCACTCCCAACGTCTACGCCGACTCAATTGAGTGGATGTGCCGCCACTTGGACAACCGCGAGAACGTGATTGTTTCGCTGCATCCGCACAACGACCGCGGCACCGCTGTGGCCGCTTCCGAGCTGGGCTATATGGCGGGCGCCGACCGCATCGAGGGCTGCCTCTTTGGCAACGGTGAGCGCACCGGAAACGTCGACCTCGTCGCCCTGGGAATCAACCTGTTCACGCAGGGCATCGACCCCCAGATTGACTTCAGTAATCTCGACGAAATTCGCCGCACTGCCGAATATTGCAACCAGTTGAAGGTTCACGAGCGCAGCCCCTGGGCGGGTGACCTTGTGTACACGGCCTTCAGTGGGTCGCATCAGGACGCGATCAAAAAGGGCTTCGAGGCTATGGAGGCGGATGCTTCATCACGCGGCGTCCACGTGGACGAGCTCGAGTGGGCAGTGCCGTATCTGCCCATCGACCCCCGCGACCTGGGGCGAACCTACGAAGCAGTGATTCGAGTCAATTCGCAGTCGGGTAAGGGTGGCGTGGCCTACCTGCTCAAGAAGGACCATGCTCTCGACCTACCGCGCCGCCTGCAGATCGAGTTTTCGGGCGTGGTTCAGGCTCGCACCGATGCCGAGGGCGGCGAGGTCACGAGCGACGAGCTGTGGCAGATTTTTCAGGATGAATATCTCCCGTCTGCCAACCCCGAAAACAAGTGGGGTCGGTTCGAACTCACGGGAAGCAAGACGGAGAGCGATTTTTCGGGAACCGTCAAACTCAGCGTCAAGCTTCGCGACGGCGACGACATCTCTATTCGCGACACCGAGGGCAATGGCCCCATCGATGCCTTCCTCAAGACGATGGACAAACTGGGCATTCGGGTGGAACTCTTCGATTACGTCGAACACACACTGTCTGCCGGCGGAGACGCCCAGGCCGCGGCATACGTCGAGCTCAACGTCAACGGTCGTCGGCTCTGGGGTATCGGCATTGACTCCGACATCTCAACAGCATCGCTGAAGGCGGTCGTCTCGGGTATTAACCGAGCCGTGCGCCTCGAACAAGGAGCCAGCGTTACGGTTTAGCGGCATCTTTGGCCTCTCGAGACGGGCCAAAGCGGCGAACGCCGACCACGACGACGGCGGCCAGGCCCACACCAACGGTGATGAAGGTCACCATGGCGCTTCCGGCGCTGAAGCCCACGGTCGCGCCGTAGATGAGACTGAAGAGACCACCCAAGAGAAGTCCATTTGTGAGCGTGAGATTACGCTTCTCGAGGAACATACTGGCGACCATGATGATGACGGCCACCGCCGTGACCACAATTGACACGATTTGGTAGCGAACTCTGACGGCTTCGTCGTAGGCCGTTTGCGCGGCTTGAAGTGCGGCTTCTTGATCCGCGGTCATGTTCTCTTGCCACATGATGTCGGGGTAGACAGGAGACGGGTAAAACGCCTCAATTCCTAATCCGACGAACAGCGCTACCATCACGCCGATGAAGAGGGTGAAGATAATCTTGAGCACCTTGTTTTCCATGACTTCAGGTTAGCCCCTGATTTGTCCACGATTTCATGGCGCGTACGACGGATAATGAACTCATGCCTCTTTACCGTGACGAGGGTGTGATTCTGCGCACCCACAAGTTGGGCGAGGCCGACCGCATTCTCACGGTGCTTACCCGCAACCACGGCAAGGTTCGGGCGGTGGCTAAGGGAGTGCGCCGCACGGCATCAAAGTTTGGTGCTCGTCTCGAGCCCTTCATGGTTGCCGACCTCCAGTTTTACGAGGGACGCTCGCTCGACACGGTGAGTCAAGCCGAGACGATTGCCTCATACGGTGTCACGATTGCGGCCGATCTTGATCTCTACCGTGTGGCGTCCGTGATGGTCGAAACCGCCGATCGCATTACCGACTCTGAACCTGCGCCCCAGCAGTACCTGCTCCTTCATGGCGCCCTGCGCTCGCTAGCACGGAGTGAGCACCCTTTTCTGCTCACCATGGACTCCTATCTACTGAGGGCGCTGTCGCTGGCTGGCTGGGCGCCATCCTTCGATGCCTGTGCGCGCTGTGGCGAGACGGGTCCGCACAGTTCTTTTGCGCTTCCCATGGGCGGGCTCGTGTGTGACACCTGTGCACCCACCGGCGCCGCGCGACTCGACAGCGGAGTCGTTAATCTGTTGGCGGCGCTGCTGGCGGGTGAGTGGGAGGTCGTTGAGGCGGCCAATCCGGATGCGCGCGCGTCAGCGCCCGGCGTGGTCGCCGCCTACACGCAGTTTCACCTCGAGCGCGGACTGCGCTCTCTCGAGCACGTTATCTAGGTGTGACTCGTGGCTAAGTCCTATACGCATCCCGACGCGGTGGAATATCGCCCCCTCGATTGGACCGGCG
>CAIWRM010000111.1 GCA_903915075.1 uncultured Microbacteriaceae bacterium
AGCGCTGGCCACGAAGAAGCGAATCCGGGATGAAGGTCGCGCGTCGACACCTCGTCGACGGCTACCCACTCGAGCTCGAGAGATTCGGCATCGCCCATCACCGGCACGAAGTGCTCCTCAGCACGTGCTACGACCGTGGTGTAAGACCAATACTCGAGGTCAAACACGCTCACAAAGAGCACGGTAACAAGATTGCCGGGAACGCCCGCCTCTTCGGCCGCTTCGCGCAGGGCGGCATCCTCGGCCGACTCGTGCTGACGGCGGGCTCCACCCGGAAGGGCCCAGGTTCCGCCGTTGTGACTCCACGTGGCACGATGCTGCAGCAGAATTCCGTGATCGGGATGCCACAGCAGTAGCCCCGATGCACCGAAGGCGCCCCAGTACTTGGTGCCGTCGGGGGCGTAGACCCAGTTATCGCCGGGATCCCGCAAGTGTGCAGGAGGCATGTGGGGAGGTGCGTTCTGCGCAGCTTGACGCTTGAACTCTTCTGTCATGACGCCTCCTTTTCTCCAGCGTAGTGCGGTGTGACCGCGCAGCGTTAGCGCTTACGCTTCTCACGAACGCGCATGTTGACCTGCACGGGAGAGCCCTCGAAACCGTAGATCTCGCGCAGTCGACGCGTGATGTATCGACGGTATCCGGGGTCGAGAAAACCCGTGGTGAAAAGAACGAACGTGGGCGGACGCGTTGAGGCCTGCGTGCCGAAGAGGATGCGTGGCTGCTTGCCCCCGCGCACCGGGTGCGGGTGCGCCGCCGTGAGTTCCGACAGGAAAGCGTTGAACTTGCCCGTAGCGATGCGCGTGTCCCACGACCGCAGGGCGAGCTCGAGAGCGGGCACCAGTTTCTCCATGTGGCGGCCGGTCCGCGCCGAGATGTTGACGCGCGGAGCCCACGCCACGTGCGCGAGGTCTTGCTCAATCTCGCGCTCAAGGTAGCGGCGACGATCGTCGTCGAGCAGGTCCCACTTGTTGAACGCCAGAACCAGCGCACGGCCCGACTCCAAAACCAAGTCGATGATGCGCACGTCTTGTTCGCTGATGGGCTCGGTCACATCCAGCATGACCACCGCAACCTCGGCCTTTTCGAGGGCAGCGCTCGTGCGGAGGGTGGCGTAGAAGTCGGCGCCCTGCTGAAGATGCACGCGGCGGCGAATTCCGGCCGTGTCAACGAAACGCCAAATCTTGCCGGCGATTTCTACCTGCTCGTCAACCGGGTCGCGCGTGGTTCCGGCTAGCTCGTTCACCACAACGCGCTCTTCGCCCGCGGCCTTGTTGAGCAGTGACGACTTACCTACGTTGGGACGACCGAGGATTGCCACGCGGCGGGGTCCGCCCACCTCCTGTTTAGCAACGGCCGAGATGGCGGGGAGCTTGCCGACTACCAGGTCGAGCAGGTCGGCAACGCCACGCCCGTGTAGGGCAGAGACGGGATACGGCTCGCCGAGACCCAGCGACCACAGGGCTGCGGCATTGGGTTCCTGGCGCGAGTCGTCGACCTTGTTGGCCACCAGGTAAACGGGAATCTTGGTTTTGCGCAGCAAGCGCACCACGTGCTCGTCGGTGGCGGTGGCACCCACGTTTGCGTCCACAACAAAGAGCACGGCGTCGGCCAAGTCGATGGCCACCTCAGCCTGTGCGGCAACCGACGCATTAATGCCCTGCGCGTCGGGCTCCCACCCGCCGGTGTCCACGAGCGTGAAGTTGCGGGTGTTCCACTCCGACTTGTAGGCAACGCGATCACGAGTGACGCCGGGAGTGTCTTCGACCACGGCCTCGCGACGCCCGAGAATGCGGTTGACGAGAGCTGATTTGCCCACGTTGGGGCGGCCCACCACGGCAAGCACGGGCAGAGCGGGCAGGTAGGTGATCTCGTCGGGATCTTCGGTGACCGCCTCGAGAACATCGAAGTCGTCTTCGTCGAGGTCGTACTCGTTGAGGCCCTGACGGAGTGCCGCTGCGCGAGCCTGCGCCACGTCTTCGGTCAGCGACTCGAGCGTGACGCCCAGCTGCTCTACGTCGGCGTCGTCGATGAGGGCATCGTCAAACTCGTCGCCGTTCGTCGCCTCGCCGCGCGAGGTGGTCTTGTCTGACATGGAAATCCTTAGCTGCTAGGTCGTGGCACTCCTGATGTGCGCCACCACCGCGCCAACCGTCTGGTCGAAGGTGAGATTCGTGGAATCAATGGTCACAACGCCATCGGCGGCGGTCATGAAGTCAGAAACGCGAGCATCGGCCGCATCCCTATCGCGAACCAGACGGGTTAGCTCGTCTCGCGACTCAGGTGGAACCTCGAGTCCCCGACGCTCCATTCTAACGCTCTCGTCGGCCGTGAGCAGGATGCGCGCATCGGCATCGGGCGCCACCACGGTGGTGATGTCACGTCCTTCAACCACAATGCCGGCCTCCCTGGTGTTTGCAATGGTCTCGCGGAAGCGCTGATTGAGAAAAGCACGCACCTCGGGAACCCGCGCCACGGCACTGACGAGGGCGGTCACCTGCGGAGAGCGAATCGCCTCGGTGACGTTCGTCGATCCCACCGACACGGCAAAGTCGTCGGGGTCGGCAGCAAACGAGACCTCGAGATCCAACACAGACTGGGCTACCGCCGAGGAATCGTCTGCATCAATTCCTGAATGGAGCACGTGCCAGGCCACGGCCCGATACGCCGCACCGGTGTCAAGGTAGGCGTAGTTCAGCCGACGCGCAGCCGCCATGCTCACACTCGACTTACCCGAGCCGGCGGGGCCATCGAGAGCGATGATCACCGGACTTGTCACCGGTGCACCCGCCACCCGCGCAACTCGAGGTCGGCCATGAGGCCCTCGGCAACGTCGGGTAGGACCGAGAACTCGACCATGCCCAACTGCGCGCCCTCAGCGTGATCGAGAC
>CAIWRM010000112.1 GCA_903915075.1 uncultured Microbacteriaceae bacterium
CCGCGCACCGACACAAGCGGGGTGCGTAGCTCGTGGCTGGCGTCGCCAACAAAACGGCGCATCTGGTCGATGGTGCGCGCCCGATCGGCGAAGGCGCGGTCGATACGGCCCAGCATGGTGTTGAGCGCGCGCGTCACGCGGCCCACCTCCGTGTTGGGTGTGGACCACGGCAGACGCTGACTGAAGTCGCCGTCGGCGATGGCAGCGGCAGTCTTCTCGACGCGCCGAAGCGGACTAAACGTGGTGGTCACCAGAAGTCGCGTGAGGAGGGCGCCAATGATGACAACCCCGATGCCGAAGCCCAGAAAGATGGAGAGGTAAGTGGCCATCAGTCGGTCGACGCCGGTGGTGGCCAGGGCCACAACCACCGTGCCAAACGAGTCGGGTGAGTTGGCAAATTGAACCGGTACGGCAACGGCGTGGAATCGCACGCGGGAATCGCGACTCATCATGTCGAAAATTGACCCGCCGAGCTCCTGCGTCTTGCTCAGCGTGAGGCTTGCCGGCACCACGGGCCGCACGTTCAAGCTCTTGTCGAGCCAGTTCTCTTCGAGGCGGCTTCCGGAGGCATCCAACACAACGTAGTAGTACTCGTTGGGAGCCTTGGCAAGCCCGCTCGACTCGCTGCTGGCATTGACGACCCGGGAAATGTCGGCGCTCATCACCTGAATTTGCGCGTCAAGCTGTCCGATGAGCGCGGGCTTAAGCATGGTCATGGTGCCCACACCGGTGACCAAGAGCCCCAGAGTGAGCAACAGCGTTGTCACCCCCGTGATCTTGGTACGCAGCGAAACTTCGTTCCACCGGTCGGGAAGTGACAATGCCATAGCCCTCATTGTGTCAGGACGCGCCTGAGTATTGCCTCTGCTTTTAGGACGCCTTGGCGATCTTGAGCATGTATCCGAAGCCGCGTTTGGTCTGGATGAGCGGCTCTGAGGCCACCGGGTCAATCTTGCGGCGCAGGTACGAGATGTAGGACTCCACAATTCCGGCATCGCCGTTGAAGTCGTACTCCCACACGTGGTCAAGAATTTGCGCTTTGCTGAGCACACGGTTGGGGTTGAGCATCATGTAGCGGAGCAACTTGAACTCGGTGGGGCTGAGGTCGAGAACGTGATCGCCGACACGCACTTCGTGGGTGTCTTGGTCCATGGAGATCTCACCGGCCCGGATGAGAATCTCGTCGTCTTCCTGCATCGTGCGACGCAGAATCGCCTTGATGCGGGCAACGATTTCGTCGAGGCTAAACGGTTTCGTGACGTAATCGTCGCCGCCAACGGTGAGACCCATGATTTTGTCCTGGGTGTCGTCCTTGGCGGTGAGGAACAGGATGGGGGCGGTGTATCCCGATGAGCGCAAACGCTTAGTCACGCTAAACCCATTCATGTCGGGAAGCATGACATCGAGAACAATCAGATCGGGCTCTTCGGCGAGCACGGCAGAAATGGCTGCCGCACCGTTGCCGACGGCCCGAACGGCGAAACCGGCAAAGCGAAGGCTGGTGGTCAGCAGGTCGCGAATGTTCGGTTCATCATCAACTACGAGAATCTTTGGTCCAGTCATGGGAACAGTATCTTGACGTTTCCTGAACGCTACCTGAATGTTTACATATTTCTGCTGACTACAGGCTGGACGCATCCACGATGTCGTAGGTGTACCCCTGCTCGGCCAAAAAGCGCTGTCGATTCTGGGCGTAGTCCTGATCAACCGTGTCGCGAGCGACCAAGGTATAGAAGGTGGCCGAGCGACCATCCTGCTTGGGCCTCAGGAGGCGACCCAGACGCTGTGCTTCCTCCTGACGCGAGCCAAAGGCACCGCTGACCTGAATGGCCACACTGGCCTCAGGCAGGTCAATCGAGAAGTTGGCCACCTTGCTGACGACCAGCACCCGAATCTCGCCCACACGGAATGCCTGGAACAGGCGCTCGCGCTCGTCGATGGGCGTCGCTCCCGTGATCTCGGGAACACCCAGCGCATCACCGAGCTCCGCGAGCTGATCGAGGTATTGGCCAATGACCAGAATTCGATCGTCCGGATGCCGGTCAATGAGTTTGCGCACCACGGCCAGCTTTGTGGAGCTGGTGGCGGCCAGTCGATAGCGCTCCTTATCGGTTGAGGCGGCGTACGTGAGCCGTTCGTCCCCCTCGAGATCGATGCGAATCTCCACGCAGACGGCGGGGGAGATATAGCCCTCTGCCTCAATTTCCTTCCACGGGGCGTCGAAGCGCTTGGGCCCGATCAGGCTGAACACGTCGGACTCCCGGCCGTCCTCGCGAATCAGCGTGGCGGTGAGTCCGAGGCGTCGACGGGCCTGCAGCTCGGCGGTCAATTTGAACACCGGTGCGGGAAGCAGGTGCACCTCGTCGTAAATGACCAATCCCCAGTCGAGGGCGTCGAGCAACTCAAGGTGCGCGAACTCGCCCTTTCGCTTGGCCGTGAGAATTTGGTAGGTCGCAATGGTGACGGCCTTGATTTCCTTGAGTGATCCCGAATACTCGCCCACGTCGTCGGCCGTCAGATTGGTGCGCTTGAGAATTTCGTCGCGCCACTGGCGTGCGGAGACGGTATTAGTGACCAGGATGAGAGTGTGGGTCTTGGCCTTCGCCATGGTTCCCACGCCGACGAGGGTCTTGCCCGCCCCGCACGGCAGAACGACAACCCCCGAACCACCGCTCAGAAAGTGCTCCACGGCATTCTCTTGGTAGTGCCGGAGGTTCCACCCGTCGGTGACGAGGCTGATGTCTTTGTGGGCACCGGGACGAAAGCCCGCATTGTCTTCGGCCGGCCAACCCAGGTTGACCAGCTCCTGTTTGAGAGTGCCCCTGGCCCACGCGGCAATTTCGTAACTGCCGTCCGGTCGCTGATCGACCAGCAGGTCGCGCACTTTTGTTGCTTTGGTTACCTCGGTGAGGACGGCCGGATTGTCACCACGCAAGATCAGGGTGTCGGCGTCGCGCTCTATCGAGAGACGACCGAATCGGTTCATGGTGTCGACGATGTCGGTGCTGACGCTCGAGGGCACCGGGAACTTGGCGTTGCGCTCAAGCGTGCCCAACACTTCGTCGGCGGTGTGCCCGGCAGCGCGCGCATTCCAGAGGCCGAGGCGGGTGATGCGATAGGTGTGAATGTGCTCCGGCGCCCGCTCCAGCTCGGCGAAAACCGCGAGCTCGTGTCGCACTGAGGTGGCATCGGCATGAGCAACTTCGAGCAAAACAGTGCGATCGCTCTGAACGATCAGGGGTCCGTCGGGCATAAATACTAAGGCTACCCTGCCGGGCTGACAGCGGTGATGAAAGCGAGCGGGAGTGTGCGTTCCACGGCCCCGCGAAGGTCGCGACCCCGCAAGCGGCCGTTGGCCAGTGCCGTCACCTCGAGTTCGAAGTCCCGTTCACCATCGGGCATCTGCACCGTCACCGTCACGCGCTGTTTGTTGCGGATAGCCAAGTCGAGTTGACGCTTGAGCCAGGACGCATCCATGGGGATGTCTTCGTCGCGCTCGCGGAGGCGTGTGACGAGTGCGTGAAGGGCCGCATCGGGAGCCTCCTCGGGCACCTCCTCAAGCCCGGGTGAGGTATCCGCGGATACTGCGGGATAACCGGCTTCAACCAAGACACTCATGACCGCTCGCGGTTCGAGGGCCGTAGCGAACGTTCGCACGTCCGTGGGCGCGAGCTGCAGGTGTCGCACATTACTGTCGACGCCCAGCAGTGCGGCCAGTTGATCCGTGGCAGCCTCAACCATCGTGCGCCCGGCAATCCGCGAGACCCGCACGCTGCCGTGCTTGGCCGCCAAGTCGTTGATCAGATAGACGAGATTCTGCGGCAGTTCGGTCAGGGAGTGCTCCGACAGGAAGGCCAGAAGCGCCTCACCGTCATCGCCGGTTGCCAACGCACGCGAGATGCTCTCGGCGCTGATTCGAAAGGTGCTGGCCATGCCGCGCGACTCGACGTGGGACAGGGCACGCAGCCGTGCCGAGGCACGAGCGCTGAGGGGTCCGGGCGCGATGATAGACAGGTCGTGCTGAACAATGAACGTTTCTGTCTCAGCGGGGGCGTGGGCCAGGGCGAAAGCGCGTACGTGCGCGTCTTCGGCGTCACCGGCACCGTCACCCAGGGCTGCGATGGCAGCGGCACTCACGTTCGCACCGCGCACCAGGCCGAGCACTCGTGCGGTGACCAGTGCCTCGGTCAACGCCGGCATGATCCACGCGTGACTCACGATGAGCCGGCGCCCGGCTGCCGCCTCGAGGTCGTCTGCTGTCCATGTCGTCTCGCGCAGGATTCGTCGCCCGGCGGGAGGGATGCGCTCACGCCACGTGGCAACGAGCCAGAGCCAACGCTCGAGCGTGGTCATCTGCGCCCATGCAGAAGTGTGGTCGTTCAGCACGTGAAGGGTTCCGAGACGGACACTGACCAGCGGGGTGGTCACGGCCCACGTGACGAGTGTCTGCAGGTCGATATCTGATCGCGGCATCACAGCCTCGAGCTGCGCAGCGGCGGCCTTGGCAAGGGTGCCTGTGCCGTTGACGCGTGCGGGCACGTGCGTGACGGCGGTAACCAGATCATCTAGCAGGTTGACTGCCACAAGACCCTCGTGCAGGGCGGCCACGGCGTCGTCCGGGGTGGCCGAGGAGGGGCCATCCAGCGGTTCGGCCGAGCTCGTCGCGGAAGCGACTCCGACCGCGGTGATCCAGTGTTCGGCCCGCTCAGAAACCTCGGGGAAAATGTGGTCGGAATCGCCTAAGAGAAGAGCGTCGCATGCGGCAAAGAGGTCCGAGCTGGGATTGCCGGCGGCAACCTGCGCGAGCTCATCTTTGCTCAAGCGTGCCAGTCCGTGATCGATGCTCGGCAGCGCGAGGAGTGCTTCGGCCAGATCGAAGAGGTCACGCACGCCGATTGTTTTGGGCACGCGAATGGCGAGCGCGTTGACAAGTACCTGCTCGTCGTGACGAGCCAGACGGTTGACGAGAGCCAAGGCTGAACTCACGGGGCATCACGCTGCCAGATTGGGTGCGGCACGTGCTGAAGCGCGGTCACTTGGTGCGCGGTGTTGACTTGCGGCGCCGAGACCAGTTAATCACGATGAGAACAACGAGCAGGATGAACGCGGCGGGCAGGCCGATGAGGGGGAGGGCAGCCACGGCGGGCCAGACGCCGACGGCAAAGTCTGTTGTTCCGGTGACGGAAGCAATCAGGGTTGCCGCGAAGCAGACGAGTGTGAGTCCGACGATTGCTGCCACCATGGCGGCGAGGACCCGTTCGAGGCGGGACGTTTCAGGTGCGGGAGGAGAGGCCATCCTTCAAGAATAGGGCGAGAGTATTTCGTGCCGGTAAACTGACAGGGTCGAGATACGGGAGTTGCACATGCCAACGGGCAAAGTTAAGTTTTACGACGAGGATAAAGGCTTCGGCTTTATCGCGTCAGATGAGGGTGGCGAGGTCTTCTTGCACGCGTCCGCGGTGCCCGAGGGCGCCCGCATTGCCAAGGGAACGCGGCTCGAGTTTGGACTGGCCGACGGAAAGCGCGGACCCCAGGCTCTCTCGGTGCGCGTGATTGAAGCACCCACGGTGTCTCGAACAAATCGCAAACCTGCCGACGACATGGCCATTATTGTTGAGGATCTTGTCAAGCTCATGGATGGCATTGGTTCAAAACTCAAGAACGGGCACTACCCCGATGCCGCGCACGGAAAAAAGGTAGCAGCCATGCTGCGCCGCGTGGCAGAAGAACTCGATGCCTAACTCCACAACACCGGCCGTAGCAACAGACGCCCAGCGCGCCCTGGCGATGTCGGCGCTCGCCGATTTTGCTCCCATGGATGCGGTGGGTCCGCTTGTTGCCACACACACCGAACCCGACGGCATCACGGTGCTGCAGTTCACGTGCGGCCTGGCGGGGTACCCCGGCTGGCTCTGGACGGTGGCGCTGGCCACCGTCGACGGAGACGCTCCCACGGTGGTCGAAGCCGAGCTGCTGCCCGACGAGGGTGCGCTCGTGGCACCCGAGTGGATTCCGTGGTCTGTGCGTCTCACCGAGTACCTCGAGGCTCAACGCAAGGCCGTTGAAGAGGGAACGCTCAGTGAGGCCGAAGTACTTGAGGTCGTCGATGACGACGATCTTCTCTCCGCGGATGATGACCTCGTTCCCATTGATGACGATGACGACGAAGACGAAGACGAAGACGATGACGACGAAGACGAAGACGATGACGATGATGATGACGACGATGACGACGATGATGACGACGATGATGACGACGATGATGACGACGACGAAGACGACGACATCGACGAACATGACCTGGCGCCCTCAGACGCGCACGATCACCTCAATGAGGAAGATCTTGCCGAGGACAACCTGCACATCGTGGACGACGATGATTCTTTCGACGACTCGTTCGATGACCCGAGTGACGGCGATCGCCGCGATCTTTAGCTAATGCGCTCCACCACGTATTCGATGCAGGCCACGAGGGCGCGAACATCGTCGGGGTCGACAGCGGTGAACGTTGCGACACGCAACTGGTTGCGTCCGAGCTTGCGGTAGGGCTCGGTGTCGACAACGCCATTTGCCCGCAGCACAGAGGCGATTGCGGCCGCGTCGATTTTTTCGTCGAAGTCGATGGTCACCACGACCTGTGAGCGGTGATCGGGGTTGGTGACGAACGGTGTGGCGTAGTCAACGCGATCGGCCCAGTCGTAGAGCACCTGAGACGATTCACGCGTGCGGGCATCGCACCAGGCCAAACCGCCGCTGGCGTTCATCCAATCGATTTGGTTTTCCATCATGACCAGCGTGCCCACGGCAGGCGTGTTGAGAGTCTGCTCGAGCCGCGAATTATCGACAACGTTCTTGAGGCTCAAGAATTCGGGGATATAGCGGCCGGATGCGGCGATGCGTTCGATGCGTTCGATGGCCGCGGGTGACACCAGCGCAAACCACAGCCCACCGTCAGACGCAAAATTCTTTTGCGGGGCAAAGTAGTAGGCGTCCACGTGGCTGGCATCGATCATCGCGCCACCGGACGCGCTCGTGGCATCGATGACGGTGAGCGCACCGGGGGCGTCCACTCTGCGCACGGGCGCCATCACACCCGTTGAGGTTTCGTTGTGCGGCCAGGCGTACACGTCGATGCCCTCGGCAATCTCGACCTCGCTGCGCGAGCCGGCCGGTGCCTCCTTCACGAGAGGCGCGTCAAGCCACGGCGCCGCGGCGGCCGCCGCAAACTTGCCACCGAATTCACCAAACACCAGATTCTCGCTGCGCTTTTCAATGAGCGAAAACGCGGCCGCATCCCAAAATGCCGTTGAGCCCCCGTTTGCCAGCAAGACCTCGTAACCGTCGGGGAGAGCAAAAAGCTCGGAGAGTCCGCGACGAACTCGACCCACAAGGTCCTTGACCGGAGCCTGGCGGTGAGACGTGCCCAGCAGTGCGGCACCGGGACCGGCGAGGGCCGCCACCTGTTCGGGTCGAACCTTTGACGGTCCGCATCCAAATCGGCCGTCGCGCGGAAGGAGGGTCTGGGGGATTGTGATGTCGGCCATGTTCTCAAGTCTAGAAGTGTGTGCGGGCAGGTATGTGCGCCCGTAACATGGGTTCACAGCACTGTGCGTCATTGCGCGCAACCCCGATAGGAATTTACGGCACATGGCAGATCTCATCGACACCACTGAGATGTACCTGCGCACCATTCTCGAGCTTGAAGAAGAGGGCCTGGTCCCCATTCGCGCGCGTATTTCGGAGCGCCTCGGGCACTCGGGCCCCACCGTGTCTCAGACGGTTGCACGAATGGAGCGCGACGGTCTTGTTGCGATTGCTGATGATCGGCTTCTGGTGCTCACCGACGCGGGTCGACGCGACGCGGTCTCGGTGATGCGTAAGCACCGGCTCGCCGAACGCTTGCTGGCCGATGTGATTGGTCTCGAGTGGGAGTTTGTGCACGAAGAAGCGTGCCGATGGGAGCACGTTATGAGCGAGCAGGTGGAGCGCCGCATCATCGCGCTGCTCGGCAACCCCCACGAATCTCCCTACGGCAACCCCATTCCGGGACTTGAAGAACTGGGATTCACGCCGTCGCGTGAGTTCTCGGACGGCGTCATTTCGCTGGCCGAATCCGTGGTCGAAGGGCGCGGTCGCGCGGAGGGCATGCTCAAGCGATTGGGGGAGCCCATTCAGTCTGATGCCGAGCTATTGCGCGCCATGCGTGACGCAGGACTCGTGCCAGGTGCCAACATCGTCGCGAGCGTGGAAGGCAAGAACGTCACCCTGTCTCCGGTCGATGATGGCGGGGTCGTGGTCACGTCGCGGGATGCCCTGCTGCACCTGTTCATCGTTCGGTAAGAATCTCTCGGCGTTTCGCTTAACGCGCTCCGCGTCAGCAGG
>CAIWRM010000113.1 GCA_903915075.1 uncultured Microbacteriaceae bacterium
GTTGATTCGGCACACCTCATCGTGATCAATGTGGGTCGCACCTGGGCGATTCCCTTCGCCTGCCTGACCGCTGTGGAAACGCGTTACGCACTGGCCGTGACCACCACGGCAGGAAAAGTGACCGCTTGGGCGGCTCCCGCGCCGGGTCGTCACCAGACCCTGAGCCTGAGCCTCGCGGACTTTCGAAGCCTGCGCCGGGGGCGCCAACAAGAAAGCGTTCGTCCCGGCGATGCGCCGAACACGGAGAGCGGCTCGGTGGCTTTTGTGGTGCGCCGTCGTTGGCAGGATGCCCTGGATAATCCCTCCGCGGGTCCCGCTGCTCAGGTGACGACCCGCTGGCACGTCGTATCGCTCGCCGTCACGGCGGTTCTGCTGGTGCTCGCCGTGGTGGGCGTGGCCACTGCTTAGTCGCACCGTCTCGCGCCTCACGAGGATTCCACCTTGGTCGCACGGGCCATGTGCCGGGCTGTGGGCATGCGCTTCTGCCTCGGGTCAAAGGCGTCGCGCAGTCCGTCACCGATGAAGTTCACGCACAGGGCGATGGCAATGATGAACACACCCGGCCACCAAAAGAGCCATGGGCGCGTGGCGAAGGCCACCTGGTTCTCGCTGACAATCTTTCCGAGCGACGTGTCGGGCGCCTGAACACCGTAGCCCAAGAAACTGAGGCCGGTTTCGATGAGGATGGCGGATGCCATGAGCAGCGTGGCGTTGACGATGATAACGCCCATGGCGTTCGGCAGAATGTGCCGGAAGATGATCCGGCCGTCACCGGCGCCGGCCACTCGAGCGGCATCAACAAACTCGCGTTCGCGCAGTGACAGGAACTCTCCGCGCACGAGTCGCGCCAAGCCGGTCCAGACCACGGCACCGAGAATCAGGGCCAGCACCGGTGCACCGGCAATACCCACCGTGCGTCCCAAAACGGCACCGATCACGATCACGGGAATGGTGATGACCACGTCGGTGAAGCGCATGAGGGTTCCATCGATGCCACCGCGGTAGTAGCCCGACACCGCTCCGACCACCGTGCCGAGGACTGTGCCGATAAATCCCACAATGACCATGATCATGAGTGACTGCTGAGCACCCCGCATGACGACGGCAAAAATGTCGCGGCCGATCTCGTCCTGACCAAACGGGTGGTTGCCCAGCGTGAAGCGCGCGAGATCAATCGTGGGCATGCCACCGTTTTCAATGGCTACGGCCGTGACCCAGTTGTACTGCCACCAACCGCCCACTTGCCAGTCGCCGATCACAAATCCCACCGACGTAAACGCCAGCAGCACAATGAACATGAGCACGACGAGCGAAATCATGGCACCGCGATGACGGAAGAAACGTCGGCGAACAATCTGAGCCTGACCCAGTCCCTCGATTTCTTTGAGGGCGATCGCGTTCTCGTTGGTCTCCTCAGCGATGCTCGGCGCCGGCTCGGGCATCGGGGGTCTCGTACCGCGCGTCATGACAGCCTGATTCGCGGGTCAAGGCCGGCATACACAATGTCAGCAAGAAGATTGAAAAGAATGGCGAGCGACCCCGTGACGAGAAAGAAGGCCATGACGGGATTGGGATCCACATTGTCTAACCCGTATTGAAAGAGGGCTCCCATCCCCTTCCATCCGAACACGCGCTCGGTGATCACAGCGCCACCAATGATTCCGCCGATATCAAACGCCACGATGGTCGCAATGGGAATGAGCGCGTTGCGGAAGCCGTGTCGAACCACAACAGTGCGCTCGGACAGACCCTTTGCACGTGCGGTGCGAATGTAGTCCTGGTTCATGACCTCGAGCAGGCTGGCACGTGAATAACGCGTGTATCCGGCAAACGAGATCAAAATCAGCGCGATGGTGGGCAGGAGGAGGTGTGTAAAGGTATCCACCATGTGCACCCACATGGTGCCCTCGAGACCCGGCGTCATGGCGCCAATCGTGGCGATGGGGCGACCCTTGACGCGTTCGGATCCGGCAAAGTCATCCCACACGTACATCATGCGGTCGACCGTAATGAGGAAACCCATCAGGAGGCCCACAATGGCCGCCGTGCGTGCCACGGGCAGACGTTCGGGCTTGCCCATGAACCAGCCGATGAAGAAACTCGCGGCAACCGTGACCACGGCCAGCAACGCAAAACTCCACGGCTCGAGGTAAAACGAGAAGCCGTACAAGAACGGAAAGTAGATGGCACCGCCCACGGCGACAACAATGAGCGAGGCATAGAGCGCGCGACGACTACGGAGGCCCGTGGAAATGGCCGTCACGCCAAACGCAATGGCGGCCCCGGTCACCAGCAGACCGACAATGCCGATGTGCGGGTAGGTGAACCAATTGGACAGCTTGATGTACATCAACATGCTGGCCGACGCGGCTAGGGCGATGAGAAAAGTCCAGAGTCGCGCGCGTCCCCGCCACGGAAGCACGAGCATCCAGAAGAGACCCAATAAGGGAGCCGCCACCGCGATAAACCACCACGGTATGTCGGGGGCCGCGAGGAAGTCGTTGAACCCGATGGCCAGGTACTGCTTGAGCAGCACGGCCACCCAGAAGATAGGCAGCGAGAAGAACAGGAACGAGATGAACGTGACCCCGTAGTCGTAAGAACTGTACTGGCGCAGCGCGGTAGTGATACCCACGACCAGACCAAGAATGATGGCCACAATGGCGGCAATTGTCACCAGCTGCAGCGTCGAGGATGCGGCCTGAGCGAGAAGAACGCTGACCGGTTGATTCTGAATGGTGACGCCGAGGTCACACTGGCCTATGAAGCACTTGCCCACGCCGCCCAACCAGATGAAATACCTGAGGTAGACGGGAACGTCGAGATTAAGCAGAGCTGTTCGCGAAGCGATGAGCTGTGCCTTCTGCGGCGAGGTGCTGGTGCGCAGGTCGGCGAGCGGGTCACCCGAGAGGGCGGTGAGCACGTACATCAGGTACGTGGCAGCTAAGAAGATGAGGAGAGAGATGCCGAGGCGACGCACAACAAAAGAAATCATTCGTGCACATCCTCTCCGGTGAGTCGTCCCATGCTAATGGGAAGAACGCTGTGGGCGTCGAGGCGGGTGCCTCGACGCCCACAGGCGGTTACATGGTGGTCATCCGTTACCTAGGAAACGGGCGCCCACTCCCAGATGTTCCAGAAGAACGTGGGGGCCAGCGGCGACTGCGAGACGTTCGCAATCTTGGTCTGGTCGTAGGCCGTGACGGCAGGGAACTGGAAGACCGTGACTCCGTAGAAGTCCGACCAGAGCAGCTTGTCGATTTCCTGCTGCAGAGTAATCTGCTTAGCGGGATCGAACTCAGCATCGAGTTGCTCGAGCAGCGCGTCAACCTCGGGGTTGCTGTAGTAGTTGAGGTTGTTGATACCGTCCGTCTTGAACGTCGGGCTGCTGTTGGTCACACCGAGGCTGGTCGACTGCCATCCGAACAGCGAGGCGTCATAGGCGCCCGGTGTTCCCAGGAGTCCACCCCACTCTTCGCTCGAGCAGTCGGTGACGTTGAATCCGGCGAGCGCACCCGACTGCTGAATGAGTGCAAACTCGTTGGCGCGACGAGGGTTCGTCGAGCTGAAGAGCATGCAGACCTCAGGGTTGGTCACACCCGACTCAGCGATGAGCGCCTTGGCGCCCTCGATGTCAACCTCGGCGTAAGCGGCAGAGCCGTTGTTTGCCACCGAGTCGTCGTATCCTGCAGCGCCCGGCAGGAACAGCTGCGAATTACGCACCTGAGCATTCGCGTTCAGGGGCACGATCAGCTTCTCCACGATGTCGGCACGAGGAATGATCTTCATGAACGCCTCGCGGAGCTTGGGGTTGTCCATGGTTCCGCTCTTACCGTTGGCGAACTGAAGGTCGATGTGCTCGTAGGTGCCCTCGTCTCCGAAGAGCGTGGTCACGTCAAGCGCGTTCAGGGCATCTGCCACGTCGGCCGTGGCCTGGGGCGAGATGATCTGAACTTCACCGTTCTGAAGTGCCTGAACCGAAGCCATCGGGTCGGTGATAAAACGAACCGAGATCTCTTCGACCTTCGGCTTGTGCGCACCGGAGTAGTTCTTGTTGGCGGTCAGCGTAATGTACTGGTCGGCAACAAAGTCGCTAATCACATAGGGACCGTTGGCTACAAGGAGTTCAGCGTCCGTCGGCAACTCGGTGAAGTTGTAAGCGGTGTTCCAGAAGTTGGAGATTGCGGCGAGTGCCGTGGTGTCCTTGTCCTGAATGGCCGTGAGAACCGCGGTAGCACCGTCGGCGTTCGACCCTGCCTCGAGGGCCTTTTTGCCGATGATGTGTGCGGGAAGACCAACGCTGAAAGCAAGCTCCCAGTCCACGAAGGGGCTGGAGTAGGTGAGCGTGACGGACTTGCCATCGGCACTCACCTCGGGGACGTCGGTCACCAGACCGAGGCCCGTGGGATTGGTGGGGTCGGCACCGGAGTCGAAGTAGACGATGTCAGTCGGCTGCTCGCCGTTGAGCTCTCCCGTATCGGGATCCATGTACTCCGAGGGGTCGAATTCGGTGTCGTTGTAAACGCCACCCACAGCGACCCAGGTCAGCATGAGGTCGGCGGCCGTAACGGGCTGACCGTCAGACCACTTGGCCGTGTCGGCGAGGGTGTACTTCACCACGAGGGGCGAGTCAGAAATCTTCTCGTAGGTACCGAACGAGGTGTCCTTTACCAATTCGGGAACATCGTTGTAATAGTTGAACGACGAGCCCGTTGCGTACGTGATGTTGGCGTTGGCCGCGGCATTTCCGTA
>CAIWRM010000114.1 GCA_903915075.1 uncultured Microbacteriaceae bacterium
CTCGAGGCCGACATGCGCACCTTCAGCGGCGACAAGACCGCTAAGGCTAAAAAGGTCGGTGAGCTCGTTGCCGAGCGCGCCAAGAAGGCCGGTATCGAGTCCGTGGTGTTTGACCGCGGTGGAAACAAGTACGCCGGTCGCGTTGCCGCGATTGCCGATGGTGCCCGAGAGGGAGGACTGAGCCTGTGAGCGAAGAAATCGAAACCCCAGAAGTGACCGAAGAGGTTGTCGCTGTCGAAGCAGCTGGTGAAGCTGTTGCCGACGCAGCTGTGACAACGGATGCCGCCGAAGGCGCCGAAGCAGCTCCGGCTGCCGAAAGTGCCGACAACCGTAACGAGCCTCGTGAGGCACGCCGCGGATCGCGCGAGCGCAACCCCAACCAGGGTCGCAACAGCCGCGATCGTGACGCCGAGAAGAGCCAGTTCCTCGAGCGCGTTGTTACTATCAACCGTGTTTCCAAAGTGGTCAAGGGCGGTCGTCGCTTCAGCTTCACCGCACTGGTCGTTGTGGGAGACGGTAACGGCATGGTGGGTGTTGGTTACGGCAAGGCTAAGGAGGTACCCCTGGCAATCGCCAAGGGTGTCGAGGATGCTAAGAAGAACTTCTTCCGCGTCCCCCGCGTTGGTCAGACGATTCCTCACCCCGTTCAGGGTGAAGCTGCCGCCGGTGTGGTTCTGCTGCGCCCGGCTGCTGCCGGTACCGGAGTTATCGCCGGTGGTCCGGTTCGTGCCGTACTCGAGTGCGCCGGAATTCACGACGTGCTGAGCAAGTCGTTGGGTTCGTCGAACACCATCAACATCGTTCACGCCACCGTCGAGGCCCTCAAGCAGCTCGAAGAGCCTCGAGCCGTGGCCGCCCGTCGTGGCCTCGATTTCGATCAGGTTGCTCCGGCGCGTCTCGTGCGTGCCGAAGCTGAGGCCCTCGCGGCTGCAAAGGATGCCGCCAAGGCAACCGCTGCGGCCGAAAAGGCCGCTGCAAAGGCAGGTGTCTAATGGCTGCTCGTCTCAAGGTGACGCAAATCAAGTCCATCATCAGTGAAAAACAAAACCAGCGCGACACGCTTCGCAGTCTGGGCCTCAAGCGCATTGGCGACATTGTCGTCAAAGAAGACAGCCCGGTAAACCGTGGCTACGTGCGCACCGTGGCTCACCTGGTAAAGGTCGAGGAGATTGACTAATGGCTGAAGAAAAGAAGCCCGCGGCTAAGGCTGCAGCCCCCAAGGCTGCTGCTGCCAAGCCGGCTACCGAGAAAGCTGCTGCTCCCAAGGCCGCCGCCGCTAAGGCTGCCGCCCCTAAAGCTGCTGCGCCGAAGGCTGCAGCACCTCAAGCTGCCGCAGCGAAGCCAGCTGCCGAGAAGGCCGCCGCTGTCAAGCCCGCAACGGCTGCTGCCGCCAAGCCTGCAACGGACAAGCCCGCTGCAGAGAAGGCCGCCGCGCCTGCCTCAGCCGCAGCAAAAGCTGAGGCCCCCAAGGCCGCTGCGCCTAAGACGTCAACGCCCAAGGCTAAGAAGCCTGTTGTCGAGAAGCGCGATCAGGTTATCAAGGTGCACCACCTGCGTCCCGCAGCCGGATCCAAGAAGCCCCGCACGCGCGTGGGTCGTGGTGAAGGTTCAAAGGGTAAGACAGCCGGTCGTGGAACCAAGGGAACCAAGGCTCGTTACCAGGTCAAAATTGGTTTCGAGGGTGGTCAGATGCCCTTGCACATGCGCACCCCGAAACTTCGCGGATTCAAGAACCCTTTCCGCGTGGAGTACCAGGTGGTAAACCTCGAGAAGCTTGCCGAGCTCTACCCCTCGGGTGGAGATGTCACCATCATCGACCTCGTGTCGAAGGGTGCCGTTCGCAAGAACGAAAAGGTCAAGGTCCTCGGCAACGGAGACATTGCGGTTAAACTCAATGTCACCGTAGATAAGGTCTCGAGCTCGGCTGAGCAAAAGATCGTCGCCGCCGGCGGATCCGTCAAGTAGCCCGACCACCTTCTCGCTCGAAAACGGAGACAAATCGTGTTTAGCGCTATCGGACGGATATTCCGCACCCCCGACCTGCGACGCAAACTTGCGTTCACGCTGGGAATTGTTGTGCTGTTCCGTCTGGGCTCGTTTATCCCCAGCCCGTTCGTAGATTTCTCGAACGTGCAAACGTGTCTGGCGGCAAACCAGAACACGTCGGGTCTTTACGAACTGGTGAACCTGTTCTCCGGTGGTGCTCTGCTCCAACTCTCCATTTTTGCTCTAGGAATCATGCCGTACATCACGGCGTCGATCATCATCCAGCTCCTCCGTGTGGTCATTCCTCACTTTGAGGCTCTCCACAAGGAGGGGCAGGCTGGCCAGAGCAAGCTCACCCAGTACACGCGTTACCTCACCATTGCCTTGGGTATTCTGCAGTCGACCACGCTCATCACTGTGGCTCGCAGCGGCGCGCTATTTGGCAACTCTTCGGAGCCGGCCTGTGCGCAGCTGCTGACCAATGAGGCGTGGTACGCCATCCTGCTCATGGTCATCACGATGACCGCGGGTACCGGTTTGATCATGTGGATGGCCGAGCTCGTCACCGAGCGCGGTATTGGCAACGGCATGTCGTTGCTCATCTTCATTTCGATTGCGTCGATCTTCCCGCAGTCGATGGGCTCGATTTTTGCCAGCAAGGGAATCAACACGTTCCTGGTCGTTCTGGCCGTTGGCTTGGTCATCGTGGGCCTCATCGTCTTCGTTGAGCAGTCCCAACGACGCATCCCTGTTCAGTACGCCAAGCGCATTGTTGGTCGACGCACCTACGGCGGAAACAACACCTACATTCCGCTCAAGGTCAACATGGCCGGAGTTATTCCGGTGATTTTCGCGTCGTCGCTGCTCTACCTGCCGGCGCTCATCGCGCAGTTCAACCAGCCGGCCGCGGGTCAGCCCGCTGCAGAGTGGGTGATCTGGATCACCAACAACCTCACCACGGGTGACAGCCCCATGTACATGGCGTTGTTCTTCCTGCTCATCGTGGGATTCACCTACTTCTACGTGGCCATCACTTTCAACCCCGAAGAGGTTGCCGAGAACATGAAGCAGTACGGCGGCTTCATTCCGGGTATCCGCGCGGGTCGCCCCACAGCCGAGTACCTCAACTACGTGCTGACCCGCATCACCCTTCCCGGTTCGCTTTACCTCGGTCTGGTCGCCC
The DNA here is from genome assembly GCA_903915075.1 of uncultured Microbacteriaceae bacterium. GTDB lineage: Bacteria > Actinomycetota > Actinomycetes > Actinomycetales > Microbacteriaceae > UBA963. The sequence goes on from CAIWRM010000114.1 coordinate 3,170, forward strand.
TCATCCCGCTGGTGGCGCTCACGCTATTGGGAGCCAACACCAACTTCCCCTTCGGTGGAACGTCAATTCTGATCATCGTGGGTGTGGGTCTCGAAACCGTAAAGCAGATTGACTCGCAACTGCAGCAGCGACACTACGAGGGTCTTCTCAAGTGACGCGCCTGCTCCTCGTCGGCCCGCCAGGCGCCGGTAAGGGTACGCAGGCCGCGATTCTTGCCGAGACATACGGCATCCCCGCGATTTCTACCGGGGATATCTTTCGAAGCAATGTTGTGAACGGAACGCCCCTGGGCCTGCAGGTAAAAGCGATTATGGAAGCCGGTGAGTATGTTCCCGACGACCTCACCAACGAGATTGTGGCAGCTCGTCTCGGCGAGACCGACGCTCGTGCCGGGTTTTTGCTCGACGGCTATCCCCGCACCATCGATCAGGTAAACGAACTCGACCGCATTCTTTCCATCGACCACGCGGGCGTGGACGCTGTCGTTCTCCTCGAAGCCGAAACCGACGAGGTGGTGGCCCGCCTCCTCAAGCGCGCCATCGAACAGGGTCGGATCGACGACACCGAAGAGGTGATTCGTCACCGCATGGATGTCTATGCCGAGCAGACAGCGCCAATCATCGCCGTCTACGACAAGCGCGACCTCGTGGTTCGCGTGAACGCCCTCGGCGCCGTCGACGAGGTCACTTCGCGCATTGTCGACGCACTTTCTCAGCGCAACATCTCGGCTGTCTAGCATCCCCGTGTTCGCACGCCCCAACATCTACAAGACGGCCGAAGAGATTCGGCTCATGGTGGAGCCCGGGTTGGCGACGGCCGCTGCTCTCGATGCGGCGCGTAAGACGATTGCTGTGGGCGCAACCACGCTCGAGGTGGATGCTGCGGCGGAGCGCGCCATCGTGATGCGCGGCGGGTCGTCAAACTTCAAGCTGGTGCCGGGGTACCGGCACACCGTGTGTGCGTCGGTCAACGATGAGGTGGTGCACGGAATTCCCGCCGCGCGTGTCTTGGCCGCCGGCGATATCGTCTCCATCGATGCCGGTGCCATTCTGGGCGGCTGGAACGGGGACGCCGCCATGACGGTGGTGTTGCCGGATGCCTCCCGCCCGGAACTCGTTGCCGAGCGCGAAACCCTTTCGGCGGTGACGCGCGGTTCACTTTGGGCGGGCATCGCGCGACTTGCCAGCGCCAAGCACCTCAACGAACTCGGTGACGCGATTGAGGGCTACATCGAAGACGAGGGATCCCGGCTCGGCCACGAGTTCGGAATTCTCACCGAGTACGTGGGTCACGGAATCGGGCGCTCGATGCACGAGGATCCGCCCGTCTTCAACTTCCGCGTCAAGGGCAAAGGTCCGGATGTGAAACCGGGTCTCGTTGTGGCGATTGAGCCCATGGTGACGTGGGGGAGTCCGGCCACGAAGGTGCTCGACGACGGTTGGACGGTCTCCACGGTTGACGGCCTGTCCGCCTGCCACTGGGAGCACACGGTTGCCGTGCACAAGGACGGCATCTGGGTCACCACGGCGGTCGACGGCGGAGCCGCTGACCTTGCCGACTGGGGCGTCACGCCCGTTCGCCCTGCATAGCCTCTTCTTCAGGGCCGCACGAATGCCGTCTCGATTGGCGCGCGGCCTGTATACCACGTAGTATTAACCCTTGGTGTCTATTGCCATGCCTGTCGGCGTGTCTCAAGACGTCCGGTCCGCAATCCTGCGGGCACGCACGACCAGAAGCACGATGTAAACGAAGTGAGTGTATGGCCAAGAAAGACGGCGTTATCGAGATCGAAGGCTCGGTTGTCGAAGCGCTGCCCAACGCCATGTTCCGCGTGGAGTTGACCAACGGCCACAAGGTTCTTGCCCACATTTCGGGCA
>CAIWRM010000115.1 GCA_903915075.1 uncultured Microbacteriaceae bacterium
CACAAAGGCGCTCACGGCAAACGCCGAGAGCTTTGCCGTGCGAACGTTGGTTCCCGCAGAGGCCGTCCCGCGCTCTGAGAACGCAACTGCCTTCCAGGATGCGCCCCAGTTGCTGCGCTGCAAGAAGATGATCATCACGGCAATGAGGGCGACGGCCACAACCACAAAGATGGCATAGCCGCGATCGCTCTCCACGGATGAGACCCCGAGGTCGAAGGGACGTTCGATGCGCTCGCCCGCCACCAGGGCAGGGAAGCCCAACTTGGCAAGCGACAGGTCCACGGCCGCCGCAACACCCAGCGTCAAAACGGCGAGGTTAACCCCGCGAAGGCGCAGGGCGGGAAGTCCCACGATGAAGCCGGCGACGGCAGCCACCAAACCACCGATGATGACGAGCACCACAAACCGAACCGGGCCCAGGAACGTGAACAGATCGTTCACAAAAAGCCACTCAACAACCCAGGCGCCCACGGCAGCAAAGGTGAGCTGACACAGAGCAATCATTCCGGCCGAACCCGTGACCACGCCAAGGCCCATGAGCGAGACACTCGTAATCAGGATTGACGTGAAGATGCTGATGGTCTTTTGGTCGGGCAGAGCGAAGCTCAGGATGAGTCCCACCACAACTGCGCCGCCGGAGATGGCCCACGGCAACCATGCCGGGCCTTGCAAGAGAATACGATTAGCGCGCGACATCCCAAACCTCCTTGCGCTGGTTCCACAGCAGGAACACGATGATGACAACAATGGGCACCCAGTCTCGAACGTAAAGGAATTCAGGTAGGCCGGCAAAGTAGCCCTGAACGACGCCCAAGCCGATGCCACCGATCAAGCCCGCCCAAATGTTTTTGAATGCGCCGATGAGGGCAGCCGCGGCGCCCGGGACAATCAACATCGACAGTGTCACGATGTCGGTACTTTGAGTCGGAGCAATGAAGACTACCAAAAGTCCCGAAATGATCCCCGTGAAGAACCAGACCGACACGTTCATGAGCTTCACGTTGACACCCAAGAGTTCGGCGGCAGTCTGACGATCGGCGATAGCGCGCAAACGAACGCCAAGCATGGTGCGCGAGAGGAGCAACTTGGCCAGCAAGGCAACCGCGAGAGCTACACCCAGACTGAAGAGGGCAATTCTCGTGATGATGATGTTGCCCGGCAGCTCGACGAGCGGACCAAAGATGATGGGAGTGAAGGGCTGGGGTCGAGATCCGAAGAGGAGGAATGCCCCTGAAATAAGCAAAAGAAGTCCGGCAACGGTGACGGCGGAACGGGCCGTGGAAGAGGCTTCCGGCAACCACTGGGCGATGATCCAGCCAATCAGGGCCGAGACCAATCCGGCAATGAGAATTCCGAGGATTACCGCAACGATCATGGGAAGTTTGAACGGAAGACGCAAACCGGTTTGAAGTTGGCCAGCGGCGAGTCCGACGCTGAAATAGGCGCCGATCATGCCCACGGCCACCTGGCTAAAGTTCACGGTGCGCGTGAGCTGGGCCATGAGAATCAGCAGAACGGCGATTGACGCATAAACGCCTCCGGGGCCGATGCCCGTGATTGCGGACGAAAGCACGATTCCTCCTCGAATACGTGACGGACTAACGATGAAACTCTAGCGCGTAAAACATGTTTCTGTGTTGAACGTGGGAGGCCCCCAGAGGAGACCTCCCACGCTCTGGCCTAAGCCAGATAACTAGCTGACGGGGAGTGGCTTGAAGCCAATCTCCTCAGCGCCGTACCAGGGACCAATCGAGGTCCACACGCCGGAACCGGGCTCAACGAGAACTTCCCAAGCCGATGCGTTGGCCTGGTGAGCTTCGCCGGGGCCGAAGATCCACGGGTTACCGCGCATCGAGTTTGCGTTGGGCTCGGTCTGAGCCTTGGCAGCTGCCGAAACAGAAGCCGCGGTGATCTCACCCTCAACGGTCTTGAGAGCTGCGATGAAGTCCTGCGCAGCAAGGTAACCACCCTGTGCGAACGACGACAGCTTGACTCCAGCGGACTCCATCAGTGCACGGAAGTCATCGTTCACGGACTCTTCGAGAGGTGCGAACTCTGCGGCGCTGGAAACGGGTCCAGTGTATGCCGTGATAGCAGCAGCAAACGTGGGGTCGTAGCACGAGGTCTGAACGTAAACGGGCAGCGAGCTACCAGCCTGCGTCAGGGCGCCGATCATGGCGATAACGTCCGGTCCCACACTCAGGAACACCATTGCGTCACAGTTGTTTCCGAGCAGAGCGTTCACGTTTGCCGTGTAGTCAGCACCGTAGGGCATTGTGTCGTCCCAGCCAGCCATGGTCTGACCCGAGAATGCTTCCCAGTTGGCCTTCATGTCGTTGTAGGCCTGCTTGGTTGCCGGGTCGATCGAGGTCACCAGCGTACAGAGGGCCGTGTGGCCATCGTTGGCAGCCTGCTGAATCGTTGCCTGAGCGTCGAAGAACGGACCGGTGTTGGCAGGTGCCACGTTCGGGGTTCCGAAGCAGTAAGGGTCAACACCCGTTCCCTGGTACGAAACCAGGTCGTTGTCGATCCAGGTCTGCCAGTTGACGTTGCAGTCAATGAGCGAGGAGGAACCAACCATTGCTACGGCGCCAGCGGACAGAGCGTCCTTCTGGCACTGTGCCGAAGCAGCTGGGTCAGCCTTGTCGTCACACACGAGGTACTCGAGGGGACGACCGTCGAGGCCGCCAGCAGCGTTGAACTCGTCAAAGACGGCCTTTACTGCCTCGGGTGCCTCAGGGAAGAAGGTCAGGCTGGAGTTAGCAGCCACAACGATGGGGTCGCCAGTTGCAGGGCCGCTACTTCCGCCGGCCGAACATCCAGCAAGAGCCAGTGCAGTGGCGCCGGCGACGGCTGCTACTGCTAGCACTTTCTTGGAAATACGCATTGATATTGCCTCTCGGTTAGTTTCAGTCACATTGCTGTGACCTTATCCAGAGTCTCGGTAGAAGTCCTACCGAGTCGGTGAGAGAGAGCATCCGATCTGCCTCGGCGCATGAAGTGAGGGCCTGTCGGACAAATCAGACAAACTGCCGCACTGCAGTTGCAAAGGAAGGCGAATGCCCTCGCCACCTATTCTGAGTCAACCGTACGGGGGCTGTCTAGTCCAAATGTTGTTCGTTTCGGAAATGCGCATGACTCACAGCGCACGAAAGAAAAACCCTTGATTTTTCGGGGATTTTTAGCTTATTGGTTGAGAAATTCAACGAAATTACGATTTGATAACGAGTAGGTTTTCGGTGCCCAGCACGCGTTCGCGGAACTCGGTGGGTGGCTCACCAAACGTTCCTCGAAATAGACGAGAGAAGTGTGACGCGTCGGTAAAGCCCCAGCGGGCAGCAATCGCAGAAACCGGGCGATCGGCAAAGATGGCATCAGCTAGATCGCGTCGACAGTGCTCCAGACGTCGCGAGCGAATCCAGGCCGAAACGGTCACACCCTGATCCTTGAAGACACCGTGCAGGTGGCGCGTCGAAATAAAGTTGGCGGCGGCAATCGATGCGGGGCTCAAGCCGGGATTGGCGAGGTTGTCATCTATATAGGCGCGAATATCGTGAATCAGTGCTGCCCGGTGGCTGGTGCTGTGCCCGCTCACATGAGTGTCGAGCTCGCTGTGCAGCATGGTGGTGACCAAATCAACCGTGTTGTGTGCCAGGCGAAGGCCGCTGTGGCTCGTGAGCCGCTCCATGTTGTCGGTGAGGTGCGCGAGAAAAGGAGCCACCACGCGCGCAATGCCCTCGTCACCCGCGATTCGGTGAGCCGTGATCTGCGCCACGGCATCGGGCGGCAAATCGATCACCGTCTGGGGAAACATGAGCACGAGGGTGCGAAAATCATCGTCAAAAGTGAGGGTGTAGGGGCGCTGAGTGTCGTAAATGGCCATGTCCCCGGGTGAGAGAACCGCCTCTCGCCCGTCTTGCATGAGGAGTGCCGTTCCGGCTAACTGCAGTGACAGTTTGAAGAAGGGTGCGTTGCCCGCGGCAATGAGATCGGGGGTGCGCTCCACGCTGTGCGGGTTTGCGCCCACCTCACTCACGAAGACGTCGCCTAATGACCGCGACCGCAGTCGGGCTGCGAAGCTACCCGTCGATCGCGCGGTCACGTTGAGCGGAACGAACGACTGGGACACGAGTGCACGCCACGAGGCAAAGTCCGTTACGGAGATCGTCTGCGCGACTCCGTCAACGTGTGCCTTCGATGTCATGAACGTGCCACCCCACTTCTCGTTACAGCAATATCGTATACGGTTTCAGATATCTTCTGTGCTGCTCCAAGGATACGCCACAACATCGCGAATAGCATCGGATCCGAATTGCCTGGGAATCAAAATGCACCGGCGCCGGATCGCGCAGCAGGCGCACGCAGGAAGCTGCTAGAAGATCACCACGGGCTTGAGCGTCACGCCCGAAGCCGAGTCATCAAACGCCGTGTTGATCTCGGAGAAGGGGTATGACTTCAGCAGGCGATCGAACGGGAAGAGCCCCCGCTCGTAGAGGTCGACGAGCTGCGGCACGAACTTCGAGGGAACCGAGTCGCCCTCCACCACGAAGGTGACCGAGATACCCAGCGGCAAAAGCGACCCGATATCGAAGTTGGCGTTGGTGCCCATGGCTGCGGCTCCCACCACAACAGCGTGACCCTTCACACCGAGGCAAAATGTCATGTCGGTAAAGACCTGAGCCACTCCCGTGGTTTCGAGAGCGTAGTTGACCCCGCCACCCGTAATCTTTTGGACTTCTTCAATGACGTTGGCCTTGGCGGCGTTGATAGTGTGTGTTGCCCCCAATTCTTTGGCCAATGCGAGACGGCTATCGTGCACGTCGATCGCAATGATGGTTGTGCAGTTTGCAATCACCGCGGCCAGGAGGCCGGAAAGACCCACTGCGCCCGCACCGAAAATAGCTATCGAGGAGCCCGCCTCGGGCGCCAACGAGTTGAGCACGGCGCCAGCGCCGGTCTGAATTCCGCAACCGAGCGGAGCCAGAATCTCGAGGGGGGCCGACTTAGGCACCTTGACGACCGAGTTCAGAGGCACGTTGGCAAACTGCGAAAACGAACTCTGCCCAAAGAAGTGTGACGATATCTGAGTGCCCTCGTGCGACAGTGAGGATGATCCGTCCGCACGACGGCCACCAAAATTGTCGCCAAAGAAACTGACACAGTAGCCAGGCTTCCCCGACGAGCAGTTGGCGCACTCACCACAGTGGGCGAAACTCAGAAGGACGTGGTCACCCACCGCAACCTTGGTGACGCCCTCACCCACGGCATCCACGATTCCGGCGCCCTCGTGACCAAGAACTGCCGGAAGCGGAGTGGGGTACCACTGGTCGCGCACAATGGCATCGGTGTGGCAGACGCCACTGGCAACCATCTTGATGCGCACCTCACCGGGGCGCGGGTCGTCGAGATCGAGCTCGGTCATCACAAGAGGTTGTTCTTTTTCAAACGCAACCGCAGCAGTGGTCTTCATGGGCATCTCCTTGGAATGTGTCGACAACATTTTCCACTCCAGTCAAGGCGATTTTTGGTGCCGAGTAAAGTCGTCGCACCGACCACTGCGCACACGCACAGTTTCGATGCGCCATCGGCCAAGAAAAACTCACAGTTTTATGCAACTATCGAGCACACCTCTTTCATTGGCGAAAGGTATCAACGTGAGCACCACACAAACCGACACGACCGACATCGTTGTTGTAGGAGCAGGCTTTGCCGGAATCTACATGGTTCATATGGCGCATGAGCTCGGTCTCAAAGTGATAGGAATCGAACGCGGCAGCGGCGTGGGTGGAACCTGGTACTGGAATCGTTATCCCGGACTTCGTTGCGATGTCGAGAGCCTCGACTACTCCTATTCGTTCAACGAAGAAATTCAACAGGAGTGGGTGTGGACGGAGAAGTTCCCCGCCCAACCCGACATCCTTGCTTATCTCGAATTCGTCGCGAAGAAATTAGACGTCACCAAAGACTTCCGCTTTGACAACGAAGTTACGGGTGCCACGTGGGACGAAGCACGTCAGCGCTGGACGGTTCAGACCACAGGGGGCGTCATCGACACCAAATACGTCGTCTGGGCAACCGGCATGCTCTCCATCCCTAAGATTCCCGACATTCCGGGAATGGACTCGTTTCAAGGCGAGCTACTCAACCCGGCCACCTGGCCGCATGAGCCCGTGAGCTTTGCCGGAAAGCGGGTAGCGGTCTTGGGCACGGGGTCAACGGGCATACAGGTAATCCCCATCGTTGCCGAAACTGCCGAGCACCTCTTTGTCTTGCAGCGAACGCCGAGTTTCTCACTTCCCGCGCATAACGCCTCACTCTCGCCAGAGCGCGTGGCCGATGTCAAGGCGCGCTACAAGGAGTACCGGGCTGAGGCCCGCAAGCAGATGCTGGGCTGCGTTACCGAAACCCGCGGGGAGCCCTTTGCCGCGATGGGGCCCGATCTCGCGCGTGCCGAATTGGAACGGAACTACAACTACGGTTCGCCCATGCGCTTTGCGAGCGCCATTGTGGACACTGTCGCTAGTGAAGAAGCCAACAATTTCACTGCGTCGTTCGCGCGGGAGAAAATCCGTTCGCGCATTGCCGACCCCGCGCTTGCGGAGAAGCTCATGCCCGACCACTTCATCACCACGCGGCGGCTGTGCATCGACACGGACTACTACGAGACCTACAACCGTGACAACGTGACGCTCGTGGACCTCCGCGACGAAGAGCTTCTTGCCATCACACCGTCTGGATTCCGCACGACCGCCGGCGAGTACAACGTGGACATGATCATCTTGGCCACCGGCTTCGACGGCGTGACCGGCGCCCTGTCGCGCATCGACGTTCGGGGGCGCGACAGAGTCTCGCTCTCGAAGAAGTGGAAAGAAGCGCCGGCGTCATACATGGGACTTTCGGTTGCCGGATTCCCCAACACCTTTGTGGTCGCCGGCCCGGGTTGCCCCGCTCCGTTGAGCAACGTGGTGCTCTCCATCGAGATTCACATTGAATGGATTGCAAACATGTTGAAGATGCTCGAAGCGGAGGGCGTGTCCACCTTCGAGCCGACTGCGGCCGCGGAGCAGGAATGGACCGATCACGTGAACGCCGTCTCCGACTCCACACTGATGCGCTTTGCCAACTCCTGGTATGTGGGCGCGAATGTGGAAGGCAAGGCTCGCGTCAACGTGGTCTATATGGGAGGAGTTGCCCCCTATGAAGCCGAACTTCTGGAAGTTGCCAACGACAACTATCGTGGCTTTGCTCTCACCCACTAACTACACCTCGCTCACCCCCTAACGAAAGAGAAACACATGCCCATCGAAATGACTGGAAAGAACGTGATCGTCACGGGAGCGGGAGGCGGAATTGGCCGCGCCACGTGTCTCAAGCTCGCCGAGTCCGGTGCCAACCTGGTGCTCGTTGACCGCGACGAGAAGCTCGTGGCATCAACCAAGGATGCCGTCGACAAGCTGGGCGTGAAGTCAATCGTGGTGATCGCCGATGTGACGAGTGAGGCGGACGTCAAGAACTACGTTGACCAGGCCGTGTCGGCATTCGGCACGATTGACGGCTTCTTTAACAACGCCGGTATCGAGGGTGTGCTTTCCCCCACCGCCGAAGTCAGCTTTGACGACTGGAGCAAGGTCATTGGCGTAAACCTGCACGGTGTCTTTCTCGGACTGCGCTACGTGCTGCCCGTCATGCGCAAGCAGAAGTCGGGATCAGTCGTGTGCACGGGATCAATTGCTTCGTCGCTCGGCCTTCCCCTGACCGTTGCCTACAACGCGGCAAAACACGGTGTGGCGGGAATCGTGCGCACGGCATCCACCGAAGAGGCCGCCTCAGGAATCCGTGTCAATGCCGTTGCTCCAGGGTTCATCAACACGCGCATGTTCCAGGACATCGCCGGCACCCTGCTTCCCGACATGGAGAAGAACGAGGCGGCTAAGACCGCCGGCAGTTCAGCGCCGATCGGGCGTCTCGGTGAGCCCGGCGAGGTGGCCAACGTCGTGCGCTTCCTGTTGAGCGATGATGCCAGCTTTGTCACGGGTTCTGTTTATGCCGTCGACGGCGGAGTCACCGCAACGTACGCCACCGGTAGCTAGCCGGCAGCGGCCTCTAAAGCCCGTCCCCGCGAACCCACGTAATAAGAAGGAGAAGAAAATGTCAGCACTTGTCACTGTCATCACGGGAGGTGGCACCGGCGTCGGCGCCGCTCTCGCTCGTCTGCTCAGCGAACGCGGGCACAAGGTGGTCATCGCCGGTCGCCGCAAGGAACCGCTCGAAGCCGTGGCTTCCGAAACCGGCGCGACCGTCGTGGTCGGCGACCTCTCCAACGAAAAGGGAGCCAAGGCCCTTATTGACGCTGCCGTTGCCGCTCACGGAAAGATTGACAACCTCGTTCTCAACGCGGGAATCGTGCTCAACGGCAAGGTCACCGACATGCCGCTTGCCGACTGGCAGGCCACGGTAGACACCAACCTCACGGCCAACTTCTTGCTCGCAAAGTACGGCTTGCCCGAGCTGGTCAAGACAAAGGGCAACATCGTGGGGGTAAGTTCCATCGCCGCGTTGCGCAGTGGCTACGGCATGGCCGCCTACGCGGCGACGAAGGCTGCGTTCGCCACACTGATACAGAACATCGCCTACGACTACGCCAAAGAGGGAATTCGCGCCAACGTGGTGTGTCCCGGCTGGATTCTCACGGAGATGGCCGAGCAGGAGTTCGAAGAGGCAGCCCACACCAAGAACACGACCGTCGAGGCCATCTTCGCCGATCTGTTGAAGTTCGTTCCGCAGGGTCGCGCCTCATCTCCCGAGGAGCAGGCCAAGCCGATCGCCTGGCTCATGAGCGACGAAGCGTCCTATGTCAACGGTTCTGTTCTCGTGGTTGACGGTGGCACCATCATCGTCGACGCGGGGATGCTCAACCTGCACACAGAGGCGTAATTCGGCAAGACTGTGCCTATGGCGCAAAAGACCACGAAGCGCGGCCCGGGCGATGGCTCGGGCCGCGACGCTCTCATCCGTGCCACCATCTCGGTCGTGGCAACACAGGGTCTTCGCGGACTGACCTTCCGTGCGGTGGCCGAAACGGCCGGCGTCAATAACTCGCTCATCGCGCACTACTTTGGCGGTCGAGACGCACTCATCGAGGCCGCGTTCGACCATGCCGTGCATGAGTCGATCGACATCTCTCATCTCAAAGATTTCCCCGACAGCCGAGACGGCTTTATCAGCGCCATGGGTGCCATGCTCGAGGCAAACTCAGACCGAGAGATTTTTGTCTATGAAATGGTTCTCGCCGCGAGACGGCAACCCGAGATTGCGGATCGGGTGGCAAAACTCTACGACGACTACGTCAAGACTCTGTCCGCGGCCCTGCGACGCGCCCTGGGCGATTCCTTCTCCGAGAATCGCGCTCGCTACGCGTTCGCCGCCCTGGATGGCCTCGTGCTGCAGCGGCTGGCTGGCGTGGATCCCACCACAGTCAACAGTGCCATGGGGCAACTGTGGGACGACGTGATGTCTCAGGCGGGAAACGACGAACGGGCGCTGTAGCCGAAGTCCATCAGCAGGGAGTGTCCATTTACGCCACGCGACGCGGGCGACGACAGATAGAGCACGCCCCGTGCCACATCGTCTGCGGTGAGCACCGGAAAGTCGACGGCGACAAAGCCTTCGTCGCCAATCCCGAGGTCGGCGCGTGACATGGGGGTATCAACGATGGACGGGCTCACGGTGTTCACACGAATGCCCGCCGACTCCCACTCCACGGCGAGCGATCGGGCCATGTGCACGATGGCCGCCTTGGACGCGTTGTAGACAACCATGTCGGGCGAGGCCACGAAGGCTGAGTCTGAGGCAATCATGACGAACGTCGCGTCGGTGGCGTTTTTGAGGTGTCGCAGGCCCGCCTTGGCCACAATAAAGGCACCGACCACATTGATGTCGATGGTGTGGCGAATCTCGTCGACCGTGACGTCGGTCAGTGATCGACCGACCGGGCCAGAAATGGCCGCGCAGTGAACGAGCGCGTCGACTCCACCCAACTGCTGAGACAAACCGGCGAAAGCTCGCTCGAGAGCCGAGGCGTCGGTCACGTCTGCTGTGGCAGTGGCCAGATCAAAGCCCTGCGCAGCACCCAGTTCGCACGTGTGTGTCATGCCGTCAACGTCCCTGCTGACGATGCCCACACGCGCACCCTCGGCAGCAAACGCCAGCGCAGTGGCCCGGCCGATGCCCGAGCTACCCCCGGTGATGATGACCCGCCGGCCAGTGAGGTTGAGGTCCACGGTGACTCCCTTTGTCGGTTCTATTCTTGCCTGATTTCGACAAGCTCAATCAACGGAGGCGGACAAGCTCAATCAACGGCGGCGGGCAAGGTCAATCAACGGCACTTAGATTGCCGGTTGCCGAGACTATTAAGCAAGTGCTTAGATAATAAGGAACACCCGTTCATGCTTTTCGTAAGTTTCGAGAACTCGAACCGAAGGAGCCGCCATGGCCGACGCCACTCACCGCCACGGCAAGCGCGTGACGCGCATCACCGAGGTGGCGCATCCGCTCGACCCGCTCACCGAGGCCGAGATTTCTCTCGGTCGAAGCATCATTGACGCTGCCGGTTTGATCACCGACACCGTGCGCTTTCCCGCCGTGCTTCCCGTTGAGCCCGACAAGAAGGCCACCATGGCCTGGAAGCCGGGCAAGCCGTTCGACCGCAGCATCCTTTACGTGCTCCTGGACACGGCTACCGGCATCTCGCACGAGGTTGTGGTGTCGGTGACCGACCAGAAAATCGTGTCGCAAACCAAGGTCAAGAGCGACGAACACCCCTACGGCCAACCGCCCTACCTCTTTGAGGAGTACGAGCGCGTCGAGGCGCTGGTCAAGACGAATCCCGAGTGGCTGGCCGCCGTGGCGCGGCGCGGCATTACCAACGTTGACGACATCTTCTGCGCCCCCCTGGCTCCGGGGTACTTTGGCGTTGAAGACGAGATCGGGCGACGCATGATTCGCTCGCTCACCTTCCTGCGCAACAATCCCACCGATTCGCCGTGGGCGCATCCGGTTGAAGGACTGCTCGTCACGATCGACCTCACCAAGGGCGAGGTCGTGCGGGTTCAGGACGAGGGCGATGTGCCCACGCCCACCGGCTCGGGTAACTACGACGTGGGCACAGTCGGCCCGGCACGCGAGTCCCTGCGTCCGATCGAGATCACTCAGCCCGACGGCCCAAGCTTCTCGGTCAACGGCTCGCTCGTCGAGTGGGAGAACTGGAAGTTCCGCGTCTCGTTCAATTCGCGCGAGGGTCTGGTGCTCAACCAGGTGACCTTCACCGACAAGGGCGAAGAGCGCTCGGTGCTCTACCGCGCCTCCGTTCCCGAGATGGTGGTGCCCTACGGCGACAAGAGCATCAACCGCTTTTGGATCAGCTACTTCGATGCGGGCGAGTACCTGCTGGGAAAGAACTCCAATCCGCTCGCGCTCGGCTGCGATTGCCTCGGCGTGATTCACTACTTTGACGGCATCGCTGCCGACGACCACGGCCACCCGATGGTGGTGGGGCAGGCGGTGTGCATGCACGAGGAGGACTTCGGCGTGCTCTGGAAGCACACCGACCTCGACGGCACTGCCGACTCGCGCCGGTCTCGCCGCTTTGTGATCTCGTACTTCGCCACCGTCGGCAACTACGACTACGGATTCTTCTGGTACCTGTATCTCGACGGCACGATTCAGGTGGAGGCCAAAGCCACGGGCATCGTGTTCAACGGTGCGGGCGTTCCCGGCAGCCACGACCCGCACGCCAGTGAGATTGCCCCCGGACTCTTCGCCCCCGTGCACCAGCACATTTTCTCGGCGCGACTCGACGTGGCCATCGACGGACTCGACAATTCGGTCGAAGAGGTCGAGGTGATGGGCGTGCCGATGGGCCCCGAAAACCCACACGGTAACGCGTTCACGTACTCTGAGACCACCCTCGAGAAGGAGTGCAGTCGCCTGGCAAACAGCGCGGCGTTCCGCACCTGGCATGTGGCGAGCGGTCATCGAAAGAACTACACCGGGGCGCCCACCCGCTATCAGTTGATTCCCCAGGGCTACCCGGTACTGATGGCACAGCCGGAATCCTCCGTGGCCAAACGGGCCGCCTTTGCCACCCAGCACCTGTGGGTGAGCAAGTACGAACCCAACGAGCTCTGGCCGGCAGGCATGTACCCCAACCAGCACGCGGGTGGAGCAGGCTTGCCCGAGTACATTGCCGGTGGAGACTCCATTCACAACCAGGACATCGTGCTGTGGCATCAGTTTGGCCCCACGCACATTCCGCGCACCGAGGACTGGCCCGTGATGCCCGTCGACTACTCGGGGTTCCTGTTTAAGCCGCACGGGTTCTTCGACATCAATCCCGCCCTTGATCTGCCCGACGGCAATAACGCGGCGTGCGCGTGCTGCGGCTCGGGAAAATGCGGCACCGATGAATGCACGTGCAATCACGCTCACTAGCTGAAAAAAACGACCAAAACAGTTCAGGCGCAAGGCCAGACCTGACACGATAGGTCATGAACGCTCAACAGATAAGGACAATGATGTCTGAGACCCCCAACGACACCGACCTCTGGTTGCCCCTCGACGGGCTGGCCCCGGGGTTCGATGCTTTCCGCGCGCCGCACAGCTCGGCGCTCGACGGCAAGACCTTCACCGCCGACATGCACGGGCACGATGCACGCGTCACTTACTCGTTCGCCGAGGGTCGCATCGAGTCGACGGTTGCCGGAGGGGCAGGCTTCGGGCAGGCCTCAGCCGCATATGAGGCCGTCGAAGTGGCCGACGATTTGTTTTACGTCCAGTTCACTCCCGAACAACGCCCGCATGAGGCGGTGTCGCTGTTCATCGACTTTGCCGCAGGAACCGGACTCTCGGTGCTCACCCTCATCGGCCCCGACGGTCAACTTCCCGTGCGGGTGACTCAGCAGTTCGTGCCGTTCACGATTGAGGGTCACGTGTCACCCGGCAAACTCCCCACGCCATCAAACAACCTCGTGGGATACCGCGCCTGGTGGCGCTACTCCGACGTGCACGCCTACGAGCACGTGTACCTCTCGGAGCACTGGTACACCTGGCACTGCGTGGCCGGTCCCGAGAAAACCCTCGCCGACACCGACGAACAGACCACGTACGAAGTGCGTCCCGGCTTCTACGTCTTCGCGTGGCGCGAGAAGGTCATTCCGTGCGCCGCGGTGACAATTGCCGACCACCGCGATCCCGAAAACCTGCGCTCACACGGTGCACTCTTCGGTCTCGACGAATCGGGAACAGCTCCGGTGATGTTCACGTTTGGCGCTCACGGAAAGAAGCTTTCTAAGGCCGAGTACCCCGCCGAGCTCGACCCCTCGCTGTGGTGACCACGGCACTCCCTTCGTTCACGACTCGCACGCCCGTGAGTGCGTAGACCCACCCCACCGGAGCATCCATGTCACACGCAGATCTGATTATTCGCAACGCGCACATCGCCACTCTGGATCCGCGCACGCCCGAGGCCAGCGCCCTCGCCGTTCGAGACGGCAAGGTTGTTGGCGTGGGGTCGGTCGAGTCGTTGCACGACGCGTTCCACGGTCCCGACACCCGCGTGGTGGACATGGGTGGGGCCACCGTCATGCCGGGCCTACACGACGCCCACAATCACCATCAGATCGCGGGCAAGGGCGACCTCATGGAGATTGAGTTCCTGCCCACGGCATCGCTCGACCAGATTGTGGAGATGATTCGCGCCTACGCGCTCGAACTTCCCGAGGGCGCCTGGGTGGTCGGTGGCTCGTGGGGCAGCACGCTTATCGCCGAGCTCAGCGAGGCCCACGCCAGGGCGCGCATCGACGAAGCCGCCGCCGGCCGACCGGTGCTACTCGTTGACGACAGTCACCACAACAAGTGGGCCAACACACGTGCGCTCGAACTGGCGGGAATCACGGCAGAGACCCCCGATCCCGTGGATGGCACCATCGTGCGGATTGCGGGAAGCAACGAACCCAGCGGCCTGCTGTTTGAAACGGCGGGGCTGATTGTTGAGAAAGTGATGAACGAGCTCAACCCCATGACGGCTCAACTGTGGGCCGACACCAGCGAGCGCGGCATGCAGATTTTGCACTCCTACGGCGTTACCTCTTTTATGGATGCCGGCGTGAGCATGGATCTTCTCGTAGCGTTCAAGAAGCTCGAAGACGAAGGACGCCTGAAGTCGTGGGTTGTGTCGTGCCTGATGGCAAACAACATGATCTTTGATGCGGATCCCATTGGTGATGGCCTGGTGTGGAGTGGTGAGCCCTATCGCACCGAACATCACCGGCCCGATTTCATCAAAATCTTTCTCGACGGAATTCCGCCCACGCTCACCGCGTGCTACCTCGAGCCGTATCTGCCCACCGAATCTCACGGCGCACACTACCACGGCGAAATCGCCATGCCGGTGGAGGAACTGACCGACTGGTTGCTGCGCGCCGCTGCGGCGGGCCTCGGAGCCAAGGTGCACTGCACGGGTGACGGCTCGGTTCGGCACGTGCTCGATGCCGCCGAGAAAGTGCGCGCCGCCGGGCACACGACTGGGCTCCACATCGCGCACGGCCAGTTTGTTGCCGTCGACGACATTCCGCGAATGGCGCGTCTGCAGGTCACCGCAGAGATCTCCCCCACGCTGTGGTTCCCCGGTGTGATCTACGAAGCCATCAAGAGTGTTATCGGCCCCGAGCGAGCCAGCCGCATGCATCCCAACCGGTCGATTCTCGACGCGGGCGGTGTGGTCATTGGCGGCTCGGACTGGCCCGTCATCCCACTGCCCAACCCGTGGCTGGGAATCGAAGGCTTGGTGACTCGCGCAGATCCTTCCGGCCAGTTCCCCGGCACTCTGTGGGTGGAGCAGGCGCTCACGCTCGACGAAGCCATCGCGGTGTACACAACCGCGTCGTCGAAGGCGATGGGCTTAGGCGACATCACCGGGTCGCTCGAAGTGGGCAAGTCGGCCGACTTCATTGTGCTCGACCGCAACCCGTGGCAGATTCCGGTAACCGACCTCGCCGACGTCACCGTAATGCAAACGTGGTTCGCGGGCGAGCAGGTATTCAGCCGCTAGCTCGCGGTTGACAGGTTCGCCGATTGAGCCTGCCCAGCCGCTGATTGAGCCTGCCCAGCCGCTGATTGAGCTTGTCGAAATCAGTGAGCCAGAGCCGCCTCGATCGCTGCGGCCACTCCCAGCAGGAGACGGTCGGCATCCACCGCACACTCAATGCCCAGACCGACGGGCAGAGTGCCCGCGGGAACGGGCACGGGCACGGAGATGGCCGGCTGGCCCGCCATCGAACCCGGATCCGTGTTGCGAATGCTGGCCTGGAAAACCGGCCACTCCTCGCCATCGAGAACAACGGTGGCTTGGCCGATCTCTGGCGCCACCATGGGAACCGTGGGATACACAAGAGCGTGCAGGTTGTCTCGAGTGAGAGCGTCGGCGTAGGCCTTGAGCATGTCGTGACGCATCTGGACGGTCTGCTCGTAGACGTCACGGGGAATGGGCTCGCTCACCATGTGCTGCAGGATGCCGTGCACATCGGGCGATGCTGCTTGGTCTGCTACGTCGGCCACCGTGAGCGAGTGGAACGGCTCGGGCAGGCCGGCGATGAATGTGGGCATGTTCACCAGCGTCTCGTAAGCCACCATGGGGAAGGCGCCCTTTTCGGCCAGCTCGTGCACACCAACACCGTTGATGGTTACCTCGGTGTCGATGAGCGTCGCGCCAGCCGCCGCTAACCGGGCAAGCGCTGCTTCGCACGCGGCCGCCACCTCGGGCTGAAGCTTCTGCCAGAAATCCTTGCGCGGCACGCCCAGGCGCAGCTCGGAGATATCAATGCTCGGCATATCGGTTTGCCCGGTAATGATTCCGTCAACCAGGGCGACATCCGCAACGGAGTTGGCAAAGACACCACACGTGTCACGTGAATTGGACAACACAATGGCACCGCCCAGCGGGTAGCGGTCTGTGGTGGGTCGCATTCCCACAACGCCGCAGTACGCACCCGGGATGCGCATCGAACCGCCCGTGTCGTTTCCAATGGCGAACGCGAGGAGCCCAGCAGCCACGGCAGCGGCAGAACCGCCACTCGAACCACCCGGCACCCGGGTGGGGTCGTTGGGGTTCCGAACCGGACCCATCATGCCGTTGTTGCTCGTTGTGCCAAAGCCCAGCTCGTGAAGTCCCACTTTGCCAACACAGTCGGCGCCAGCAGCGCGAATACTCGCGATCATGGCGCCCTCGGCACTCGGCACGTAGCCGCGGAATGCCGGCGTGCCACACGTCATGGGCATGTCGGCCACGGCCACGTTGTCTTTTACACCGAACGGAACGCCCGCGAGAGGACCGGTGCGTTCCCCCTCGACATCCGAGACAAACCAGAAGATGCCGTGCTTGTCATTCCGCGCGACTTCGCGCACGGACGCAGAGTAATCCTGATGCCCGCTCGCAAAGTTTGCCCGGGCCTGATCGATGGTGAGACGCGTCATGATTGCCGACTAGCTCATCGACTTGAACTGCTCGGCGGTGTCGCAGACCTGTTCGAAGGCAACAACCTTGCCGTCCTTGACGGTCCACAGGTGCACCACGCGCACGTTCTGTGGCTTGCCCGTCGCGCGGAAGGTGCCCACGTAGGTGCATACCGCGGCAACCTTGCCAGTGGCCTCATCAGCAAGGAAGTAGTCGGGAACGGCGCCAAAGTTCTCCCACTCTTCGGTGATGCGGCCAAAGATGTTCGCTCCCACCTCGGCCATGCCGTGGAAGGTGCCGGCGTAGGCGCCACCGTCAGATTCCTTCCAGACGATGTCGTCGGCAAAATCCTTGAACATGCTGGGGACGTCGCCGGCAGCCGCGGCGGCGTAGTGAGCGGCGATGGTGTCGTGTGCGTTGGCCATGTGTTTCTCCTTTGGTTTCTGTAATGCCGGTGAAATTGTTCTTGCTGGTCGAGTTGGCCGCAGGCCTTATCGAGACCGGGTTTCGATACGTCGCTTGCGCGACTACTCAACCCGCGATCGTTGAGATGAGCGCGGCGTCGGCCATGGTCACTTTCCTTCGATTACGCGGGTCAGCTCATCGATCTTGTCGGCGGCCTCAACGAACTGCGTGGTTTCGTCACTAGTCAAGGGAATTTCAATGACTTTTACTAGTCCTTGAGCGCCCAGAATGACGGGCGACGATGAACTGATGCCGGTCACGCCGTACTCGCCCTGCAGAATCACCGATGCCGGGAACGGTTCGTCGGTGGGCCGCGCGATGGCATCAACCATAAGCGCGCCGCCAATTCCCGAACTCCACGTCGACGTGCGACCCGAGTCGAGGGCAACGTGGCGCACGTACCAGTTCTGCGCGTAGTCAAGGGCGTGAGCGCGTTGTTCGGGAGTGAGATCCACGGGCTTGCCGTCGAGCGTCACCGTGGAGAAGACCTGAACGGCTCCGGGGCCGTGCTCGCCAACCACCCAGCACGACACACGCTGCGGGGCAACCTCGAGCGCCTGCGCGATTCCGGTACGAAAGCGTTGCGTGTCATTGAGCGTGTAGCCCAGCAGACGCTCGCGCGCCCAGCCGGTGCGTCGCGCCACCCAGGTGAGCAACGGATCAACCGGGTTCGTCATCAAGAGAAAAATCCCGGCGAATCCGCCCGCAACGAGCTGGTCCACGATGCTCCCGACAATGGCTGCGTTGTCGGTGAGAAAAACATCGCGTGACGTGTTGAGTTTGAGCGGCACAGCGGCACTGAGCACCACGATGTCGGCGTCCATGGCGTCGGCCATCACGCCACCAACCACCGAACTCGCTCCGCCCAGCGACAGGGCGTCCTGGAGGTCCATCACGTGACTGACAATCATGTTGTCGCGGTTATCGATGACAACAATCTCGTACGGGTGATCTGTGCGCAGGAGACTAAATGCCACGGAGGAGCCGATTCCCCCGGCTCCTCCGATGACAGAGACTTTCACGAGGCTTAGGCTCCCGCGATGATGAACTCAGCGGCCTTTTCGCCGATGACCATGGTGGGCGCGTTGGTGTTACCCGTCGACACGGAAGGCATCACCGAGGCGTCCGCCACACGCACGCCCTCGAGCCCAATCACCTTGAGCGAGGTGGGGCTCACGACAGCCATGGCGTCGGTGCCCATCTTCGCCGAACCCACTTGGTGGTGGTACGTGATCGCGTTGTTGCGCGCGTACTCGGCGAGGTCGGCATCCGACTGCACGTCGGGGCCGGGGTAAACCTCTTCGGCGCCCCACTCCTCGACGAGGGCTGCCTGCCTACCCACTTCGCGCACCTGCTTAAGCGACGCCACGAGCGAGTCCATGTCATCCTGGTGCTCCAGAACGTTGGGGTCTTGCAGTGTGGGGTCGTGCGGGTTCTTGCCCGAAAGCGTGAAGGTTCCGCGGCTCTTGGGGGTAACCATTCCGGCCATGAGGCTGAATCCAGTTGCCGGTGCATCGGGCATCGTGTCGGCGTTGACCATGGGAACACTGAAGACAATGGGCTGAGTATCCGGCTTTGCCAGACCGGGCTTGCTGGACCAGAACCAGTGCACCTGAGTGATGGGAGTTCCGGGAGGAGGTGGGCCCACATCCTTCTTCGTGGTCTTATAGATCACCGGGACAATGAGGTGGTCGTGCAGGTTGGCTCCCACACCGGGGATGTCTGCGACCACGTCGATGCCGAGCGCTTCGAGGTCCTTCTTGGGGCCGATACCCGAGAGCAGCAGAACTCGGGGCGTGTCGGTGGCGCCACCGCTGAGCACAACCTCGCCGCCGTGCAGTTCGTGCGTTGCACCATCCTTCTCGAACTCAACCCCCACGACGCGCTTGCCGTCGAGGAGAAGTCGGTGAACCCACGCTCCCGTGGTGATGGTCAGGTTGGGGTTGTCCTTCACGGGGAACAGGTACGCGCGGTAGGTGCTGAGGCGCTGACCGTCACGGAAGTTGAGCTGCTCCTGACCGATGCCCTCCTGGGAGGATCCGTTGTAGTTCTTGTTCAACGGAATGCCGGCCTGCTGGGCGGCCTCGAGGACGGAGTTCTGAATGGGGTGCTTAGGGTATTCGAGGGTGACATCGATCATGCCGCCGGTGCCGTGCTCGCTGTCGGGCTCGCCCTTCCACGCCTCAATCTTTTCCTTAAAGATTTTTTCGACACTGTTCCAGCCCCAGCCGGTGCAGCCCGCTTTCTCCCAGCCGTCGTAGTCGGCCTGGTTGCCACGAACGAAAATTGTGGCGTTGAGCGAGTGCGACCCACCAAGCACCTTGCCCCGCGGCCACTGTAATTTACGGCCGTTAGCGTGCTTCTGAGGTATCGTGAAGTAACCCCAGTCATCAGGGCTCAGCCAGAGCTCGCCCAAGCGAGACATGTCGTGAATGGCGGGGTTGTCATCGGGGCGGCCGGCTTCCAGGAGGTGAACGGTCTTGCCAGCGTCGAGCAGGCGACGGGCGATGATGGCTCCGGCGGTTCCAGCTCCGACAATGATGACGTCGGGTTGTGCACTCATGTTGTTGTCCTCTCCATTGAGTTCACGGGCAGTCTGACGCAGACGCGTCAGAAACTTCCCTGAGAGACTATTCTGTTACCTCGGTGGCGCGCGCGGAATACTTCCACCCACGGAAACCGCTATTCATACACGCAGGGTCAAGCCGGTTTCTTTTCACGGCAAGCCGGGAATCGAAACCCGCTCGAGTTCGCGCGGCTAATTTCGGCGACGCCTCCGCAGGCGATCCATGCGCTCGAAGGACGAGGCCAGGGCATCAAGTTTCTCGCGCACCTGGACATCAATGCCCACCTGGTGAAGGCGCGTGCGGCCTCGGAAGGCGCCGCCGGCTGCGAGGAACATGAGTCCGCCAACGAGGGCGACACCGATGAACGATGCCCACACGAGTCCCGTGTCGGGCAGCCCGGAGTTGTCGGTAATCGGCGTTCCGGGATCGACCGGCGGATCAACAGGAGGGTCAACCGGCGGCGGAGCTGTCACCGTGATGTTCTTGGCAAACACGAGGTTGCCCGCAACCGTCTGAGGGTTGGTGGACGTGACCATGTTGTCGAACTCAAATCCGTCACCACTGATGAAGATGCGGTCAATACTGAAGTCACCTTCGACGAAGAGGTTCAAGTAAATGAACGGAGCGGTGGGCGACCCGTCCGCGGCGCCCGTTGGAGAAGTCGGCGTGAGTGACGCGTGCTTCCACGGCGCACCGTAGTAGTAGCCGGAGGTGTAGGTGCTTGCCGTGTCATCGCTCGTGAGCGTGGCCGTACCGGGGAAGGGCGAGGGCTCAGTTCCCACGATGTTCATCACGTCATCAGCCGTCATGGTGGCCACGAGCGTGGTACCGCTGTAAAACTCCACTTCGTTCGTGAAGCTGGATCCGTTGGACGCGTTTCCCGCCGACCACCAGAAGCCGATGTACTTGACGGGAGCGTTGAGAAGGATATCGATGGTCCACAGCGTGGTGCCGCCGGTCCATGCGGTACTGGCATAGTTACTGCCCGCGCCACCCACCGTGGGCGTCGGGTCCGTTGCGCCGGGCGTCGCACCGCCGGCGCCGTTGACAGCCTGAGACTTGCAGTCGCCCGTGGCGGTGCCCACACCCCACGTTCCGTTGCACCCGTTAACTCCGGGGGTAAACGCGTTGAAGTTCTCGCTGAGGGTGCCCCCATCATTGATGGCGGATCCCTGCACAAATGGCGGAGAGATGTAGAGGTCGAGAGAGTAGGAACCATTGGCTTGCGCGGCACCCATGCCGCCACCAATGAGAATCGCGCTCACGGCCGCTGCCGCAAGTCCCCGCACTATCGCTGATCGCATCGTTGTTTGGTCCTTCTCTGTGGGCTAGCCACTTAACACTCGGTTCTCTGGAAAATAATACTACCCGCCCGGGGAGTGCCGAAAGCAGGGAGTGCCGAACTTCGTGGCCGACAAAATTCGCACTTGCGCGCGCGCCAAAATCGTATATGATTTCAGATACGTTGATTCACAAGGGAGCGATGTCCATGACGGTCACACCACTCGATGCCGGCTTTGAGCCGAGCAAGATTATTGCCCTGCACCTCAACTATCCCTCGCGCATCGCGCAGCGTGGTCGCACGCCCGCATTTCCCTCGTTCTTTCTGAAGCCCCTCACGTCGCTGGCCACCTCGGGCTCGAACGTGGAGCGTCCCGCCGGCTGCGAACTGCTGGCGTTCGAAGGTGAAATTGCGCTCATCATCGGTACGCGCGCTCGTCGCGTCTCGCCCGAAGAAGGCTGGGCCGCCGTAGCCTCCATTACCGCTGCCAACGACTTTGGCGTCTACGACCTGCGCTACGTGGACAAGGGCTCGAATCTGCGATCCAAGGGCGGCGACGGTTTCACTCCCATCGGCCCCAACGTCATTGACGCTCGCGCCGTCGACCAACACAAGATTCGCATCCGCACCTGGGTCAACGGCAAGATCGCACAGGACGACACCACCGAGTCGC
This sequence comes from uncultured Microbacteriaceae bacterium, assembly GCA_903915075.1. GTDB lineage: Bacteria > Actinomycetota > Actinomycetes > Actinomycetales > Microbacteriaceae > UBA963. The sequence goes on from CAIWRM010000115.1 coordinate 21,495, forward strand.
TCACGTTCAGCTTCGGCACCATTGTGGCCGACCTCTCGCAACTCATCACCCTCGAGCCCGGTGACGTGATTCTCACGGGAACGCCGGCGGGATCGTCCGTGGTTGTGCCCGGCGACACACTCGAAGTAGAGGTGGATGCTCCCACCGCGAAGGGAAAGCCCACGACGGGTCGACTCGTCTCCACCATCACGCAGGGCACGCACGAGCTGCCCGCGTTTAGCGCAGGGCCCAAGGTCGACGACCTTCAGCGCGAAGAAGCCTGGGGTTCTCGCGAAGCTGCCGGAATGCCCGCGAGCATCCTCACGCCCGAGCTCAAGAAGAAGATCAATTCGGTGTCGACGGCCACACTGTCGTCGGTGCTTCGCAAAAAGGGCTTCAACAACGTGAGCATCGACGGACTTCAGTCGACCCGCCCCGGAAAGCGCATGCTCGGCTTGGCCCGCACCCTGCGCTACATCGCCAACCGAGAAGATCTGTTCGAGAAGTTTGGCGGCGGATTCAACGCGCAGAAGCGAGCCATCGAATCGGTGGGACCCGACGAGGTGCTCGTCATGGAAGCCCGCGGCGAAAAAGGTACCGGCACCGTCGGCGACATTTTGGCCATCCGCGCTCAGCTGCGCGGGTGTGAGGGAATTGTGACCGACGGTGGCGTGCGCGACGTCGCTGCGGTCAGCGCACTCGACATGCCCACCTACTTCGCCAATCCGCACCCCGCTGTTCTCGGTCGTCGCCACGTGCCATGGGATACCGACATCACCATCACCTGCGGCGGTTGTGCTGTTCAGCCCGGTGACGTGATTGTGGGCGACGCCGACGGCGTGCTCGTGATTCCGCCGCAGCTCATCGAAGCCGTTGTGGATGCCGCCATCGTGCAAGAGGACGAAGAGGAGTTCATCCTCGCCATGGTGAAGAAGGGCGAGAAGGTCGACACCCTGTACCCCATGGACGCCGAGTGGAAGAAGCGCTTTGAGACGTGGCGGAAGGGTAAGAAGTGAGCACCATCGCCGTCAGCAAGAGCGAACGCGCCTACGCCGCCATCAAGCAGTCGATTACCGAGGGCACCTACGGTCCCGGTTACCGACTGGTGCTGGGCCAGATTGCCAAGGAGCTCGACGTCAGCGTGGTTCCCGTGCGTGAGGCCATTCGCCGGCTCGAGGCGGAGGGGCTTGTGACGTTCACCACGAACGTGGGCGCCCAGGTGGTTGCCGTCGACGCGCGCGAATACCAGTTCACCATGGAGACGCTGAGTCTCGTTGAGGGCATGGCTACTGCCATGGCAGCGCCGCACGTTTCGGCCGACGATCTGGCTCTGGCTCGTAAGATAAACGAAGAGATGCGCGCCTGCCTCAACAACTTTGACCCCACCCGGTTCACCGAACTCAACCACGAGTTTCACGCCGTGTTCTTTGAACACTGCTCCAACCTGCACATCCTCGATCTTGTGCACCGCGGCTGGAACAGGCTCGCCACCATTCGCGAATCGTCGTTTGGATACATTCCCGGGCGCGCTCAGGAGTCGGTTGAAGAACACGACAACCTCGTCAACCTGATTGGCTCCGGTGCCGATGCCCTCACCATCGAAATGGCGGCGCGAGCACATCGACTCGCCACCCTCAACGCCTATCTCGACAGCAAGAACACCTCACCATCCACTCGCTCATCATAAAAACTCCCCGTCTCATCCCAGACCCTACGAAAGGCACACCATGAAGTTCCGCAGTGATCCCCGTCAGATCAAGGGCAGCCTCGCTCCCCTCATGACGCCCTTTACCGCCGACGGCGCTGTCGACCACGACTCGCTGGCCAACATGGTCAACTGGCAGTTGGCCAACGGCACCAACGGCATCTCGCTCGGCGGCTCGACCGGTGAGCCCAGCTCGCAGTCGATTGCCGAGCGCATCGCCGCCATGAAGACCGTAAACGATGCCATTGGTGATCGCGTGCCCTTCATGCCCGGCACGGGATCGGCCAAGCTCGACGAGACCCTCGAGGTCACCGCGGCCGCCCAGGCCATGGGCGTCGACGCCGCGCTCATCATCACGCCCTACTACGCTCGCCCCACGCAGGAGGCGCTCTACCAGTGGTACGCCACGGTGGCGCGCGAGTTCCCCGACCTGCCGCTCGTGGCCTACAACGTGCCGATTCGCACCTCGGTCGAGCTGGCGCCCGAAACGTTCGCGCGTCTCTACCGCGACTTTGACAACATCGTCGGCATCAAGGAGACCACCAAAGACTTCGAGCACTTCTCGTACGTGTTCCACAAGTGCGGCAAGGACTTGCTCATGTGGTCGGGTATCGAACTCCTCTGCCTGCCCCTGCTCGCGCTGGGCGGCATCGGCTTCATCTCGGCATTGGCCAACATCGCCCCGCAGGCCGTGAGCGACATGTTCTGGGCCTACGAAGAGGGCAACCACGAGCGTGCGCGCGAAATTCACTACGGCGTTCACCCGCTGGTGGACCTGCTGTTCGTCGAGACCAACCCCGCACCGGGCAAGTACGTGCTGGAGCGCATGGGCCTGATCAAGTCCGGCTTCGTCCGCCCGCCGCTCATCACCCCCACCCCCGGAGGCATCGAGAAAATCGAGAAGCTTCTTGCTGAAGGCGAAAAGTGGATCACCCCCGTCCTTCCCGAATTCGACATGAGGAGAAAATAAACATGGCTACCGACTACGCACCCAAGGATCTGCCCTCACACCTGCGCCTCTACATCGGCGGCGAGTGGGTGGATGCCACCGGCGGAGCCACGTTCGACGTGCTCGAGCCCGTCTCGAACGAGACCTACATCACGGCCGCTTCGGCAACTCCGGAAGACGTTAACAAGGCCGTGGCCGCAGCCAAGAAGGCCTTTGATGAGGGCCCCTGGCCGCGCATGCTTCCCCGCGAGCGCTCGCGCATCCTGCACAAGATTGCCGACATCTTGGAATCGCGCGATGCGCGTCTGGCCGAAATCGAGTCGTACGACTCGGGTCTGCCCATCACGCAGGCACTGGGTCAGGCGCGTCGCGCGGCCGAGAACTTCCGGTTCTTCGCCGACCTCATCGTGTCTCAGCACGACAACGCGTTCAAGGTGCCCGGTCGCCAGATGAACTACGTGAACCGCAAGCCCATCGGTGTTGCCGGACTCATCACGCCGTGGAACGTGCCGTTCATGCAGGAGTCGTGGAAGCTGGGACCGGCCATGGCCACGGGTAACACCGTTGTGCTCAAGCCTGCGAGCTACACCCCGCTCTCCGCGGCCCTGTGGCCCGAGATCTTTGAAGAGGCTGGCGTTCCCGCAGGCGTCTTCAACCTGATCTTCGGATCCGGTGGCGTGGCCGGCGATGCCCTGGTGAAGCACCCCGATGTGCCGCTCATCTCGTTCACGGGCGATAGCTCTACGGGTGCCACGCTGTCGACCAACGCGGCTCCGTTCCTCAAGAGCCTGTCTCTCGAGCTCGGCGGCAAGAGCCCCGCCATCGTGTTTGCAGATGCCGACCTCGAAGCCGCACTCGACGCCACCGTGTTTGGCGTGTTCAGCCTGAACGGCGAGCGCTGCACGGCCGGAAGCCGCGTGCTCGTTCAGCGCGAGATCTACGACGACTTCATCGAGAAGTTTGCCGAGCGCGCCAAGAACATCGTGGTGGGCTTGCCCACCGACCCGAAGAGTGAGGTGAGTGCCCTCGTGCACCCCAACCACTTCGACAAGGTGATGAGCTACGTCGAGATCGGTAAGGGTGAGGGACGCCTGCTCGCCGGTGGCGGTCGCCCTGAGGGGTTCCCCACGGGAAACTTCGTTGCCCCCACGGTGTTCGTCGACGTCAAGTCGGATGCGCGCATCTTCCAGGAAGAGATCTTCGGCCCGGTGGTTGCCATCACGCCGTTCGACACCGACGAAGAAGCCCTCGAACTGGCCAACGACACTCGCTATGGCCTGGCCGCCTACGTGTGGACCACCAACCTCAAGCGGGCGCACAACTTTGCGCAGGCCATTGAGTCGGGCATGGTCTGGCTGAACTCGAACAACGTGCGCGACCTGCGCACGCCGTTCGGTGGCGTCAAGGCCTCAGGTCTCGGGCGCGAGGGCGGCTACCGCTCGATTGATTTCTACACGACACAGCAGTCGGTGCAAATCACGCTCGAAGAATCCCACTCGCCCCGCTTTGGCGTGGGCGGAGCGACACCAGGCAAGCACTAGACATCAACCCGGAAAGGACCCATCATGTCTGAACTCAAAGGACGAACGAAGACGTCGAGCGGCTTCTATGTCACGCAAGAGGCTCCCATCAAGACCGACAACCCCGTGCCCACACCGAAAGCCAGCCCGCCTGACATTCTGCGCTGTGCCTACATGGAGATCATCGTCACCGACCTGGCCAAGTCGCGCCACTTCTATGTGGAGGTTCTCGGTCTGACCGTGACCGAAGAAGACGATTCGGTA
>CAIWRM010000116.1 GCA_903915075.1 uncultured Microbacteriaceae bacterium
ATGAACAGGAGGCGACGACCAAAAATGTCGGAGAGCTTGCCGTAGAGGGGCGTGGAGATTGTGGAGAGAATCATGTAGGCCGTGGTGACCCAGGCCTGCAGGGCCATGCCGTCGAGGTCATCGGCAATGGTGCGCATCGAGGTGCTCACCACGGTCTGGTCGAGCGCCGAGAGGAACATTCCGGCCATCAGCCCGACCACGACGAGGGTGATCTGCCGCCGTGTCATGACGGGATTGGCAGAAGCGGGCGCGACAGCGTTCATGCGAAAACTAACTCTCTCAGCAAGGATGGCGACTCCGGGTATACCTCGGGCGCCGATACGGGATAACGCTACGCCTGCACCTTCCTATTCCCTAATTCCGCGAATCAGCCCTCTCACCCGCGCAGGGGCTCTGTCGTAGACTTCCCCTCGTGAGTGACCAGACACCTCCCCGTCACGCGCCGACAGGCCGACGATCTTCTGCAGCGGCGAAACGTCGCCGCCGCCTGACCGTCACACTTGTGGTCGCCGGGTCGGTCATTGCCGTCGTGGCGGTGATTGCCGTGGTGCTCACCGTGCTGCAGCCCACGGCCAGCCCGCGAGCAAAAGCCACAGCCACGCGCACGGCGTCCCCTACGCCATCTCCGACACCGACACCCGCTCCCGCACCCGTTCCCACGTTTGACAAAACCCGGTTCTCGATCGATGACCCCATGAGCCTGTGGGTGGTGGTGGACAAGCTGCGTCCCATTAATCCGCAGAGCTTCGTGCCGAGTGATCTTGTCGATGCCAATGTGCCCGCGGTTTTTACGTCGACCCTTCGTGAACCGGCGGCGCGCGCGGTCGAGGCGATGTTTGCGGCCTTCACCGCCGAAACGGGCGAGTCCCTGCGGTTGCAGAGCGCGTTCCGCAGTTACGAGACCCAGATCGAGGTCTACGCCAACAACAATTACGACGACACCCAGTCGGCGCGCCCGGGATTTAGTGAGCACCAGACGGGATTGGCCATGGACATTAGTCCGGCCAGTGGTGAGTGCGCGCTTGATGAGTGCTTCGCCAATATGGTGGGCGGCCAGTGGTTGGCCGCAAACGCCTGGAAATACGGTTTTCTTATGCGCTACCCCAGCGGACTCACGCAGGTCACGGGGTACGCGTTCGAGCCGTGGCACTACCGGTTTATTGGCACCGAACTCGCCGCCGAACTTCACAATACGGGGATACAAACTCTCGAAGAGTTCTTCGGCCTTCCCCCGGCCCCCGACTACCAGTAGCGCCAAGGCTGGCAGATGAGGGCGGCTGAGGCGACTGTCCCGGCACGCGTGTTCACCCCCTCAGTTTGCCAGTCCGGATACCATCAAGGCATGGCCAAAAACGCAGCGGGTTCTTCCGCGGCAACCTACAGTTACCTCGGTCCAGCGGGGACCTTCACTGAGGCTGCCTTGGCGCAGGTGCCCGAGGCGAAGGGGGCCACGTGGCGTCCCGTTCACAACGTGGGCGAAGCCCTCGACGACGTGGTTGCCGGGCGTTCCGTTGCGGCCATGATTGCCATTGAGAACTCGATTGACGGCGGAGTTTCTGCCGCTCAGGATGCCCTCGCGAACATTCCCGACGTGCGCATCATTGGCGAGTACATCGTGCCCGTCACTTTTGACCTCGTGGTTCGGGCGGGCACCACACTGGCCGACATCACCGTCATTAACGCGCATCCCGTGGCTTATGCCCAGTGCCGCGGCTGGTTGGAGAAGAACCTGCCGCAGCACGGCCACATTCCCTCGCCCAGCAACGTTGCCGCGGCCGCCGACCTCGTCTCAACGCAGACTGCCGAGGCCGCCATCGCACCCCCGGGAATTGTGGATCACTACGACG
>CAIWRM010000117.1 GCA_903915075.1 uncultured Microbacteriaceae bacterium
GAGCTGCGGGCGCGCATCAACAAGTTGCGCAACCTGCTCGGGTGGCCCGCGCTGTGAGCATCACCCACCTCGAGGCGCACATTCTGGTCAGCGAGTGGGCTGCGGCCGAGCTCCACGAAGTGCGTGAAGTGTGGTATCCCGCCGTCGCGCCAGGCTTTCAAGACCACCAGTCGGGCTATCGCCAGCTCGCAACTGCAACAACGCGAGACGCGCGCATCGAGGCGACCGGCTGGATCATGTGGGTGCTGTTGGCCAACAAGCCGCTGCACCACAACACGCTGAAACGGCACTACCTTGACGGCAGACCAGTGGGCGGCAGGGCGCGCCGGGCTGCGCTGGATGCGTTTGTTCGAGCGCAGGCGGCATGGGTGGCGACGCTGGAACAACCGCCGGAGACTTTCGACTAAAAACGAACAGGTCACCCGTTCACTGCTGGCTCCCGCAGTGTTGACATATGCCCGACGGACTGCGTCCGAAATTTGTGTCCTCTCGTCCTCCAATTGCCCGGCTTCTTTGCCGGGCTTTTTTTTGGTCGCACGCATGGATGTTGTCGAGCTCATCAAGCGCCACGAGGGCTATAGCCAGTCGGTTTATCGCTGCACGGCTGGCCGGCAGACCATCGGGTTTGGTCGAAACCTCGACGATGTTGGCATCAGCCGCGAGGAAGCCGAATGGCTTCTCGAGCGCGACATCGAGCGCGCTATCGGCAGCCTGCGCACTGAACCCTATTGGCTCGATCTGTCAGACGTCCGGCAGGCCGTCCTGATCGACATGGTCTTCAACCTCGGCTGGGGCGGGTTCGCCAAGTTCGCCCGCTTGCGCATGGCATTGGGTCGGCGCGATTGGGATGCTGCCTCGAACGAGATGCGCGACAGCGCGTGGTTCAAGCAGGTCGGCAACCGCTCTCAGCGTCTGTGCGTGATGATGCGCTCGGGACTCTGGCCGGCCTGATGGCCATCGCATACGACTTCGACGCGCTTGAGGCCGTCGCAAGCACTGAAACCCAGAAGCGCCAGGTCGAGATGGTCCGGCGGCTGGGCGTGAACGCCACAGCCAAAGAACTTCAGATCACCCGGCGCAGTCTCCAGCTCACGCTGGCACGCCTGGTGGGGTTGACCGCACGTCGGGGGCTGTCCGCCCACCACGACATGACACATGCCGTGCCGGCACAGTACGAAGTGCGCGGCGTCAGCACGCTGTACGGGCCGGATGGCAAGGTCTCGCAGCAGTGGGTGAAGTCCCGGCTGCGCGATGACGACGCTGCCCGCGCGATGCGGGAAGCCATCGAGGAGATGGCCGCCGAATACCGTGGCACCGCGAAGCCGGTCAAGGCGCCAGCACGAAGCATGGCCGGCCTGTTGTCAGTGTATCCCATGGGCGATCCGCATATCGGATGCTACGCCTGGGCGGCGGAAGCCGGGGAAGACTTCGACGTCGAGATCGCCCGGCAGGATCTGCTTTCAGCAGCTGCCCGACTGGTGGACGTCGCGCCGGCATCCGAGCGTGCGCTGATCTGCAACCTCGGCGACTTCTTCCACGCCGATAGCCTGAGCCAGATGACAAAGTCTGGCCACAAGCTGGACGTGGACACGCGCTGGCCGCGAGTCCTGCGGCTTGGTTGCCAGCTGATGGTGGATCTGATCACGCTCGCGCTGCGCAAGCACGCCAAAGTGGAAGTCATCAACGCCATCGGCAACCACGACGATCACAGCTCAATCATGCTGTCGGCGTTTCTGGAAGCATGGTTCCACGCTGAGCCGCGGGTGCATGTGCATCCGACGACGTCAAAATTCCATTACGTCGAGTTCGGGCGCTGCCTGATCGGTGTCACCCACGGCGACACGGTGAAGCACCTGGCCTTGGGCGAGCTTATGGCATCCGACAGGCCAGAAGCGTGGGGCAGAACACTGCACCGCTACTGGTATACGGGCCACATCCACCACACCAGCAAGACCGAATTGCGCGGGGCGGTGGTGGAGTCGTTCCGCACGCTTGCCGCCAAAGATGCTTGGCACGCGGCGCAGGGCTACCGATCAGGCCGCGACATGTACGCCATCGTGCTCGATGCCGAGCATGGTGAGGTTGAGCGCCACCGTTGTGACATCCGGCAGGTGCGCTGATGGCAACGCTCAAACCGATCAAAACCCGCCGCACCCCTGACGCTGAAGTCGTCAAGCTGCGCTGCAACTGCGGCGAGCAGTCGTGGCACTTTCGCATCACGCTCATCGGCAACCACGTCACGGCCGAGTGCAGCGAATGCCTGGCCGACTGGGGGCCTTTTTTCGTTTCACCTGTATCACCTGTGAGAGCTGACGATGAAGCCGGAAATTGAGCGCCGTGCAACGAAGAAGATGAGCCAGAGCCGCACTATGTGGACGGCGATTGCCACCGCCGCCGTCGGGGCCGCGCTGACCGCAGCACCCGAGGCGATGCCCGCGGCCGCCACTGGCCCGGGCCTGATCCTCATCGCAGCGATTAACGCCGCGCTCCGCGTTCTGACCACCCAGCCGGTGAAGTGAGCGGTGGATACGGAATCCATCATCGCCGGGCTAGTGATGGCTGTGCTGGTGTCGATCGTGACCGGCGCGATAGCTGGAAACGTCGCCAGTCAGCGCACCATCGCGGCGCTGATTGTCCACATCGATTATCTGCGATCGCATATCGATCGCCACGAAGAAACCATCTCTCGAGCCCATCGTCGCATCGACGATCTCGAAAAGCGTTGAGGATTGAACCATGTCTGCAATGAGCGACTACCTTGAGAACAAAATCGTCGATCTAACTCTGCGCGGCCAGGCGTTCACTGCGCCGGCCACGCTGTATTTTGGGCTTCACACCACGGCCACCACGGATGCTGGCGGTGGCACGGAAGTCTCGGGCGGCAGCTATGCGCGCGTCGCTGTGACTGCCAGTTTGGCAAACTTCGCCGGTACGCAGAGCGCAGGCAGCACGACCGCAAGCTCTGGAACCGGCGGCGTCACCAGCAACAACGGGACCATAACGTTTCCCGCTCCGACGGGAACCTGGGGCACAGTGACGCACTGGTCTGTTTGGGACGCCAGCACCGCTGGAAATATGCTCTATCACGGCGCGCTGACGACCAGCAAAACCATTAACAACGGCGACGCCGCGCCGAGCTTTGCCGCCGCCGCACTTGTACTGACGTTCGCCTGAGCCTGACGCATGGCTGACAATTTTCCGCAGACACCCGGCAGTGGTAGGAGCGTCGCAACCGATCAGGTGACGTATTCCGGCGACACGGCTGACGTGCAGCTCGTGCGCGTGGTTAACACCAGCGGCGCAGAGGGTTCGCGCGTCGTTACTGACAAACCCGTCTTTCAGATCGAGGACGCCGCGCACGCGGACGGCGACCTCGGTGTTCTGATGC
>CAIWRM010000118.1 GCA_903915075.1 uncultured Microbacteriaceae bacterium
AGGATGGGGGTACTGGTTTTGGCAGCGCGCGACATAACAATCCTTTGTGGGTGAATGGGGCCGCCTACCAGAATCGAACTGGTGACCTATTCATTACGAGTGAATCGCTCTACCAACTGAGCTAAGGCGGCAGGGCACGCGAAGCGGGCCGAATGAAATCCTAGCCGACGCGGCGGCGTCGCACGAAAACGACCACGATGGCCGCAATGCCGGCAAGCACACCCGCGCCGAGTGCCGACCAGCCCACAATCTGCACGGTCGTGAGGCCGGCGTCCGATGGGCCGTCGCCCGCGCGCGTCACCGCAATAAGCGCCTCTGCGTCGGGATCTACGGGCAGTTCTTCGCTCGGCTGCGTGGAGGGTTCTGCGGGGGTGGCCGGGTCTTCGCCGGGGGTGGCGGTGACCTCAAAGAAGAACTCACCGTCCACCTCGTGGCCATCAACGCCTAGGTTGTGCCACACGACCCGGTACATGCCCGGGGCCAGGCTCTGACTTATTGCCGAAGACATGACTCTGCTCGAGGCGTCGAGAGTCGCGGGCTCCTGGGGCACAGGAGTTCCTGCTTCGTCAAAAAGTGAGATGTAAGAGAACTCAAGAACTATCTCTTGGGTAAAGGTCACCGAGATCACGGCGGGCGTGGTCACCTGCGTGTTATCCACCGGGGACGTGGAGACAACTTCGGCGTGGGCGTTTGCCGCGGATGCGCCCGTGGCAACGAAGAAGGCGGCCATGAGGGCGATTACTGCGCCCCACACCAGCGAGCGAATACCTCGGTTACGAATCACGTTGTTCACTCCTTCATTGTCTCAGAGCGCGCTGCCACCGCCCAAAAAGCACCGGCAACCGGAAGAGAACGAACGTGACTCTAGGCGGCTTCGGGCAACACCGAGGCGATGAGCATGGCTTCGAGGGTGAGCAGCGGTGCCACGTTTGCCGAAATGCGCGTGCGCGCCTGCGCCACGGCATCGAGAGCGGCGAGGGTTTCGGCCGCCGTTGTTGCACCCGCGCGTTGCCTGAGTTCTGCCTCAAACTCGAGGTTTGTCAGATCTTCAGACACGCCCAACTGAAGCCGAAGCACGTCTCGATAGACCGACATGAGGTCGACCAAGATGCGATCCAGGCCGTCGCGCAGGCTTCGGGTGGCGCGACGCTTCTGCTGCTCCTCGAGCGTGCGAAACTGCGAGCGCAGGGTGGGCGGAATCACATCGCCCTCTGAGATGCCCATGGCGCGACGGGTCTGTTCAAGTTCGTCCGCGTCTTGCTCGTCGGTCACGGCTTTGGCATCGTCGGTGGCGATGGCGTGCAGGCGCGCGGCCGCCGTGACCGCATCGCCCAGCCCGGTCATGCCCAGAACGAGGCGCACCGTCTCCTCGCGGCGAGCGGCGGCCTCGGTGTTTGTTGCCAGCCGACGCGCCATGCCGATGTGGTTTTGTGCCAGCCGGGCCGATCGCTCAGCCGTGACCGCATCCACACCGTCGCGCTCTTGCAAAAGCTGTGCAACGAGCTCGACCGGCGGAACCGTGAGCCGCACCGATCGCACGCGCGAGCGAATGGTGGGGATGAGGTCGGCCTCACTCGGCGCGCACAAGATCCACACGGTGCGCGCCGGCGGCTCCTCAAGCGCCTTGAGCAAGACGTTTGAGGTTCGCTCGGCCATGCGGTCGGCATCTTCGATAACCACGACGCGATAATCAGCCGTCGAGGGCGAGTACTGCGAGGCGACAACAAACTCGCGCACCTCATCGATCGAGATAATCACGCGCTCGGTGGCCAGATAAGAAAGATCGGGATGCGTGCGCGCCACCACGTTGCGGCAGTCGGCGCACTCGCCGCAGCCACCTTTCGCGCACAGGAGCGCTGCCGCGAAGGCGTAGGCCAAGTTTGAACGCCCGGATCCGGGTGGGCCCGTGATCAGCCACGCGTGGGTCATCACGCCCGATGCATCAGCAGATTCCCCGCCGGCGGTGACGGCGTGTGCCGCGCGAGCCGCCGACTCGAACGTAGCGATGGCGTCGGGCTGACCAACGAGCTGCTGCCAGACGTTCACCTGCTCGGTCTCCGTCTCGTCGCGCCCTGTCTGCTCACGGTATTGAGGCTATAGGAGGGCGCCGACACGGTCGCGGATAACCTGGGCAATCTGGTCAATCTCTTGCGCTGCATCCACAACGAGAAACCGTTGAGGTTCGGCCGCCGCGAGCGCCAGGAATGCCGCGCGCACGCGCTCGTGAAAATCATCGTGCTCGTTCTCCAGCCGATCAAACGTCTTGTGCTCTTGAGCCAGTCGCTCACGGGCGACATCTCCCGGAAGATCGAGCAGAACCGTGAGATCGGGAATGAGGTCACCCGTGGCCCACAGCGAAATTCGCTTGATCTCTGCCGCGTCGAGCACGCGCCCGGCGCCCTGGTAGGCCACCGAAGAATCGATGTAGCGGTCTTGAACGACGACATCACCCCGTTCGAGTGCGGGGCGCACGAGCGTGCCAATGTGCTGGGCGCGGTCGGCGGCATAGAGAAGTGCCTCGGCTCGCGGGTCGACCTCACCGCGGTGATGCAAGACAATCTCGCGCAGTGCGGTGCCCACCTCGGTGCCACCCGGCTCGCGCGTGGTCACCACGGCACGACCCTGCTCGGTCAGCCACTGCGTGAGCAGTCGCACCTGCGTGCTCTTACCCGTGCCGTCGCCGCCCTCGAAGGTGATGAACAAACCCGACACGCGCTAGTCGCTATCCGAATCGGTGAATGTGGGTCCCGTTGCCGGCGGCGTTGCCGAACCCGACTTTGCCATTCCCGTCTTCTTGGCTGCGGGCTTCTTGGCGGCCGTCTTCTTCGCCGCAGTCTTCTTGGGAGCGGCCTTCTTGGCTGTAGCGCGTCCGCGCTTGGGCGCTGGACCCTTGGCGCGCTTTTCAGCAAGAAGCTCAATGGCGCGGTCGTAGTTCACGTCTTCCACGCGCTCGGTGCGGGGGATGGTGGCGTTCGTCTCGCCGTCGGTTACGTAGGCACCGAAGCGGCCGTCCTTGATCTTGACGGGCTTGCCGCTCACGGGGTCGGCATCGAACTCGGCGAGCGCCGCCGCCGACGCACTGCGGGCACCATACTTTGGCTGTGCAAAGCGTTCGAGAGCACCCTCCAGCGTGATGTCGAAGATCTCTTGCTCCGTATTGAGCGAACGCGTGTCGGTGCCCTTCTTCAGGTAAGCCCCGTAGCGACCGTTCTGCGAGGTGATTACCGAGCCCGACTCGGGATCGACCCCCACTTCGCGCGGCAGGTTGAGCAAACGCAGCGCCGTTTCCAAATCGATGGCACTCGGATCCATGTTCTTGAACAGCGACGCGGTGCGCTCCTTGGGCGCCTCAACCTTGGCCTTCTTCTTGGGCTTGGTCTCGATCACTTCGCCCGTCTCGGTATCAACAACGATGTCGGGTTCGGCCACCGGCAGGTCGGCTTCTGGGGTGCGCTCGGTGACATAGGGCCCAAAGCGGCCATCCTTGGCGAGCACCTCTTTGCCGTTGTCGGGGTTGACTCCCAGAACGCGGTCGCCGGCCACGGGAGCGTCGATGAGCTCGCGGATTTTCTCTTCGGTGAGCTCATCCGGTGCCATGTCGTCTGGCACGTACACCTTGCGCGGGGGTGCGTCCGGGCCGGCGTCTTCGTCGGCCACCTCCACGTACTGGTTCGTGGGCCAGATACGGAGCACGTACTCGCCAATCGTGACCGAGTTCAGCGTGCGCTTGTCGAGATCGCCCAGATCTTGCGTCTGGCGCTCAAGACCCGGATGCGCATCCTTGCCGAAGAAGAAGCCCTGCAACCACGATGCTCCGTCGGCTTTGCCGTCGGCGATGTGGTCGAGGTCGTCTTCCATCTCGGCCGTGAAGTCGTAGCTCACGAGATCGTTGAAGCTCGCCTCCATGAGTTTGTTGACGGTGAAGGCAATCCAGGTGGGCACCATGGCCTGACCGCGGGATCGCACATAGCCGCGCTCTTGGATGGTGCCGATGGTAGCTGCGTAGGTGGACGGCCGGCCAATACCAATCTCTTCCATCTTCTTGACCAGCGAAGCCTCGGTGTAGCGCGCGGGCGGCTGCGTCTCGTGCCCCTTGGCCTCAACGTCGGCCAAAACGAGCGACTGGCCCTCGGTCATGGCCGGCAGTTTGGCGTCTTCGGCCGCGTCGTTTGCCGGGGCGTCTTCTTCAATTGTCTCTTCGTAGGCGTTGAGGAATCCGCGGAACGTAATCACGGTTCCGCTCGCGCTGAACTCGGCCACCTCGGCTCCCGCGGGAGACGCCTCAACCGTAACCGTGGCCGTCTGACCCTTGGCGTCGGCCATCTGCGAGGCCACCGTGCGCTTCCAGATGAGCTCGTAAAGTTTGAGGTCTTCGCCGCGAAGAACAGACGAGAGTTCTGCGGGCGTCTTGAACGAATCGCCGGCTGGTCGCACCGCCTCGTGAGCTTCCTGAGCGTTCTTGTTCTTGCCGGCATAGAGGCGTGGGGCATCGGCCACCTGATCGGCTCCGTACATGGCGGTGGCCTGTGCTCGTGCCGCCGCAATCGCCTGGGCAGACAGCGCCGGTGAATCTGTTCGCATATAGGTGATGTAGCCGTTCTCGTAGAGGCGCTGTGCGATAGACATCGTCTGCTTGGACGAGAACCGCAGTTTGCGAATGGCCTCCTGCTGCAGGGTCGACGTGGTGAACGGAGCGGCGGGCCGCTTGGTGTACGGCTTGGTCTCCATCTTGGTCACCGTGATTGGCGTACTCGCCGTCGCAATGGCTCCCACGAGCGACTGCGCTTCGGCTTCCGTGAGAACGCGATCGGTCTTGCCGGCCTTGAGCGCGCCCACCGAATCGAAGCTGGAGCCCTCGGCGATTGTCTTGCCACCAACGCGCTTGAGTTTGCACTCAAACTGGGTGGCAATGTCGCTCGAGGTGCCCACCGTGAGAAGCAGATCCCAGTAGCCGGCGGTGCGAAAAGCCATGCGCTCTTTTTCGCGATCAACCACAAGACGCGTGGCCACCGACTGCACCCGACCGGCCGAAAGCCCGCGGCCCACCATGCGCCACAGCACAGGCGAAACCGCATAACCGTAGAGGCGGTCGAGGACACGGCGCGTTTCCTGCGCCTCCACCAGGTCCATGTCGACCTCGCGGGTGTTCTCGCGAGCAGCCTCAATGGCCTCCTTGGTGATTTCGTGGAACACCATGCGCCGCACGGGCACCTTGGGTTTGAGCACTTCGAGCAGGTGCCACGCGATGGCCTCACCCTCGCGGTCCTCATCAGTGGCGAGGTAGAGCTCATCGGCATCCTTGAGGGCGCGCTTGAGTTCGGCCACCGTCTTCTTGCTGTACTCGCTCACCGAGTAGTGG
>CAIWRM010000119.1 GCA_903915075.1 uncultured Microbacteriaceae bacterium
ACCCATGGGGTGGCTCGCCGCCAGAACCGGCAGTGCTTCGTCGGGGAGGTTGCCGAGTAGGGGCGTCTTGATGAAGGCCGGGCCGACAGCGTTGACGCGGATACTGTCCTTGGCGTACTCGAGCGCCGTGTTCTTGGTGAGACCCACCACACCGTGCTTGGCGGCCACGTATCCCGTGGGCACTCCCAAGGCGCCCACCGAACCCAGAATCGACGACATGTTGACGATGGCACCGCCACCGGACTTGAGCATCGCGGGAATCTGATGACGCAGGCCGTAGGCCACGCCGCTCAGGTTTACCGCAATCATGTGATCCCACTGCGCCAGGTCCATGGCGCCCATGAGGTCGGCCTGATCGCCGATGCCGGCATTGTTGACGGCGAGTGTCAGCTTGCCGAATTCCGTGATGGCCGCGTTGACCGCTGCCTCGTGATCGGCCACAACGGTGGTGTCGTGCTTCACGGCGATGGCCTTACCGCCACCGGCCACAATTCCGTCGGCCACGGCAGTAGCGGTGGTGAGGTTGAGGTCGGAAACCACCACGGCGGCTCCGCCCGCGGCGAGCTCCTTGGCGATTGTCGCGCCGAGTCCCTGTCCGCCTCCGGTAACCAGGGCGACGTGTCCGTCAAATGCGTTCATGAGGGTGTCCTTTCGAGTTGGGCTAAGCGTCGGCTTGTTTGAGCAGGTCAATCAGTTCGAACATATTCGAGACCACGAGTTCTGGTTTTATATCGGGCGCACATGATGCGGCATCCTCTGCACTGCTCGTGCCGGTCGTCACGAGCCCTGCAACCGCGCCGCCCTGGCGCGCCATCTTGGATTCGAGCATGATGTCGTCACCAATCACGAGGATGTCGGAGGCGGGATGCCCCAAGTACTCGGAGATGATCTCCATCGAGTAGTGCGACGGCTTGCCGAGCACTTCGCGCTTCTGGCCGGAAACGTATTCGAGACCGGAGGCGATGAATCCGGAAACACCTACGTTCAACCGGTGTTGCGAAGCAAAGAAAGGAACGTCGCTCGCGCAGTAGAGTTCAGCACCGGCGAGCAGTGCCTCAGCGGCAATCTGCAGTTTGGCGCGACCAAAGTCGGTATCCCAGCCCACCATCACGGCCTTGGTGTCGAACTTCTCGCCGGCAATCGCCCTGTCGAGATCGACCACGTTGACGTCGCGCTTGATGAAGTCGTCAAGGATGCCGGCTCCACCGAACACCATCACCTGCTCGGTCGGGAACTTGCGCTTCAACACGGTGGCCGCCACAACGGCAGGCGTGAAGACCTCGTCGTCGCTCACCTCGATGCCCATCGAGCGCAGGTGGGCGGCGACGTCGCGAGGCGGTTGAGCCGTGCCATTCGTGAACACGCACACGCTGCGACCACTGTCGCGCACATACTTCAGTGATTCGATGGCGCCTTCGAGCACCCGTCCATCTTGGCCGGCAGGGCCGTCGGAAATCACGAGGCAGCCGTCGATGTCAAACATCACGCCCTTCACAGCGGCGAGACGATCGGTAAGTGTGGCCACAGCCATGGTTAGTTCCCTTCAGAGGTGCGGCGAAGCGAGACGCTTTCGCCAGCGAAGTTGACCGCAATCGAGCGCCACTTGGGCATTTCGTTTACGGCGGTGATGAATTCCGACACGTTTGTTGCGGTGCCAGCGGCGCGAGCGGATATCTTCTTGCCCGCCCACTTTGGCGCTGGGCCGGCCGCAAACATTGTGTCGACCTGGTCTTGGGGCAGAACCATGCGCAGCATGAGTTCTTCTTCGTCGAGTTGGCGCCCAAACTTTTCGGCATACTCGGCGTGAAGTTCTGTGAGCGATTTCTCCTCGGTGTGCACCTCGAGCTCTGCCGTGCGCGGCATGTCGGCCACGCGCTGCAGAATGTCCGGATTGATCGGACCCTCGGGCGTGCCAAAGTGTCCCAGCACGAAGCGCAAGACTTCGTCGGGGATGCGCGAGTAGCGCTCCTGCCCGCTTTTGAGAGCGAGCACGTTCATGAGCGCCTGGCTGCCCACAAACTGGCTAAACGGGGTCACCATGATCGGGTAGCCCAGGTCGGCGCGCACGCGCGAGGCCTCGGCCATCACTGCCGGCAGGTCGTCGATCATGCCAATCTCGGTGAGCTGACGCTTGAGCGTGCCAATCATGCCACCCGGCACTTGGTGCACGTGGCTGCTGAGGTCGTATTCGGTCGGCTCGCCGGGCTTAAGGCCCTGCGCCTTGGCAAACGACCACAGCATCTCAGCGGCGGCCGCGGCGGCGTCGCGGTTCACGTCGACCGCGATACCCATGGCGTCGAGGTTGCCCAGTAGCTTCTCGAGGCTCGGCTGCGCAGTGCCGTTCGACAGCGGGCCGAGGCCGGTGTGCAGCACGTCCACGTCGAGCTGCGCGGCCGTGAGGTACAGATGTGGCGCTGCTCCCGTGGTGCAGTGGCTGTGCAGTTCAAGAATCTTGTCTGCCGTGATCTCGCGCATGGGCGGAATCAGATCGCGCACGCGCTCATCGGTGAGCAGGCCACCGGGATCCTTGAGATAAATGATGTCGATGTTGGGGTCGGCGGCGTAAGCGCGCGTGTTGGCCAGATAGCGCTCATCGGTGTGCACGGGGCTCTCGGTGAACACGACACCTGCCACCACCTGCTCGATACCCTCCTCCTTGGCCCAGCGGGCTACCTTCATGGTGGCTTCCACGTCGTTCATGGGTTCGGCAATTTGTAGGCGCCGCAGGCCGTGACGAGCCAGAAGCCGCAGTGACATGCGGAACACGGGTTCCGATGCCTTCTCCCACGACATGAACCGCATTCCCGTGGTGATGGCGGCCAGGGGAGTGTTGGGCGTGACCGCGCGCATGCGCGAGATGCGCTCCCACGGGTTCTCCTGATGAAACTTGACGCCCATCGACAGGTGGGTTGACGACGTGAAATCGATGGCCTGCAAGTTCATTGCCTCGAGAAGCGGACCCACCGCCTCCACCATTCCCGTGGTCACGCCGAGGGCAGCCCACAGGCTCTGGTTGCCGTCGCGAACGCTCGTGTCGACGATGCGTACCGGGCCGCGCGTGCGCTGGCTGCCGCCCGAGGCGAGGTGTGGGGCTACGCCGTGCTGGGTACTCGACTCGGCTGTGGTCGACGTTGATTTGCTCTTCGGCGCCGAATTACTTTTTGCCGCAGTGTTCTTTGCCGCACTCATGCCAGGCTTTCCTTTCGTGCTTCCCACACGGGGCCAAACCACGACGTGGGGATACCGCCGGCAATGAAGTCGGGGTGTGCCAGCACGTAGGCGTGCATCGGCAGGGTGGTCTTGAGGCCGTCGATGGTCACGTTGCGCACGGCGGCCGTGGCTGCAGCGACGGCGGCGTCACGGTTATGGGCTCGCACAATGAGCTTGGCCATCAGGCTGTCGTAGAACGGGGGAAAACGGTATCCCTCTTCAATCTGTGTATCGATGCGAATGCCGGGGCCCTTGGGCCACACGAGGCGTGTAATGTCACCCGAGTTGGGTTGGAAGTCCGCGTTGGGGTCTTCGGCGTTGATACGCATCTCAATCACGGCCGCCGGTGGAACGGGTCCCACATCCGGCAATTGCGGATCCCGACCGAGGGCCAGAAGCAATTGCGCGGCCACGAGGTCAACTCCAAAGGCCTCCTCGGTTACCGGGTGCTCCACCTGGATGCGCGCATTGACTTCGAGAAAGATGACGTCTTCGGATTCGGTGTCGACGAGAAACTCCACTGTTCCGGCGCCGCGATAGCGAAGCACCTTGACGAGTGCGCGCGACGAGTCGTGCAGTAGCTGGCGACGCTTCTCACTCAGGCCGGGTGCCGGACACTCTTCGATGAGTTTCTGGTGGCGTCGTTGCACCGAGCAATCGCGATCGCCAAAGATCCAGGAATTGCCTTCTCCGTCGCCAAAGACCTGCACCTCAACGTGGCGAGCACGGCCGTAGTAGCGCTCGAGGTAGAGGGCGCCATTGCCAAACGCGGCCACAGCCTCGGCTGCGGCTTGGGGCGCCAGTTCAACCAGTTCTTCGGGGTTGGTGACCAGGCGAATGCCGCGGCCACCACCGCCATGGATGGCCTTAATCAGGAGGGGGTAGCCAATCTGCTCGCCCAACGACACAACGTTGGTGGGGTCATCAATCTCGACGCCCGCCCCCACAGGTACTCCGGCATCAATGGCCACCTGACGCGCGCTTCCTTTGTCGCCCACGGCACGCAGCGTTTCGGGTCGGGGACCCACCCACGCAATCCCCTCTTCTTCGAGAAGTTCGCACAGGGCGGGCTGCTCGCTCAGGAAACCGTAACCGGGGTGAACGGCGGCGGCGCCGGCCATGACGGCCGCCTGTGCTACCTGCTCGGGTTTGAGGTACGACTGGTTGGCCGGAGACGCGCCAATCACGATCACGCGATCGGCTGCGCGAGCAGCCGGTGAATCCTTGTCGGCCACGCTGGCAGCCAGCACGGGCGAGGCGCCAATGCGGCGCGCGGCTGCAATGATGCGCATGGCAATCTCGCCTCGATTGGCGACCAGGATGACGGGGATGTCAGACACGATTACGCACTGGTGTCGATGGTCGCGAGCGGCTGGCCAAACTCAACCGCGTCGGCGTCCGACACGAGGAAGTCGGTGATAACCCCCGCCTTACCGGCAACGATCGGGTTCATCAGCTTCATGATCTCGATAATGCCGATGGTGGTATCGGCCTCCACACGCTGCCCAGGCTCCACAAACGGAGCGGCACCCGGTGACGGGCGACGGTAGAACACACCAATCATGGGAGCGTCAATGGTGTCGCCCAGCGCGGCTGTCGCTGGTTGAGTAGCCGACGACGCGGCTGTCGCAGGTTGAGTAGCCGACGACGCGGCTGTCGCTGGTTGAGTAGCCGACGCAGTCGGCGTATCGAAACCAGTCTCGATACGGGGCTGCGCCCCTACTCGACCAGCGGTTGCCGGCGTATCGAAACCAACGTCATTCTTGGACAGGCGAATGGAGACATCCCCCACCTGCACGCTCGCCGACTCATAGTCGCTCTCGTTGAGCTGACCAATAAGGTCGAGAACGTCTTGCCAACTGGGCTGTTCGCCCACGGTTACGCGTCTTCCAGAATGGTGACCTTGCCGGTGTCGCCGTCAACGCGAATGAGCATTCCCGTCTTGATCGTGGTGGTGCCGAAGCCGGTGCCCACGACGGCGGGTAGGCCGTACTCGCGCGACACGATGGCAGCGTGACACATGATTCCGCCGATGTCGGAGACGGCGGCCTTGATGCGGCTGAACACGGGCGTCCACGACGTGTTGGTCACGGGAGCCACGAGAATCTCGCCGTCCTGAACCTGGTCGAGCTCGTCGGGCGTGAGCACGATACGTGCACGACCCTCGGCAATTCCGGGTGCCGCGGCAAATCCACCGAGCTCGGTCTTGCTGCCCACACCTTCGGCCTGGTCGAGCCAACGCTCCACGGTCTCGGGAGTGATGCCCCAGAGCATGATGGTCAACGGCTCCGAAACGTCCTCGGGAACGGGGCCGAGTGCCGGCGGGGGAGTCCACTTGGCCAGTGTCTTGTAGATCGACTTGCGCTTGGCAACCACAGCGGGCCAGTAAGCCGGTCCCTGCGGTTCGGTGCCGTGACTCCAGGCGGCTTGAAGGTCGATAACTGCCTCAACTACTTCGGCGCGACGCAGCATGAAGATGTCGTCTTCCGACTCCCAGAAGCCCCACTTCGCCAACAGTGCGCCGAATTCACGAACCTTGTTCCAGAACTCGGTCATGAACCAGTGCTCGATGTAGAAGTTGTGGTTCTCCACGTAAGGGAATACCGTGCGCGACAGACCGAGGGCACCGTCGAACTCGGCCAGCACATCGCCCTCGAGCAGGTCGCGGTAGATGTTCGTGATCTCGTCACGCTCGGCCTGGCGCTTGTCGAGCTGGCGCTCCAGCGATTCGCCACGACGCACCATCTTGATGTAGTCACCGATGCCCTGAATGGGCATGCTGAGGTCATCAACCCAGGAGCGGTGGTGGTGGTACATGCCTGAGCCGTTGGAGAAATAGAACCAGGGATTCTTGGTCTCTTCGAGGTCGGCCAGCCACTTCTTGCCGGCATCCGTGCCGGACAGGTTTGCCTCCAGCGTGGCTTCGTCCTTCGACGCCAGCACGGCATCGCCAACACCGAGCTCCTCGGCAAGCTTGGCCAAGCGGCGTAGCTCGTCGTCCGGACGGAACAAGATCACGTCGATGCCCGACACCATGCGCGAGATTGTCTGATCGGTGATGTCGGGGAAGTTCGCCTTGCACAGCAGCAGGAACTGCAGGTAGGCGGCATAGCCGAGGTTGAGGAACTCCGAGTGCAGAGTCCAGATAGCGTCACCCTGTGCAATGAGATCGAGGTAGCTGGCCAGCAGAGTGTTGGCCTGCGTGTTGCCGTGGGTCGTGGTCACGTACTCCAGCGTTTCGAATTCGGTCATCTCGGGGATAGAGATTCCTTTGACCGTGGAGATGCGTCCCTTGACGCGCTCCACCCAGTCTTCGTAGAGGCTGTCCCAGTTCTGGAAATAGTGACCCGCGCGCACGCCGAACTCGGCGGCGCGTCGCTCGATCTCTTCGGGCGCGGGCGCGGGAAGGGCACTCATGTAGGTGTAGCCGTTGACCACGCGCACGTCGAGACCCTTTGCCGGGGGCATCGCGAACACGCGGGTGTTGGTCACGCCGGTACCCATGAAGGCACAGTCAATGGTGATCTGGTCGAACGGGTACGACACCTCGGGGAAGTGCAGCGAGTTGCGGAACCACGTCTTCTTACCGTCGATTGCCTGGCGACCCTCCTGAAACAGGTTGTGGTACGCGTACAGGTCTTGCCAACCTTCGGCGCCCTTGGGCGTCTCAATGGCGTACGGGTCTGGGAATGTGCGCTTGCCGGTCAAGGTGTGCTCCTTTGCAACAGTGGACGTAAAGAGGTGGGCGCGTCAGAAACGAATGTCGCAACGACGATGTGCAACCAGTAGACACCCTTTCGCGTCAAAGCGCAAGATAATTTTCATTGAGTGAAACACAGCAGAAAACCCTCATTTCATCAAAAACCCGTGAGAATCATGCTTTTTGAGGCAACTTCTCAAAAAATGTCCACAAAATACCTTTTCATTTAGTGAAAAAGTCTTTACATTGGTGAGCATGACTGATGTCGTGCTTGCTTCGAACGACGCGCCCACACCCGCCACACGCTCGGTAACAGCGCGGGCCCTCTCAATTCTGGGCGTGTTCAGCATGGAACGTCCCAGCATGACGCTGTCCGAGATTTCACGGGCCACGGGATTACCGGTGGCGACGGTCTACCGACTCGCGGGCGAACTCGAGGAGGGCCGCTTTCTCGACCGCGATGAAGATGGCCGTTACAGTCTCGGTCTGTACCTCTGGGAAATGGGAATGCTTACGCCGGTGCACGGTCGTTTGCGCGAGATCGCCATGCCGTTCCTGCTCAACCTGCAATACACGTGCCGTGAGACTGTCCAGCTCGCCGTGATTGACGGCGTTGATGCCATCTACATCGAGAAGCTGTCGATGGTGGAGTCGGCGCCCGTGCAGTCGCGCATTGGTGCGCGCATTCCGCTGCACGCCACGGGAGTGGGCAAGGCACTCTTGGCCTTCAGCGATCCTACGTTTGTCGACACTGTTTTGGGCATGCCGTTGACTCGATACACCGACGACACGACCACGAGTCGGCACGTTCTCGCCAAACATCTCGCACAGGTTGTCGAGGACGGCTTTGCGCGCTCTCGGCAGGAGTATCTAATCGGGTCAACGTCGATTGCTGCCCCGGTGCTCGTTAACGGCGTTGTGAAGGCGTCGATCGGAATCGTGAACTACGAAGACACTGATCTCGACGAGTGGGCCCCCGCGTTGCTCCACGCGTCCAAAGCGCTGGGCACGCGCCTCGAAGAACTGCGCTGGGGAACCAAAGAGGAGAAGAAGTGAGCGTCGAAACAGGTGCGTTGCTGCGACCGGCGGTAGATCGCGCTCACTGGTCTGACTCGCGCATGGGTCGTTTTCTTGAGCGCATTGGTGCCCGAGAGGGTGTCACGTTTGCGAACTACGAGGCGGCGTGGCAGTGGAGCATCGACAACCTCGAGACCTTCTGGGCCGATGTCATCGACGAGTTCGACGTCATTCTGCATTCCCCGTATGAGCGCATTCTCGGATCGCGCGAGATGCCTGGAGCCGCCTGGCTTCCCGGGGCCACCCTCAATTTTGCCGAGCACGCCGTTCGTGCCCTGCGCGACCAAGGCGACGCCGTGTCTCTGCTGGCGCGCTCGCAGACGTCAGGGTCACGCGACTGGACGGCCGCTCGCGTGATTGAGGAAATTGGCAGGTTGCAGGCCGGCCTGCGTCGCGCCGGTGTGGGTGTGGGCGATCGCGTGGTGGGATACCTGCCCAACATTCCCGAGACGGTTGCCGCTTACCTCGCCACGGTGAGCCTGGGGGCCGTCTGGTGTTCGGTGCCACCCGAGATGGGTCCCACGAGTGTCGTGGATCGCATTGGTCAACTCGACCCCAAAGTCATCATTGCCGTCGACGGTTATGTCTGGGGAACCAAGCGCGTTGACCGCGCGGCCGAGTTGGCGCGAATCCGCGAAGAGCTGCCCGCTATGCATACGGTGTTGCTGGGGTATCTCGACGAGGATGCCGCCGTTCCGGCCGGAGCCGAGTCGTATGCCGATTTCACGCGCGATCAGGCCGAGCCCACCTTTACGGCCGTCCCCTGTGATCATCCGCTCGTCATCCTTTTCTCGTCGGGCACCACGGGCAAGCCCAAGGCCATCGTGCACTCGCACGGCGGGCTACTCCTTGCCCACTTCCGGGACATCGGCCTGCACTTTGACATTGCGCCCGGCGAGGTGACCTTCTGGTACACCACCACGGGCTGGATGGTGTGGACGCTCAGCGTCTCGACTCTCTTGGTGGGCGGCGCCATGACGCTCATGGATGGCGATCCCAACTGGCCGAGCCTCGACGGCGAATGGTCACAGTGGGCCGTGGCTGCCGAAACCAACGCCGTCTACCTGGTCACCGGTTCGGCCTACCTTGCCGCGTGCGCGCACAACGGGCTGACTCCGGGGGCGACCTGGGATCTGTCGCAGCTGCGCGAGATTCAGTGCTCGGGATCGCCGCTCGCCGCCGATGTGGCGGGATGGGTGTATCGCGAGGTCAACCCAACGCTCATGCTGGCCCCGGCATCCGGTGGAACCGACATCTGTTCGGGTTTCCTCATGGGCTCACCGCTCACGGCCGTGTATGCGGGCGAAATGTCGTGCCGCCCGCTGGGTGTTGCCACCGACTCGTGGGATCCTCACGGTCACCCCATCGCCGGGGAACCCGGTGAGCTGGTCTGCACCAAGCCGCTGCCCAACATGCCCGTGTTTTTCTGGGGCGACGAGAACTTCGAGCGCTACCGCGCGAGCTACTTCGACACCTACCCCGGAGTCTGGCGCCACGGCGACTGGCTCATTCGCACGCCGCGCGACAGTTGGGTGATCACCGGGCGTTCCGACGCCACGCTCAACCGCGGTGGCGTGCGCCTCGGCACGTCAGAGTTTTACGCCGTACTCGATCCGTTGCCGGGAGTAAACGACTCAATGGTGATGCACTTCGAAGATCCTGAGGGCGGCATGGGAACCCTCGTCATGCTCGTTGTGGCTGGCGCCGACGTCGACCACGGTGAATTGGAGAAGCGCATCCGCACGGCCATTCGCACCGAGCTCTCGCCTCGCCACGTGCCCGACGCCATCGTGTTTACCGAGAGCGTGCCTCGCACGGCCACGGGCAAGCGACTCGAGATTCCACTCAAGCGCGTGGTGCAGGGCATGACCGGTGACAACGTGATGGATCGCGGCGTGCTGGTGAACCCTCAGCATGTCGACGACATCGTGGCGGCGGTGCGCGTCGTAATCTAGCCAGGTGAGGGGCATTCTGCACGTCGACATGGATGCGTTCTTCGCGTCGGTCGAACTGCTCGAACGTCCGGAACTTCGGGGCAAGCCCGCGGTGGTCGCACACGACTCCGGCCGCTCTGTGGTGACGAGCGCCACCTACGAGGCGCGGGCCCTGGGCGTGCACAGCGCCATGCCGCTGGCGTTTGCCAAGAGAGCCGTGCCCGGCCTCATTGTGCTCGAGCCACATCGAGCGCTCTACACGCGCTACTCGCGCGAGGTGATGCAGATCTTCTCCGAGTACTCGCCTTTGGTTGAGGCGCTCAGCATTGATGAGGCGTTCATCGACGTCACGGGTGCGAGGCGACTCTATGGCGAGCCACCCGAAATTGGCGCCCTCATTCGCGCCGAAGTGTTGCGGCGCACTGGCCTCACGTGTTCGGTGGGTGTGGCCAGCACAAAGTTTGTGGCCAAGATTGCCTCCGACATGAGTAAGCCCGACGGGCTGTTGGTCGTTCCGCACGAAGAGACGCTCACCTTTCTGCACCCGCTGCCCATCCGCAAACTCTGGGGTGTGGGTGCGCAGACGGCCAAGGTTCTCGAGCGGCGCGGGTTGCACACCGTGGGGGATGTGGCCGACACCCCGGTCACGAGCCTCGTGGCGGCGCTGGGCGATGCGGTGGGACATCACTTGCACGAACTCTCGTGGGGCAGAGACCCGCGCACGGTGGTGCCGGAACGTCGGGAGAAGAGCGTGGGGCGCGAGCAGACGTTTGCCACAGACCTCACCCGCCGCGACGCCGTGGTGGCCGCGTTCCTCGACCAGTCCGAGCGGGTGGCGCGCACCCTGCGGGCTGCGGGGCTTCGCGGCAAGACCGTTGCCCTCAAAATCACGTTCGCGGATTTTCAGTCCATTACGAGGAGTCGCACGCTGCCCGAGCCCACCGACGTGGGTCGAGAGATCTACGCCACGGTCTGCGCCCTCTTTGACGAGCTTGAACTCGACCTAGCCAACCGACCCGTGCGTCTCGCGGGCGTGCGAGCGCAGTCGCTGGTGCAACCGGAGCTGGACACCGTGGGGTTGTGGGAAGACGACAACGAAACCTGGCGGAAGGCTGAAGAGGCCGTTGACCGCGTCACATCCAAGTTTGGACCGGGTTCTGTGACACCGGCCACACTGATGGGTAAGCGCGGTAACATTAACAAAACACGGGAGTCCGGTGAACCGGGCTGAGAGGAACGTTCCTATAACGTTCGACCGTCGAACCTGATCTGGATCATGCCAGCGCAGGGAGGCATCTCGAGAGATAACCCGTGCACCTTCCACGAAAGGGGCACGCACAGTGCAAACCGCAACATCATCACGCGCACACTCATCATCCACAACGGGTAATCGCGGTCGGCTGCTTTTTCGATGGCGCGTCGTCGACATCGTGGTGGCGGCCGTCCTCGGTGTGGCGTCTGGTCTGATCTTCTGGCTGTGGGCGCTCGCCTACCAGCCGCTGGCGGTCATTCTCGGAGTTACGCCCGGGCTCGAAGGCCTCACCGCGGGCGGCTGGCTCTTTGCCGGTGTCTTGGGTGGTCTCATCATCCGACGACCCGGAGCGGCAATCTTCACGTCGGTCATAGCGGGAGTGGTCGAGGCGCTGCTGGGTAACGCCTGGGGCTCGGGCAGCATCATCTTTGCTCTGGTTCAGGGCGTGGGTGCCGAGATTGGCATCGCCCTTTTTGCCTACGCGTCGTCACGGGTCTACGTGGCAATCGTGGCGGGTGCTCTGTCGGGCGTGGCGAACATCCTGATTACCATCCCCCTCTACTACGCGGGCGTCGTGCCTATGGTCATTGCCGTTTATACCGTCTCCGCCGTGGTCTCTGGCATCGTTATCGCCGGCGTTCTGGCGTGGCTCCTCGCACGCGGTTTAGCGCGGGCAGGTGCCCTGGCGCGATTCCCGCTCGCTCACGAGAGATAGCGTGCGCCACAAGGTCGGGGTGGAGGCCACCGGATGGGAGTGGCACTTCTCGGGAAGGCAGACCCCGGCACTCCACGACCTCTCCTTCACCATTAATCCCGGCGAGCGGGTTCTCCTCACGGGCCCTTCGGGGTGCGGAAAGAGCACGCTGCTCATGGCGCTCGCCGGCGTGCTCGGTGCCGACCAAGGGGCAGACGCCGGCCAGCTCTTGATCAACGGCGCCCCACCTGACCCGGGTCGACGACTCACGGGCCTCGTGCTTCAGGATCCCGAGACCCAAGTGATCATGCATTCCGTTGGCGACGACGTCGCGTTCGGGTGTGAGAACTTTGCCATGCCGCGCGATGACATCTGGCGGCGCGTGGGCGCTGCCCTTGAAAGCGTGGGACTGTCTGCGGGTGTGGACGCAGCCACGGCGTCACTCTCTGGCGGTCAAAAACAGCGCCTGGCGCTGGCGGGAGTAATGGCTTTTGAGCCGGGGCTCCTGCTCCTCGACGAGCCCACTGCAAATCTCGACCCACAGGGCGTGCTCGACGTGGTGGCGGCAGTGTCGCGCGTGGTGGCAGAGACGGGATGCACGCTCGTCGTGGTTGACCACAATCCGGCGCCCTGGGAAAAGCTGATCACGCGTGTCATGACGCTCGATGCCACGGGCGGTCTGACGAAAGAGGCAACCGCCTATCCACGCGTCTCGCGGTCGCACGTGTCGTCGCCGCGGTCTGCGGCAGACCTCGTGATGGCAACCCGCGAACTGGTGGTTGGTCATCCGGGCCAACCGGGAATCGCCGTTCCCGATCTCGCGCTGCGGGCGGGCACCATAACAGCACTCACCGGCACGAATGGGTCGGGCAAGTCAACCCTCTCGCTCACCCTGGGCGGGCTGCTGGCTCCGCGGTCCGGGGGCATTCTTGTGGGCGACACGATTCGTCCCGGTTTGCGTGCCCGACACGCGGCTGAACCCCATCGCTGGTCGGCGCGAGATCTCGTGCGCCGAGTGGGAAGCGTTTTTCAATCGCCCGAGAACCAATTTGTGCAGCCCACGGTTCGGGGTGAGGTCGCCGTGGGTTTGCGCGTGACGCGGGTGGACCGAACCGAAATCGCGACTCGTGTGGACGACAGGCTCGCTCTCATGGGGTTGAACGAATTGGCTGGCGCTCATCCGTTTACCCTGTCCGGAGGTCAGAAACGTCGACTCGCGCTCGTTGCCGCAACCGTCACCGAACCCCAGTTGGTCGTGGTTGACGAACCAACCTTTGGTCAGGACGACGAGTCATGGGCAGAGGTGGTGACGCTCTTAGACGAGTTGGCGAGTGCCGGATCCGCAGTGCTCATGACCACCCACGATTCCGACCTGCTGGCGATAGCCGACGAGGTCGTCTCCCTGCCACCGCGGGAGCTCACCTCATGAACCCTCTCGCGCCACTGATTGCCGCCAGCGTTGTGGGGCTCGTGGTCTTGGTCTCGTTCGACACGGTCTCGGTGACGGTGGCCCTTGCGTGCGAAGCCCTCCTGTTGCCGTGGTTGCGCTTGCCCGCGCGACGGGCGCTGCGGATAGCCGCGATTGTGCTGGTCAGCGGAGTGTTTGGGGCTCTCGCTACCGCTCTGTACGGTCGCCCCTCGGGTGAGACGTACTTTGCGTGGGGCCCGGTGAACGTTACCGAGGGTTCGCTCGAACTGGCTCTTCTCGTGGGCTTACGAATTGTGGCCATCGCCCTTCCGGGCGCGCTGGTTTTTGCCGCCACCAACATCACGGCCTTGGCCGATTCGTTGACTCAAATCGTGCGCCTCCCGGCCAGGTTCGTGCTGGGTGCACTGAGTGCACTTCGCCTGCTGTCATTGTTGGCCAACGACTGGCGAACCCTGCGTTTTGCCAGACGCGCGCGCGGGTTGACCACGCGCGGTCCGCTTGCGCTGGGGGGTCAATCGTTTGGCCTGTTCGTGCGAGCCGTGCGCCGAGGATCGAGTTTGGCCACAACCATGGAAGCGCGCGGATTCGGCGGCCAAGGCCCGCGCTCATGGTCGCGACTGTCCCTCTGGCGTGCGCGAGACTCACTTGTTGTTTCGAGTGGTTTTGTGGTGGCCGCTCTGGTGGTGGGCATTTCGGTGGCCACCGGTAGTTGGGCGGTGGTCGTCTTTGGCTAAATCTTTCTCGAACCCCAACGATGTGAGATTTACGCCGTCGATGGACGAGATCTGGGCTCACGTTTCCGCGCAGCTATTTTCGGGGGAGCAGTCCCAGCAGCACGCCGAGGTTGGCGCCGTAGTGCTCATTGACGGTGCCAGTGGAACGGGCAAAACAACCCTGGCCGCCGAGCTCGCAGCGCGGTGGCCCACAGACCGCCAGGTCGTGGTTGTGCACATGGACCACCTCTACGGCGGCTGGGACGGTCTCGCTGCGGGAATACTGGCGCTCGAGGTCAGCCTGTTGACGCCACGGTCCCGGGGCGAAGACGCACACCTCAGCTCATATAACTGGGTGACCGAATTGTGGGACGAGGGCCCGGTCATTCCTGCCGGGGTCGACGTGATCGTGGAAGGGTGCGGCAGTTTCGGTCCTGTTCTGGCGCAGACTGCCGAAGCGCGCATCTGGCTCGAGGCCCCCGAGGATCTGCGTCGTGAACGCGCACTCGGACGAGGCGGCGAAGACTTTGAAAGACATTGGGACTCATGGGAAAGTCAGTTTGCCCAGTATCTGGTTCGTAGCGCGCCTGTGACCGTAGCGTCACTACGCGTTGACGCGAACCACTAGCCTTATGGCATGACAAACCCGAACCACACCGACGTCTTTTACACCGCCGAGTTCATCGATGGTCCTTTGGCGGGCGACAGCGAAGAGCGTGTGCTCGTACACGGAACCCACGATGAAAAGCTGGGTGTTGTGGCCCTCGTGGACGGGATCGAATCTATCTTTCGCTACACCGCGGTGGAGCCTCGAGAGATCGCGGGCAAGCTTCATGTCACCTATGCCTTTAACGAGGCATCGAGCGACCCGTTCGAGTCAGACGACGAGAACGAATAGCGCAAAGAGTTCTATGACGAAGGCCCGGAGACTTCTCTCCGGGCCTTCGTCATATGTCTGGGGTGAGTAACGGGGCTTGAACCCGCGACCTCCTGGACCACAACCAGGCGCTCTGCCAGCTGAGCTATACCCACCATGCGTGCCGCGAACGACACCCCACCCTTGTATAACGAGCGGCGATGACGCGTAACGCGGCGTCGT
>CAIWRM010000120.1 GCA_903915075.1 uncultured Microbacteriaceae bacterium
GCAAAAAGAGGGCAAGAAGCGCATGAAGATGGTGGGTCGCGTCGAAGTACCGCAGGAAGCCTTTATCGCCGCTCTCCAGGGCGACGAAGAGACGAAGAAGAAGCCGTAATGCGACGCCGAGCGACGTTCCGAGACGAGGCCGTCTCCTACGCCGCGGTCGGAGCTACGTCCGCGCCCGATGTTTTGGCGTACCCTCCGCGCGGCTTTAGAGCATCGGCGACGTCGTGGCACATCGGCAGTGGCGAACAGCGCTTTGAGTGGTGCGAGGAGAACCTCCTGTCGTGGCGCATGATCGATGCGGCCGGATTTCGACTCGAACACGTCGAACACTCAACCGAGGGAGGCTACGCCGGTGCCGGCGCCACGGCCTTTCACACCAACACGACAACGGGTGAAGCCGTCTACGCAGCGGATGGCCGAGGCTTTATCACGCCCGGCGACGTGGTTACCCTGCTATGGGGCCGCACGGGCAAGCGACGCGAGCGCCATTTTCGGGTGGTCGCCGTGACGCGCGAACTCAATGTTGTCTCGGTTTCGCTGGGCACGCTCGACAGGGAGCCTTTTGTGGGTGAGTTCCTGATTGGCATCGAATATCGCGACGACGACACCGTGTGGTCGCGGGTGATTCAGGTTGTCGCTCCCGGCTCGTCGCGAATGTCACGCCTGCTGTTCCCCCTCGTTCTCCTTATCCTTACTCGAGTTCGCGGTCGAATCGCTCGAGGGCTCAACCCGGCACGCGTGGCTCACGCCCGCGGAGCGGTGGCCGAAGAAGACGCTGAGATTCGCGATGCCGAATCTGGCGACTCGACCCTGCCGAGCAATCTCGACGCATCGGCACACTAGTGGTCGGCGCGCTTCCTTCGGGTTTGCCCCCCGCGCCGGACGGCAGTCTGCCGCGGGGAATCACGCCGAGCCCCGAGACGCCCTTTTCTGCTTACGTGCACGTTCCGTACTGTCGCGTACGGTGTGGCTACTGCGACTTCAACACGTATACGAGTGATGAGTTACGCGGTTCTCGGCGCGAGTCCTACGTTGAGGTCGTGAGTCGCGAAATTGAACTGGCTCAGCGCGTGATGTCTGTCGCTGGCGAGGGTCGAACGCTGGACACGGTCTTTTTCGGTGGCGGAACACCCACGCTGCTGCCCGCTCGAGACCTGGTGACCGTGCTCGCACGATTGCGCGAGACCTTGGGGATCGCGCCGGGGGCCGAGGTCACCACCGAGGCTAACCCTGACTCCGTGGACTCCGATTATTTCGTTGAGCTGGTAGCCGGCGGCTTCACCCGGGTGAGTTTTGGCGTGCAATCGGTGATGCCACACGTGCTGGCCACGCTGGATCGCACGCACGATCCCGAGCGGGTGGGGGACGTCATTGATGAGGCGCGTTCCGCCGGCCTCGACGTGAGCATCGATCTGATTTATGGCACGCCGGGGGAGTCACTCGCCGATTGGCGCCACTCCCTCGAGTCGGCGGTGGGCTGGGGCGTCGACCACGTCTCGGCCTACGCGCTCATCATTGAGGAAGGCACTGCTCTCGAACGCCGGATTCGCCGGGGAGAGGTGTCTGCCATCGATGATGACCTCCACGCGGATATGTACGAGGTGGCGGACGAGGTTTTTTCGGCGGCCGGCTTATCGTGGTACGAAATCAGCAACTGGGCCCGCAGCCCGCAGCACCAGTCCCGCCACAATCTCGCCTACTGGCGAAATCACGATTGGTGGGGTTTTGGGCCGGGAGCGCACTCCCACGTCGCCGGTGCCCGGTGGTGGAACGTCAAGCATCCGGCGGAGTATGAGCGACTTCTCAACTTAGGAGTGAGCCCCGCTGCGGGTTACGAGGTGCCCACGCCCGCCGAGCGCGAGCTCGAGCGTCTCATGCTGGGGCTGAGAGTGAGTGACGGCGTGGCCGCGGGCCCCGTAGACCCCGCCGCGATGGCCGCGATGGTGATCGAGGGCTTGCTGAACGACGAAGCCGCCCAATCCGGTCAACTGGTGTTGACGCGAGCCGGGCGGCTTCGTGCCGATGAAGTGGTTCGTCGCCTCGCCCGAGAGGGCTAGCGAACGATCCAACTACTTGATGAAGGGAATTGAAAGCGGGTACTTGTAGTCCTCGCCGTTTCGGGTCTTGACGAACGCCATGATGCAGAAAATTAAAATGAGAACTGCGATGACAAGATACAGAATCGTCAGGATTCCCAAAGTGACGGCCGAGAGGATTCCTGCGGCAATCCAGGCGACAATCATGGTCAGCTGAAAGTTGAGTGCGCTTTTGAGATTGGTGTCGACAAACTTGCTGCGATCCTTGTAAATCAGCCAGAAGATCAGGGGCGAGATAAACCCGATGATGATCCCCAGGATGTTTCCGAGCGACGTGAAGTTCTGCTCTTCGACCTTTGAGAGTTTGGGTTGCGCGTTTGACATGACGTTCCTTTCGAGTTGCGGGGTGTTCGGGCCCCAAATTAGTCCTGTTCGCCCTTGAGGGCAAGCCAATGTTTCAGCATTCGCAAACCGGTAATATTGGCACTCAGGCGCAATGAGTGCCAGTGGCAGTCCACAACGAGGCGAAAGCGGGTGAGTCAACATGGTTTCTCCACGCGGGCTAGACGTCTTGCGCGTCATTGTTCAGGACTACGTGTCGTCGCGGGAACCCGTCGGTTCTCAATCGATTGTCGACCGTCACGCCTTCGGCGTATCGGCGGCCACCATCCGCAACGATATGTCGTTACTCGAAGACGAACTGCTCATTACCGCCCCGCACACGTCGAGCGGACGCATCCCCACCGATAGGGGATACCGCGTCTTCGTCGACAACCTGTCAGACCTCAAGACACTCAGCGGTGCGCAACGCCTCGCCATCGAGCGTGTACTCAATGAGTCCGATGACATCGATGCACTCCTCGCGCACACCGTGCGACTTCTTGCGCAACTGACCAATCAGGTGGCCGTGGTGGAGTATCCCTCGCTCAGCGGCGCACGCGTCAAACACGTGGAGCTGGTTGCCCTGGGTAACTCGCGACTCATGAGCGTACTGATTACCGACAGCGGTCGCGTTGAGCAGCGCACGGTTGAAACCGAGCGCGATCTCTCGGAAGAGGAGATTACCCAACTCCGATCCCGCATCAACACTGCCGTGGCCGGGCGACAACTCAGCGAGATTGCCGACGCGCTGGCAGCAGCTCCCCAAGTGGCCCCGGACCTCTCGGAGGCCTCGGCACGCGTGGTCACCGCACTGGCCGAACAGGTGGCGGCAAACCGGCAGCAACGCCTGGTGATGGCAGGAGCCGGCAATCTGGTGCGTACCGAGAACGACTTTCAGGGCAGCATCTACCCGCTCCTCGACGCCATCGAGGAACAGGTCACCGTTCTCAAACTCCTCACCGAAATGGGCCACGAGGCGTCGGATGTCTCCGTCAGCATTGGTGCCGAGCACGAGTCGCAGGACTTCCGTGAGGCCAGCCTGGTGGCCGGTGGATACACCAGCTCTGGCGAGGTGTCTCGCGTGGGTGTGATTGGGCCCACGCGCATGGACTATTCCGGAAACATGGCGGCGGTTCGCGCGGTGGCCAGTTACCTGTCGCGCATTCTCGACGCATAACCCGGCCGACGCTCAACGACACAGAAAAGAATCTCGGTGGCAGATCACTACGAAGTATTGGGCGTTTCGCGCGACGCGTCGAGCGACGACATCAAAAAGGCCTATCGTCGCCTGGCGCGGCAACTTCATCCCGACGTGAACCCGGATGAGGATGCCCAGGAGCGCTTCAAACTGGTGACGCACGCCTACGAGGTGCTGAGCGACCCAGCATCACGCGACAACTACGACCGTGGCGGCGATAGCGGCGGCTTCGGCGGAGGTGGCGGGTTCGCTGATTTTGGCGACATTTTCTCGACGTTCTTTGGCGGCGGCCAATCGTCGCGTGGTCCTCGATCACGAAGTGAGCGCGGGCAAGATGCCCTGTTGCGTGTCGAGGTTGATCTGGCCGACGTCATCGCGGGCGTCGAGCGGGAGATTGAGTTCGATACGGCCGCGCTGTGCGAAACCTGTGGCGGATCCTGCTGTCAGCCGGGCACGTCGCCCGTCACGTGCGACATCTGCGGCGGTGGCGGCACGATCAGCCGCACGGTGCGGTCCCTGCTTGGCAACGTGATGACTCAGTCACCCTGCGGATCCTGTCGCGGATTCGGCACCATTATCGCGACACCCTGCACGTCGTGTCAGGGTCTCGGCCGGGTACGCGCCCGTCGCACGGTTACTCTCGATGTGCCTGCCGGCGTGGATACGGGTGTGCGCCTGCACTTGCCAGGAAGCGGTGAGGTCGGGCCCGCCGGCGGACCACACGGCGACCTCTACATTGAGATTTCGGTGCGACACAACGAGAAGTTCAGCCGACTCAAGGACGATCTTTTGTGCACGGTAGACATCTCCATGACAGATGCCGTCCTCGGCACGAAATTTACGTTCGACGCTCTCGACGGTCCTGTCTCGCTGGATATCAAGCCCGGAGCACAGAGCGCCGACGTGCTGGTTATCAAGGATCGCGGCATTGGCCGACTTCGCGGCCACGGACGCGGCGACCTCCGCGTTGGACTCCATGTGCTCACCCCCACCAAACTCTCCTCCAAAGAGAAGCAAATGATTGCGGCGTTCGCCGAGGCGCGCAAACCACAGCCGCCGGTATTGGCGTCGTTCCAACAGGGCCTGTTCGCCAAACTTCGCGACCGATTCCTGTAGAGCGGCATCGACACACTCATGGCGCACTTTTTCATCGATGAATCGCTGACGACGCTTTCCTCGGGCGACGTTGTGACGGTGAGCGGGGCGGAGGGCCGTCACGCGGCGACTGTTTCGCGATTGCGTGCCGGCGAGCTGGTCAGCTTGGGTAACGGCCGTGGACTCATGGCCTCAGTTGTCGTGAGCGACGTTGCTAAGGATTCTGTGGTCTTCGAGGTCACCAGTGTGCGCGAGGAGAGTGAGCCGCGGCACGCCTTCGTGTTGGCCCAGGCACTGGCCAAGACCGATCGGGACGAGCGGGCGGTTGAGGCTGCGGTCGAGCTGGGCGTGGACGCCATCATTCCGTTCGCGGCGGCGCGCAGCGTGAGTCGCTGGGATGTCGCCAAAGAAACCAAGGGACGTGCCCGCTGGCAGTCAATCGCCCGCGAGGCATCAAAGCAGTCTCTCCGGGCGTGGGTTCCCGAAGTGCGCCCGATGGCGACGATCAGCGACCTCATCGCCCTTCCCGAAACTCGGCTCGTCGCATTGGACGCGTCCGGGGTCTCTCCGCACGACGTGGACTGGTCCGCGACACCGGGAGATGCGACGCATCAGACGGTGTTCGTCGTCGGGCCCGAGGGCGGCTTCAGTGCCGAGGAACGGGACGCCTTCATTGACGCGCGGGCCACCGTTGTTCGTCTGGGCAACAACGTGCTGCGCACTTCAACAGCCGGTCCCGTTGCGCTGGGTATTGCCGCCACGCTGTCCGGCCGCTGGACCTAGACCTACGATAGAAGAATGAGCGAACCCAGTATCTTCAGTCGAATCATCGCCGGAGAGATCCC
>CAIWRM010000121.1 GCA_903915075.1 uncultured Microbacteriaceae bacterium
GCGTTCACGTAGAACGGCTGTGCCTCTTCTTCGTGCTTAGCAGCGCCGGCAGTGGCGTAGCGAACGTGACCGAGGCCGAGCTTTCCGGGGAGGGCCCGCATGTCACGCGTGCGAAAGGCCTCGCGCACCTGGCCCTTGGTCTTGAACTGGTGCAGGTGACTGCCATCGGATGTGGCGATACCCGTGGAATCTTGTCCTCGGTGTTGCAGCAAAAGCAGGGCGTCGTAGATTTGCTGGTTCACCGGTTCGGTTGAGACGATTCCAACGATTCCACACATGGGACGGGGCATCTCCAAGCCGACAAAGAGGATGAGTTCACCCTCAGTCTGCCACACCCCGCGCCGATAGACTGGGCAAACAATGGGCACAAACTCGTACGCACAGGCCGGGGTAGACACCGCCGCCGGCGACCTTGCCGTTGAGCTGATGAAGGCCTCGATAAAGGCCACCCATTCGCCCGAGGTGCTCGGTGGAGTGGGCGGTTTCGCCGGTCTGTTTGATGTCTCTTTTCTCAAGAATTTCGATCGCCCGTTGCTGGCTACAAGCACGGATGGCGTGGGCACCAAAGTGGCCATCGCCCAAGCACTCGACAAACACGACACCATCGGCCAAGACCTCGTGGGAATGGTGGTTGACGACATCGTGGTGTGCGGAGCCCGCCCTCTCTTCATGACCGATTACATCGCGTGCGGCAAGGTGGTTCCCGAGCGTATTGCGAGCATCGTTGCGGGCATCGCCCGGGCCTGTGCCGAGACGGGAACGGCGCTCGTGGGTGGCGAAACCGCGGAGCACCCCGGCCTCCTCGGCCCCGACGACTACGACGTTGCCGGAGCCGCAGTGGGTGCGGTTGAGGCTGACAACCTGCTGGGGGCCGAGCGTGTGACCAACGGCGACGTTGTGATTGCCATGGCCTCGAGCGGACTGCACTCCAACGGTTACTCGCTCGTGCGTCACATCCTGGCCAACAAGAAGATTGCGATGACGGATACGTCTGTCGACCTCGGTGGCGTGGTGGGCGAGGTTTTGCTCGAACCCACGCGCCTCTACACGAGCCCCCTCGTCAGCCTGCTGGCCGACGCCGAAGTCGGACCCACGGTGCACGCGTTAAGTCACGTGACGGGCGGCGGCATTGCCGCCAATCTGGCTCGTGTTTTGCCGCAAGGCTCGTGGGTAGAAGTCGACCGTTCCACGTGGAACCCTCCGGTCATTTTTCGCGTGCTGGCCGACATGGCGGGCGACTCCCTTGAATCCACCGAAGGCACCTGGAACTTAGGCGTTGGAATGTGCGGCATCGTTCGGGCCGACGCGGCCTCGGCCGTGATTGCACACCTGGCCACACAGGGTATTCCCGCGTGGGTCGCCGGTATGGTGTCACTGACCCCGCGCGATCTCGCCGGGTTCGAACAAGGGGCAAAGGGAGTCGACGGCGGTGCCGTGCGACTGGTGGGAGCATTTGGTGGTTAGCGAGAGATTTTCAGCGCTTCGCACGAAGCTCTCTTCTCGGCGCACCCGAACCTCCGCCTCGGCTTCGAAGAAACTGGCTCGTCGCACACCACTGCGCACACTGTGGTGGTGGCTCTCGTTCGTCGTGCTGGCCGCGTCTGGAGGATTCATCCCTCCCGCAATCACCTTGGCCTTCTCCGTTACCGAGGGCTGGGAAGGCGCGGGTGAGTTTGCACTTCTCGTTGCTGCCGGCCTCGTGCAGGGGTTCATACTCGGCATTGGTGAGGTTATTGCCCTTCGACGCGGACCCCTGCGCGTGCCCGTGGGTCGCTGGATTGTTGTGACCACGGTAGCCATGGGTGTGGCATGGATTGTCGCTCTCCTGCCCGGCTCTTTCGGTCAACTCGACTGGGCAAACCCCGTGGTACTCGCGGCAATGATTGTTGCCGTCCTCGTGGTGATTCTCATCGTGCCCCTGGCTCAATGGTTCATTCTGCGGTCACGCGTTCGTGACGCCTGGCGATGGATGCTCGTCATGGGAGTGGCCACCGCACTCGGCGTGGGGGCATTGCTTTCGGGCATTGTCTTGGCAGAGGGAAAGGCCACGTTTATCAGCACGCTTCTGCCGTTTATTCTCACCGGGTGGGTGGGCATTCTGCTCTTCACAATCGTGAGCGGGCTCGGTGTGTACTGGATTGCGCGTGAGGCCTTCACCGCCGCCGAGACGTCGGCCGTTCTCGCACGCCGGGCGGCAAACGAAAGCCGGGCAACGACCGCAGCCAAGAAGGCTGCCGCTCGCGTGGGCGCTGCGGCCTCCCCCGCGATCAGAAAGGTGGCGAGCAGGGTCACAACTGCCGCTAAAAAGGCCGGTTCGCAAACTGCGGCCGCGGCTAAGAAATCTGCGGCGAGCGTGAAGTCTCGCTCGGCCGCGGCGCGAGCCAAGTCACAGGCCCGCAAGAAGAAATCTTCCGGCCAGTAAATCTGTGCCGGCTCGACGCACCACAGCTCCGCGCTTTGGGGACTGGACTAGGCCTTGGCCGTTTCGTCGTTCTGATCGTCGGCGGCCACGTCGGCCCACTTCGCGAGGTTCTCCTCGAGCTTGGCGTCTTGCGTTTTGACAAGCTCTTGTTCGAGCGCAGACAGGTTAGTGTCTGGGCTGAAATACTTCAGCTCGCGTGCCACCTTGGTGTGCTTCGCTTTTTGCCGGCCACGACCCATGAGGGTGCCCCTTTTACGTGAGACGCGCCGAATGTCATTCGGCGCGTGAACCCAATCTCAAAAACTGAGAAGAGTCTAACACGGGCGCCCGCGGGGGATGCAGAGACTAGGGGTATAAACCAGAAGTCTCACGAGTTTTTCAGACACGACTGCTGTGCTGATGGGGTCCATATCACCAGCCGTGATGTGGTGAACGAGGGAGTCGAATGAGCGACGTCAAAAGCGTTCTTTCCGGTGGAACGAGAACTTCCGTCGGCGAAGCGAATCAGGTCGTCACCGCGTTGCTGACAGCGCCCGCTGGTCTCGCCGAGATCTACACGCTTTTTCTCGATGATGATCCCGTTGTCGCCATGAGAGCCAGTTACGTTGCCATGAAAGTGGCGGAGCAACAGCCCGAATCAGTGCAGCCCTTTGCTCGGGAGATGCTCAACAATCTCGAGGTCTATACGCAGCAAGAAGTTCGATGGCACGTTCCCCAATTGTTGATTCATGCGGATTTGACCACAGCCGAGAGAAGAAGGGCCTACGAGGTCATCATGATGTGGGCAGAAACAGATAAGAGCAAGATTGTCGGCTACTACGGCTTCCAGGCGGCGGCCGACTTTGCCGCCAGTGACCAGACTCTGCTCCAGGACTTTATTCCGCGGATCAGGAAGGCCAATCAGGTGGGAACTAAATCAATCCAGAACCGTTGCAAGAAAATCGCCAAGCAACTGAACGTCGCACTCTAGGAATTCTTCCCGCCCACCCCAAGGGATCCCTCAGAAGGCAAAGACCAGCGTGGGCAAGTAGCCCAAGCCGGCGGCGGCCACTCCGAGCACCAGATTGAGCGCAATCGATCGGGCGGCCACTCGGGCGCGACCCTGCATCACTAGTTCAACGGTCTCCACGGCAAAAGTGCTAAAGGTGGTGAGCCCTCCGCACAGGCCGGTGATAATCACCACACCGGCCACCGCGGGAATCACCTCGGTCTGGGTGAGGGCAAGCGCCACCCCGGCGAGAAAACTACCGACCACGTTCACGATGAGCACGGCGCGCGGAACGTTGTGCGGGCGGTCGGCCACAGGAATCGCGCGGGAGAGGCCGAAGCGCACAAGGGCTCCGGTGGCGCCCGAGAGGAGGACCAGAATAAAGAGGGGCTCGGTGATCACAGGTCGGCCCCACCGTCGGGAATTGTGGGCGGTTGCGTCTCACGACGGCCAGAGCGCTTCGTGCCGAGCGCCAGTCCTCCCCAGGCGGCAAGCAGCCCCAAGACCGTCGAGAGAAGCACCGCTCCCACCACGGTAAGTAAGTTGGCCTCGAGCGCCCCGGCAATCGCATTGACAGTAATTGCGCTAAAGGTCGTGAACGACCCCAAAAGGCCCGTGCCCACACCCGCCTTGAGCCATAACGGCACTCCCGGGCGCCACCACAGAGTGGCCACGAGCAAACCGAGCACAAACGAGCCGACCACGTTCACCACAATCGTGGAGACGCTCAGCGTGCCGGGAGACGCGGTGGGCAGGAGGGCATCGACGCCCCATCGCGCTCCCGTGCCGAGCACGCCACCCAGGGCGACGGCCAGCAGGTTCAGCCACACGGTCTAGTCCTTGGCGTTGCTCGAGCGTCGGCGGCGACGCGGGGACGAAACCTCCACGGTTTCGGGGGTGAGCTGAGAGCGTACGGGAGGCGTGCGAGGGTCTCCGCGCCGCGCATCCCCAGCGACTGCCCGCGAACGGCGACCATAGATGAGCGTTGACGAGTCGAGCAAC
>CAIWRM010000122.1 GCA_903915075.1 uncultured Microbacteriaceae bacterium
AACCAGGAGGCGAGACTTCACCGAATTAGGAACACTGATTCGAGTGGTGCGAAGCACCGCCGCCGGTGTTTTCTCAATGCGTCTATTCAATTCGGCGAAGAGGCTCTGTGCCAGTGCCACCGCTCGGCGGCTCGATTTTGGCAGGTCGGGCACGATTGCGCCCGACAGCGCGAGGTCGGCATCAATGTCAGCCACGAGCTCTGTCTTTGCCGCATCCGTGAGGTTCACAATATCGACACCGGGAAAGTAGGCGCGACCGAGGCCGTCGGCATCGGCCGACAAATCACGCAGAAAGTTGACCTTTTGAAAGGCGGCACCCAAAGCCCGGGCACCCGCCACGAAACGCTTCTCCTGCGCGGCACTCACCGGGTGATCCACCAAAAACGCTTTGAGGCACATGAGCCCCACCACTTCGGCCGAGCCGTAGACGTACTCATCAAATGATGCCTTGGTGTGCTTTTTCTTGACCACGTCTGCGCGCATGGACGCAAAGAAGGGGCGGGTGAGGTCGGTGCCGATTCCGGTCTTGCGCGCGGTGAGGGCAAAGGAATGGATAATCAGGTTCGCCGAATAGCCGCTGGCCATCGCGCGTTCCGTCTCCGCCTCAAACTCGTCGAGGCGACGGCGCACTTCGGCCGGGACGAGGCCCGCGCCCTGTGCCACGCCGTCAACGATCTCATCGGCCACGCGCACGAGACCGTAGATGTTTTCTACCTCCTCGCGAACACCCGGTCCGAGGAGTCGCGTAGCCATGCTAAAAGATGTGGAGTAACGGCGAATCACCATGACGGAAGTTTCGTGTGCAACCTCGTCATAGAGAGCGGTCGCTAGGCTGGTACTCACAGTCTGAGACTACCGAGAAAAACCTGAGGAGCGTGGCGAGCGTGACCGAGTTCGTGGTGCTTCTTTCGGAAGACGGTCAGCCCATTGGCTCGGCCGACAAGGCCACCGTTCACACCACCGATACGGCTCTTCACCTCGCCTTCTCCTGTCATGTGTTCAATGAGGCCGGGGAGGTTCTGGTCACCCGAAGGGCTTTGGCCAAGAAAACCTGGCCCGGCGTATGGACCAACTCATTTTGCGGGCACCCTTCTCCGGACGAGGCGCCCGAAGCCGCCCTGCACCGCCGCGCGACCCAGGAGCTTGGTTTTGCGGTTACCGACGTGAAATTGGCGCTTCCCGACTTCCGCTATCGAGCCGTGGATGCGTCCGGTGTGGTGGAATACGAGATTTGTCCGGTCTTCGTTGCCCTCGCCACCGGCGAACCCAGGCCTGAGCCGGACGAGGTCTGTGAGTTCGAGTGGGTACACCCCCGCGCACTTCTGGCGGCCGTTGAAGCAACTCCCTGGGCATTTAGCCCCTGGATTAATCTGCAGTTGCCAGCTTTGCGCGACGCGGGTTTTCTGCCCGGAGCAATACCTTCAGACGGAGACCGCGAAGTCGCAGCCAGCTCAGTAGGCGCGACCCGCTAGGCGACGAGAGTAAACGCCTCTTTGGTCCTACCCTTCTCCAGCTTTGCTCCCTCGACATCGAGATCGGGTAGCAAGCGGTCGAGCCAGCGGGGAAGCCACCACGCGGCGCGTCCCAGGAGCCGAAGGGCCGCAGGAACCAGAAGCAGGCGCACCAGGAACGCATCGACCAGGACCCCGAAGGCAAGGCCGAAGCCCATGGGTCGGATCATCGTCGACT
>CAIWRM010000123.1 GCA_903915075.1 uncultured Microbacteriaceae bacterium
CAGTGATGCCCCCGATTCGGTGGCCAGGCGGGCCAGCATGTGTGGCAGTTCGTTGACGCCGCCCGCAGGAACCCACACACCGTCGGCGGCCATCACCGCGGGCATGCTCGCGAAGAGGGCGAGCGTCTTATTGGGGCCCACGCCGGCGTTGAGTGTGTGAATGGAAATCACCTCACGCAGCTCTGGGGGCATCCAGGAGAGTCCGTCCAAGTATTTCTTCGTGGTCAGTCTGCTGCCGTAGTGCCGAAACAGCTTTGCGGCCACGGGAACAATCACCGGGTTCCACGGATCGTTCGTGAGCATGGTGGTGATGTCGTTACCAAGAGGGCCGTGCTCGGCTTCGAATCGAGCCCACGCGTTCGTCCACGCGTGTCCCTCCTCGACGGGCAGATCCGCCGCATCACCGCGAAAAAAGTAGCGCCCAACCTCGGGCAACCGCTGCAGATCAAGGGTCGCGATGTCGCGCGCCCGCGGGGCATCGTGCGCGCCCAGCTCATCAAACCGGCGCAGGAACGTGTCGATGACCGCGGGGAATGTCACCAGCGAGGGGCCCGTATCTATTCTTTGCCCGGCGACACTGATGCGCCGGCTTTTGCCACCCAACCAGGCGTTGCGCTCGAGAACGGTGACGTCATGCCCGGCTCGGGCCAGCAGTGCGGCCGACGCCAGCCCGCCGAGTCCCGCCCCAATGACAACGATCCGTCGTCGTGTCACGGGTACAGGCCCAACAGCATGCCTGCCACCAGTTGCGCGCCGGCCACGGCGCCGGCCACGTAGGGAAACATCACGGAGTACTTATAGAGGCGCCGGGCTTGAGCGCTGGTGGGGGTTCTCCAGTTGGCAATGAGCAGCCACCCGGAAATCGCGCCGGAGACCACAGCAACCGGAATGTTGACGAAGGCAAAGGCCACCGTCGCCACAACCCACCACGATCCAGACCAGACCAGCGCGCCGCGAATTCCAAACTTCACTGCCGTTGTCGTCACCCCGGCGGCGTCGTCTTCGTCGATGTCTTGGATGGAGTCGTACACATGTTTTGCCATGCTCCACGTCATGAGGCCAACGACCGCGGGCCAGCTCGGGTCAACACCGAGCGCGAGGGGCACGAAAGCCAGCGGGAAGGCGTAAACGGCGTTGCTCACCGAGTCCCAGATGGGCCTGCCCTTGAAGCGAAGAGGCTTTGCCGAATACTGCCAGAAAATCAACGCGTAGGCGAGCACCCAGATCAGTGCGACCACGGGAATCATGATGGCGAAGTAGACCAAAAAAGGGACGTTGAGAATCACCGCCGCCCAGCTGATCATGCGAACTTCGGAGGGCTTCATTTTGGCTCCGCCGAAGCCACCCTTGCGGTCGTTCTCGGCATCAGTCTCTTGATCAAAGATGTCGTTGATGCCATAAATCAACAGATTGAACGGAAGCGTTGCCCACAACAGAAACGGCACAATTTCCCACGTCCACAGGAAGCCCGCAAGCCACATCGCGACCACGGTGGTGCCAACAGTG
The DNA here is from genome assembly GCA_903915075.1 of uncultured Microbacteriaceae bacterium. Taxonomy (GTDB): domain Bacteria; phylum Actinomycetota; class Actinomycetes; order Actinomycetales; family Microbacteriaceae; genus UBA963. The sequence continues at coordinate 1,507 of CAIWRM010000123.1, forward strand.
TTAATCCACAGAACAGGCCGAGAGATCTCAATCAGCCGGCGAACCACACTTATGACGGTAGCACCCCCGGCGCCCTCGCCGGCCGGCTTAGTTGAGCGCCACCAGTAACGTGCAGACCGCACTCACGAGCAAGACAGGAACCCAGGTGTTCCGCTCCTTCTTACTGCGTGAAATGGCGTTGACAATCACGCCGGCGATGGTGAAGCCAAACCACACCCAGTTGACCACGTTGTTCGCGGTGGAAGCCAAAAGCGGTGGGAGCACTCCTGCCTGAGCGAGATAGTGCCCTGCTTGAGCGAGCATGATGACCGCGGATACTGCCGCGCCGACTCGGAGCGAGCGTGGGAGGCGGCCGGTGTTTCGCCCGCCCATGGTGTACTCACCCCAGGGGGCCCCGGCAACCAGGGCCGCCTGAAACGCAACGACTCCCAGCGCAATAACAACTTGAACCAGGGCTGCGATGGTGACAACGTTCATGACCAAAGTCTACGAATTGCCGTGCCTTTTCATGCGGGCGGCTGCGAAAAATCCTCCACGATGTGAGGGTGAGCTAGGCGAATGACTTCTGGGCGCTGGCCACGCCGGCGAGATAGCCCAGGCCGACAGCGGTGAGGAGCCCGTTGCCTGAGGCGTAGCCCTCGGCGCCGGAGATACCGGAGACACCAGCCGCAACGCCGCCGCCGGCGAAGAGCCCGGCAATCGGGCTGCCGTCGGGGCGAATAACCCGGGCGTGAGCATCGACTTGAACTCCACCCTGAGTGTGAAACAGGCCCGGCGTGACCTTGGCCACGCAATACGGCGCCTTCAAGGGCCCAAAGCCAAAATTGGTACGACCAAACTCGTCCGCAGTTTCACCCGACGCGGCGCGGGCCACGGTAACGAGCGTGTCCCCGAGGGTCGCGCTGTCGCATCCAATGAACTCTGCGAGCTGTTGGACGTCTGAGGCCTCGATGATGAGCCCGTCGTTGAAAAGTCGAACGAACCGCGGCTCGTTCTCCAAAACGTAATCGCAAATCGTGGTGTCGAAGACGGCGTATGCGGTGTCGCCGTGCTCGAGCAGGATTGAGGCGAAGCCCGAGTAGCCGCGAGATTCGTCTCCAACGCGCAGGCCCGCGGGTGACACAATCACGGCGCCCATCTCAACCGTTGTCCACGACAAGAGCAAGCCCAGCTCTGGGTTGGCAATGGCGGCATAGCCCTGATACGCGGACACGTTGATCATTGCGGCACCGAGGTCTTCGGCCCAGGCCACCGCTTCGCCGGTGGATCCGGGGGCGCCAAAGTACTGGGCGTCGGCGATTTCAGGCATCCAGCGCTTGAGCAGAGCCTTATTGTTGCCATAGCCATTGGCGGCCAGAATAACCGACTTCGCCAATACTCGATAGGGCTCGCCCGACACGGGCTCCACCTGAACGCCCACGACGGCGTCACCCTCGGTGATCACGCCAACCACGGGATGAGACGTGCGGATCGTGACCCCAACCTTCTCGCAGGCGGCCACCAGATCGTCCACAAGGAACTTTCCATCCCGATCGCCCGGGGCATGCAGACGGGCAACACTGTGGCCCACGTGCTTGTAGTCGGTGATGAGCTGGAGGTCGACGCCGTGGGTATCGACCAGCCAGTGAACCAACTCAACCGACAACTCGGCCATGTTGGTGAGCAGGTCTTCTGCTTCGTGCGGGCCGCTGGCTTCGAGGAGGTCGGCCACCATGAGCGCAGGGTTGTCGTCAATGCCCGCGGCAACCTGGAATCGACTGCCCGCCGCCGGTATGGAACCCGTGCTCAACCGGGAATTTCCGCCAACATCTTCGAGCTTCTCGAGAAGGAGAACCGTGGCACCATTCTCAACCGCGGCGAGCGCGGCAACCAGGCCGCAGGCTCCGGCGCCAACGATAACGACGTCTACGGACACATCTTCTGACATTTAACGATCCTTCGGTGAGGGTCCAGAGCCCCCCGGGCGACCACCCCCATGATACGGCTGAACTCATGATGTGATTGCGCTCGTTTAGGTTTCGAGGTCCCTCTGCTGCTACCTCACCAGCGCGGGAATGCGTTCGCGAAAAGGGAAGAACCCTCGTGTCGCATGTGGCCACGCGCGAGAATCCCACGTGCGCGACATCCGAGCCAGCGTCATGCCCTCGCCAGCAAGGTCAACAGTGAGTCGGTCGAGTCGGTCGCGCACCGGGCCAACCGGTGCGTAGGGGGTGACGAGTGCCGTTACATCGTGTGATTGGAGCCACGGCAAAACATCGGAAGCGCGAATACCTTCCAAAACGCTCGCCTCCGCTGCGAAATGCTCACGTGCCCGGTCGAGCCCGTCGTTGAGGGCGCCGACGGTAAATGCGCCGACGAGCGCTGACGTTGGTGACAACGTTGAACGCGGCTCGCCCACGCGCGGAGCGGCGACCGCCACTACCTGCGCCCCGCTCGCTTCAAGCGACTGCGCGAACGCCTCAGCGTGCAAGTCATCTTCGTGAAGCATGAGGGCTACCCTGCCGCTGGGAAGAGACTCCGGGTGCGGGGCGGCTAAGGGAACGGGCATGGGGGCGTCGTCTTCAACGGCAAAAGCCTGTGTGGCGAGCCCGTGTGGGCGAAACCGCCCGCCCGTGGCCGCCTCAATGTTCTGGGTTGTCGCCAAGTAGGTCTTACCCACCGTTTGTAGGCCGGCGACCCAGCGCCACGAGAGGGTGTTCGAGGCAGGATCGCCGTCGAGCAGGTGTCGCATGAAAAAATCGGCGCCCAGCTGCCAGGGCAGGCGCAGCGTAAAAATCCAGATGCTGGCAAACCACATGCGCGCGTGGTTGTGCAGATAACCGGTCGAGACGAGCTCGCGTGCCCAGTCGTCAAAGCCATCGATGCCAGTGTTGCCGCTCACGGCTGCGTCGAAGTTGGTGCGCTCGGCATCGCTCAGACCAACGAACACTGGCTCCACGGTCGCCGAGTAACGCGTCCAAACGCTCGGCCGCAACTCTAACCAGCCCTTCCAGTAGGTACGCCAAAAAACTTCCTGCACAAACTTCGAGGCAGCATCGAGCGAGTGCTGCTGAAGCACGGACTCAACCACGTCACTCTCGGTGACAAGGCGATGGCGCACCCATGGCGACAGGCCCGACACGTTCGTGCGGTCAGTTGGCCCGCGGTCGAGATTACGTTCGGCGGTGTAAGCGCGACCGGCTCGGGGAACGAACTCCTCAAGCCTGGCAAGTCCGGCTTGCCGCGTTGGGCTCAGGTCCATTCCTCGACTCCGCGTCTCTTCGAATCGGGGTCTAACTAAACGCCGTGCACAGTGATGTCTGCGATGGGTAGCCGCTCGGCGCCATAACTGTTGAGGGGGTTGTCGGAGGCATAACCGATGGCGAGTCCGTAAGCGAATTTGTAATGACGGGGAATCTTGAATTCCTGGCGCACGGGCTTCGACCACATTGCCACGGAACCTTGCGCGCAGGTTCCGAGGCCTCGAGCCTGGGCGCTCAGCATCAGGTTTTGGGCGAAGAAGCTCACGTCAGAAACCGAGTACACGCCCAGCCTCTTGTGGGCAAAGAAGAAGATCTCAACCGGCGCCCCGAAGAACTTGTAGTTTCTGGCGGCGTGAGTATTGCGCCCCGCCACATCGTCTCGGGCAATTCCCATCACGGCATTCAATTCCGCGCCGACCTTGCGGCTGCGACCGTCGAGCTCCTTGGGGTAGGGGCGCCCCATCCGGTAGTCGCTGATGGGCCACGCCCAGGGCCGGAACAGTAAACCGAGGATCCCGCGAAGTTTTCCTGAACGGGCGGGAGCAACCACATCCCACCGGCGCAGGATTTCAGAACTGATGCGGTCACGTCGCTCCCCCGTGGCCACGCCCACCATAAAGGAGCGCAGGTTTGACCAGCTCGGCGCGGTCATGGCATCGGTAAAGATCTCCTCGAGGAGGGCCGGGTCAACGGGCGTGGGCAGAAAGTCACGCGTCGACCTGCGGGCAGCGGCGAATGCGGAAAAGTCTTGAGGAGTAATCACACTCCCAACTTATGGGATGCCCAGCTCGGCTGAGAACGGCGGGCCCGCCGTCGAGCCGTACGCTCTGACCGGTGACGAATGAAGGCGGGTCCAGGAAAATTCCTGGACCCGCCTTCTCCGTTCGATACTGAGACGCCTAGCTGGCGCGTCGGCGAAGCACGAGGCTTGCGGCGCCCAGTGCGACACCTGCAATCACGAGTCCGGCGCCACCGAATGTGACCCAGGCGGGAACATCGCGAGCACCCGTGTCGGCCAGGGCGTCGTCGAGACCCCAAACCTCAACGGTTGCGGCTTGAGCGCCACCTTCCCAATCAGCAATGCCATAGCTGCTGTACGTCGTCAAGACGTAGGTGTACGACCCCGCAGCCAATTTGGTGGAGAACCAAGGGTACAGACCACTCACCAAGTACTTGGGGCTCAGAGTTGCGCCCGAGTCCGGATAGCTACCTTCGCCATCACCATTGTTGTACTCACCATCATCGTTGCAACCAACGATGTTTGCATCGGGGTTAGCCGGGTCAAACGAGGAGTAGACGGCCAGGAAGGGATCGTTCATGGGCAACTCGGCGCCCCAACCGGCGGTGCTATCGGTCAACGGATTCGTGTTGACGACGCGAATTGAGTACTGTCCCGAGCGCTCAACCGTGAGAGTTCCCGTGGTGTAGACGTGAGGACCGATGTTCAGGGCACAGTTGACATCGCCACCGAGGAGGTGGCCACCGTCACCCGTGTTGTCTGCGAGTGTCATCTCAACCGTTGGAGTTGCTGCGATGGTGATGTCTCCACTTTGACGAAGGGTGCCGACCGGGTCTGCCACGTCGGGCACGATAACGACCGGAATGTTGAGGCCGAAGTCAGTGGCGTTCTTGTCGATCCTGAGCATGGTGTTACCGCTCACCGTAAACGTTGCAGGAACCGATCCGGGATAAGTGGTGCCGCCCGAAGACCCCGCAGTGAATGTGCCTCCCACAGTGATGCCACCGTCGGCATCGTCCGAGTAGATCACCATATCCGTTTTGCAGCTGCCAGTAATGTTGAATGTGATGATCGCACCTTCGGCGGCGAGAACATCACCAGTGGTGTTGTCCTCGTTGATGGCGCTGCAGTTAAGGCTGATGGTCGTGTCGAGGTTGGCGGCAACGGTTCCGCTGAAACCGGCGGTTGTCGCTCCTTGAGCAATACCCGGAATGGCAAGGGCAAGCCCGAGTCCGATGATCACTGTTGACGCGAGGCCAACTGCGCGTAATGAGTTTTTCTTCACGTTAACAATCTCTTTTCTCTAAACACCCAAATAAACGTGTGATTTTATTCTAGGTGTTTTTTCAGGAAAAGTTGGAGATTATTAAAGCTTTTACCCGCTTAACCATGGGAACGGGACTGGCTAAGCGGTGCGCATCACCGCATCTGCCACGGCTTGAGTGACTCTCTCATCAAAGGGGCTCGGGATGATGTAGTCCGCCGAGAGCTCCTCGGCAACAAGTTCTGCGATTGCGTAAGCTGCCGCTACTTTCATTTCAGTTGTAATTCTTTTGGCTTGTGCATCAAGCGCTCCCAAAAAAATGCCGGGGAAAGCGAGCACATTGTTGATTTGATTCGGGAAGTCGCTCCGGCCGGTCGCCACCACGGCAGCAATTTCCCGGGCATCAGCGGGATTGATTTCAGGATCTGGATTCGACAGTGCAAACACAATCGAGTCTTGTGCCATTTTCTTGAGGTCTGGGATCTCAAACTTTGCGGTGGACAGGCCAATCACCGCATCAGCCCCCACTAACGATTCCGAGAGTCTTCCCTCAATGTTTTCCGGGTTTGTTTGGTGGGCAACTTCCCGTTTCTTTCCCTCGAGATCTGAACGATTGCGATTCAGAGAACCTTTGGAATCGAGAACGATGACGTTGGAAATTCCCGCGTGAACCAACATGTCGGAAACAGCTAACCCCGCCGAGCCGGCTCCACTGATCACGACTTTCAGATCAGCAAGATTCTTGCCGACGACTTTTGCCGCGTTCATGAGCGCAGCTAAGACAACGACCGCGGTTCCGTGCTGATCATCGTGCATCACCGGCATCTCGAGAGCTTCAATAAGTTTGTCTTCCAGCTCAAAACAACGAGGGGCCGCGACGTCCTCGAGGTTCACCGCTCCGAAGCTGTGCTTGAGGCGCACGAGTGTCTCAACGATTTCGTCGACATCGTGGGTATCAATCACAAGTGGGATTGAATTCAATCCCGCGAACCTTTTGAAGAGCGCAGACTTTCCCTCCATCACCGGAAGGGATGCGGACGGGCCAATGTCACCAAGCCCCAGGACCGCGGTTCCGTCTGACACCACAACGACCAGGCGGTTTGCCCAGGTGTGAGTTTCAGCTACGCCTGGGTTCTTGTGAATTGCCGAGCTTACCTTTGCAACTCCGGGTGTGTAGGCAATCGACAGATCGCGCTTGTTATCTATTGCGGCGGTGAGCCCTACGGATAACTTGCCACCGGCGTGCGCGTCAAAAATCTCTTCATCTGTGACGGGGATAAATTGCTGATCCATGGGGGGAATGGCTCTCTGCTAAGTGGATGTTGTAAAAAACTCACTGAACCCTAAAGAAAAACCTCCCCAGTGCGCATCGTTGAAATGCCAGGGAGGTAGTGCTGACAAAAAATAGCAGATTATCTTCTTCGTGAATAGGTTTTTCGCCGATTCTTTCTCGCTACGGGGTCGCGAGATCGCTCAGGATGCCGATGTCTGGGTTTGCGGTCTCCAAGAAGGTGTCGAGAATGCGGTCGCGCTTTTGCGCTGACAGTCCGGCCAGCTCGGCGTTCTTCGTGAATTTGCCGACGACCTGTTCGACGCCCCAGGGCCTGGTGCGATTCCCGTTGACATCCGCCACGGCGATGGATTCGCGGGAGCCGTCGCGCAGCGTAACCTCGATTTCAGCGGGGAACCTCTCTGGGTATCCCGAATCCGCCCACGGCTCCCAGGTAATCCGCTTGGCCAA
>CAIWRM010000124.1 GCA_903915075.1 uncultured Microbacteriaceae bacterium
GACAAGATCAAGGATGGCGTGACGACAAAGAAGTTGTCGGGCATCAGCAATGTCATCGACCTCACCGATCGCCACCACGGTCTCAAGCTGGTGGTCGAGATTAAGACAGGCTTCAACCCGGAAGCCGTGCTCGAGCAGCTCTACCGGTTTACACCTCTCGAGGACTCGTTCAGCATCAATAACGTGGCCCTCGTCAACGGCAGCCCACAAACTCTGGGCCTCAAGGGACTCCTCGAGGTGTATCTCGATCATCGCAAGACGGTCGTTACCCGGCGTTCGCAGTTTCGACTCGGTAAGCGTAGGGAGCGCCTTCACCTCGTCGCAGGTCTACTCATCGCCATTGCCGACATCGACGAGGTCATCCAGGTAATTCGCGCGAGTGACGACGCCGACAGCGCCCGCGCCACACTGATGACGGTGTTTGATCTCAGCCAACCGCAGGCCGACTACATTCTCGAACTGCGGTTGCGCAGGCTCACCAAATTCAGTCGAATCGAGCTCGAAAAGGAGTCGGCAGAGCTCGCGCATGAAATCACCGAGCTTGAGCAGATTCTGGCGTCGCCCGAGCGACTGATTCAGGTTGTGGGCGACGAACTCTCTGCCACGGCCAAAGCCCTCGGCACGCCGCGCCGCACCGAACTGAGCGATGCCGAAATCGTTGTGACTCCCGCGCGGGGCGAGGCCGCAGCGTCGCTCGAGGTTGAAGACTCGCCCTGCATCGTCACGCTGAGCGCGGACGGCCACCTCATGCGCCTTGATGGAACCGCTTCAAACGGATGGGGTCTTGCCAAGCGAACCGTGCACGACGCCCTGCGGTCGAGCGTCGTCACAACCCGTCGCTCGGAGATTGGCGCGGTGACCTCTCGGGGACGCGTCGTCGGAATGTCCCCCGTCACCCTTCCGCACTCCCCCGTCGACGCACCGTCGATCAAAGGGGCTGTCGATGCCGCCCGCTATGTCGACGTTGAGAAGGGCGAGACGGTTGTGGCCCTCGTGGGGCTTGCCGAGGGAGTGCTCGCCCTCGGTACCGCGCAGGGTGTGGTCAAGCGCATCGACCTTGCCACTGCGGGCGTGAAGCCGGGCCAGCAGATCATTTCTCTGCAGCCCGGCGATGCCGTCGTCGGCGCAACGCTCGCCGGCGACGCCCACTGGCTGGCGTTCATCACCTCAGACGGCCAACTACTGCGCTTTGAGGCAGGAAACGTTCGTCCCCAGGGAGCCGGTGCCGGCGGCATGGCGGGCATCAAGCTGTCCGACGGCGCTCACGTCATCAGTTTCACGGCCGTAGGTTCCCCTCTTGACGCCACCGTGGTAACCGTCTCTGCCAGCCTTGACACCCTGATGGGTACTGGTGCCCAGCGGGTCAAGGTAACGCCGTTGAGTGAGTTCCCCGCAAAGGGCCGAGCGACTCAGGGTGTTCGCGCACACGCGTTTTTGAAGGGCGAAGACGTGCTCACTACCGCGTGGGCAGGACGAGGGCCGGCGCATGCCAGTGACCTAGCCGGAAAGCCCGTTGAGCTGCCCGCAGAACACGCGAAGCGCGATGCCTCGGGCGTTAAGGCCGACGGAGACATAAGCTTTCTCGGTTCTCACTTCTCCGGCTAAGCGCAGTTCTGGAGAGTCTCACTGCGCGAGCAACGACCAGCCGCGAGCTAAACGTCGATTCGTTCTCGCGACATGCGTGCCGATCCCTCGACGATGAACTCCCGACGGGGCGCAACCTCACTTCCCATAAGAAGTTCAAACATGGCGTCTGCCGCGGCGCCGTCTTCTACGCGCACGCGACGCAGCGACCGATGCTCTCTATCCATGGTGGTCTGCGCCAACTGATCCGCATCCATCTCGCCCAAGCCCTTATAGCGCTGGATGGGCTCTTGATAGTTTCTCCCCGTCTTACGCAACTTCTCAAGGGTCTGATGCAGCTGGTCCTCGGAGTAGGTGTAGATGATGTCGTTCGGTTTTGACCCGGCGTTGATGGCGACAACCCGGTGAAGTGGCGGCACCGCAGCAAACACCCGGCCCGCTTCGATCAGTGGGCGCATGTAACGAAAGAACAGCGTGAGAAGCAGGGTGCGGATGTGAGCGCCGTCGACATCGGCGTCACTCATGATGATGACCTTGCCGTAGCGGGCAACGTCGATGTCGAAGCTGCGACCCGAGCCCGCACCGATCACCTGAATGATGGCCGCGCACTCAGCATTGTTGAGCATGTCGGCAACGCTTGCCTTTTGGACGTTCAGAATCTTTCCCCGAATGGGCAAGAGCGCCTGATACTCGCTGCGACGAGCCAACTTGGCCGTGCCGAGAGCCGAGTCGCCCTCCACAATAAACAGCTCGCTCTCCGCCACATCGCTACTCCGGCAGTCGACCAGCTTGGCCGGGAGGCTAGAGGACTCGAGCGCTGTCTTGCGTCGTTGAGTCTCCTTCATGGTGCGGGCCGAAATCCGACCCTTCATCTCCGAGACAACCTTCTCAAGCACGAGAGCGCTCTGCGCCTTATCGTCCCTCTTGCCCGATGTCAGTCGCGCGGTGAGTTGCTGTGCGACAACACCGGCAACAATCTGCCGAGCGGCGGGCGTGCCCAGAACCTCTTTGGTCTGTCCCTCGAACTGCGGCTCAGGAAGTCGCACAGTTATGACGGCCGTGAGGCCCGCCATGGCGTCTTCCTTCTCGACCTTGTCGGAACCCGCTTTCAGGCGCCGAGCGTTGGCTTCCACCTGAGCGCGAATGACCTTGAGGAGCGACTGCTCAAAACCCTGTTGGTGTGACCCGCCCTTGGGTGTCGCGATGATGTTGACGTATGACTTGACGACGGTGTCGTAACCCGTACCCCAGCGCAGGGCGATGTCAACGTGACACGTTCGCTCGACCTCCTGCGAGATCATGCTGCCGTCATCTTGAAGGACGGGAACATTCTCGGTAAAACTTGCTTCTCCGTCGAGGCGCCAGGTGGCGGTGATGGCTTCGTCGGGTGCCAAGAAATCGACGTACTCGGCGATGCCACCACTGAACGAAAACTCGCTGACCTCTGAAGTGCCCGAACGGCTGTCCTCGATGCGCATATGTAGGCCCGGAACCAGGAATGCCGTTTGTCGCGCACGGGCCGCGAGCTCCTCGGTGCTGAACTCAGCACCCGGTGTGAAGACCTGCGAGTCCGCCCAGTAGCGAACACGAGTGCCCGTGACACCCTTGGCCACTTTGCCGATCTTGCGCAGTTCGCTCTCTGCATCGAAAGCAGTGAACGGCGAGGTGGGAGACAGGCCCGCGCTGTCGTCGAAGATGCCGGGCTCACCTCGGTGAAAGGACATGGCCCACGTCGCACCATCACGGTCAACCTCAACGTCGAGGCGCTCCGACAGGGCGTTGACGACCGACGCGCCGACACCGTGCAGACCGCCCGAAGCGGCATAAGAGCCCCCGCCGAACTTGCCACCGGCGTGGAGCTTGGTGAAGACAACCTCGACCCCACTCAGTCCCGTCTTGGGTTCGATGTCGACAGGGATACCGCGACCCGTATCGCGAACCTCAACCGATCCGTCGCCGTGCAGAACGACATCAATGGTTGCACCGTTGCCGGCCAACGCCTCGTCGACCGAGTTGTCGATGACTTCCCAGAGACAGTGCATGAGGCCGCGTGAATCGGTAGACCCGATATACATGCCCGGACGTTTGCGGACCGCTTCAAGTCCCTCAAGGACCGACAGGTGTCGGGCCGAGTACTCCGCGCTGGCCACAATTCTCCTCAAGAAACTTGAACGTGTGCCCATTGTCGGGGCACGTTCATAACCTACTTGGCAGTTCTCACCCCTGACGTCACCACACCGGAATGGGGGAACAATATGCTTTGAGCGAAATGCCCACGAAGAGTGAGGACTCTGTCAGACGCACGTGGTTAAGTAGGGGTTGTACGCAAGCGTTCACAGACATCGCAGGAGGATGCCATGGCCACGGTAGAGGCAACGGAGACGGCAAACGAAGATCGCCCCCAGACGCTCACCGCGTTTGACCGCTGCGACAGCTGTGGCGCGCAGGCCTACATGCGGGTCACGATGGCCTCAGGTGGCGAGCTGCTGTTCTGCGCACATCACGGCAACAAGAACCGCGACAAGATCAACGCACCGGGCACTGTCTGGTACGACGAAAGCTACCGCCTCTCCGGCGGACAGGGCTAACGCCGGCTCGTTAATCCCTAGCTGTCGCGATACTCCCGTTCAGCGCGTGAGCCAACTCGAACCACGATTTCTTCGCCCACCGTGCCTAGGGCATCGGCCCACTCTTGGAGCACAGGCTCTCCCCGCAGGTGGGAGCCAAAGATGACGGCCTCATCCCCCGCATGAACGCCTGACGCGGTGTCGCCCAAGGAGACGGTCATTGTGTCGGCTCCGACAGCAGTCACCGGGTAACGCACTCCCGTAATGAGCACGTCACATCCCGTCCTCGGAAGCGGTCCTGTCTCGCCGTTGTCGGCATGAAGACTCCACGCGGGGATGCCATCAAGATATCCCGCGTTGAGCACGGCCACTGCGGTGCCGGCGGTCTCGTCAACACGAAGGACGCTGGCGTGGGCTGACATGACCGCCTCAAGACCGAGGTCTGCCGGCCCGATTCCCGAGCCGGGGCCAATTCCGTATGTGAATCCCCCCACGCGCGCAAGATCGTAACGAAAATCGTCGCGCTCAAACGACGCGGCACTGGCGGCCAAGTGCCGGAGGTTCGGGCGCAGACCGCCGTCGTACGCCTGCGCGACAGCTGTGTCAAAGAGATCCCGTGACGCGTTGTCGGCGGCGACAGACGCCTCTCCAATGTGAGTCCAGACGCCCACCACATCAATGCGTCCTTGGTCCTGCCAGTGCTTTGCGCGCGAGACCAGATCCATCCACTCGTGCGGTGCTGCTCCGTTGCGGTGAAGTCCGGAATCAATCTTGAGGTGCACGCGCGCCGGGCGACGCGACAAACCCTCCGGTGAACTGCTCGGCCCCGGCCGAGCCGCAGCCGCAGTGGCGATGGCATCGAGCACACCCACGTTTGACACACCGAGATCAATGTCGTGCTCGAGGGCAGCCTCGAAGTCATCGTAAGCGTCGAAGAGCCAGGCAAACGCAACGCAATCTCCCAAAACGCCGTCTCTCCGAAGCGAGATCCCGGTTGCGATGTCAAGCACACCAAAGGTCGACACACCACTCTCCCGAGCAATGCGCGCCATCTGGTGGGCACCGTGACCGTAGGCGTCGTCCTTCACCACCGCCATCAGTTGGGCCGGGGCAAGGCGCGCGCGCAAGACTCCGAGATTTCGGCGGTATGCGCCAGTGTCGATGACGACTCTCACGAGGCGTCCACCCCCTCGAGATAGACGCGCGGGATTCGTGAACCCAATGCCGCTGTCACCGACACCACGGGCGCCCCCACGGCGTGAGCAAACGTTGCCGCCGACACGTCTGAGCTCCGCTCACCGAAGTACACGACCTCGTCGCCGACCGCAGCAGGCTGTGGCCCGGTATAAACCGAGTGGGCATCCATGGCCACTCGACCGGCCATCGGGCAGGAGATTCCCTGCCACTGAGCCGACGCCTGATTACCCCACGCGCGCACGAAGCCGTCACCGTAGCCCAGGGGAACGAGCGCCAGCCAACCGTCATCGGGAGCACGCCACGTGTAGCCGTACGACACTCCCGCGCCGGCTCCGATCTTCTTCACCGCGAGAACACGGGCGCTCAAGCGCATTACCGGTTTTGTGCCGCGATGTCTTGCGGGGTCGAGTCCATAGGCGTGTGTGACCGATTGCTCGTCAACGCTCTTCACACACAGGCTGGTCCCCGTGGGCAGCCAATCGTGAAAGTGGGCAGCCTCCGAGTCGGAACGCACACTGAATGACGTGACACCGGATTCTGCCGCGGCCATCGCGACACGTTGCGCACCGTGGCCAAACGCGTCGGCGGACAAATCGAGAGTAAACGCATCTGCGCCAAGAACGGCGATGTTTGAGAACAACTGAGGCAAGGAAATGCGAGCCTCGCGCCGCGGGCCTCGTTCGGTGTGCAACGTCATCAGCGCCTACAGAGCGATGGTCGTAAAGACCTGATCCATATTGTCCAAAATCACCGTTCGCGCGTTCTCGGCAAGAACGTCGGTGGGTAACGGAGTTGCGTCAAACACGCCTCCGGCGTGAGCAACAATCTTCTCGGCGAACCAATCCGCGACGTGCGGGTTGAGGGCCAAGACAGGACCACCCAACTGTGTCGCAATACTTGAGCCCAGGATGACACCGTCGTCACGAACCACACGTTTGGCGCCAATCGCACCAGTGCCGAGGGCTTCCGTGCTCTCATCTCGGTTCCACTCGGAACTGAGATCGGAGAAGCCCACAATGCGCCCGAGTCGTGAGGAACAGTCGTTGTACGCCACCAGACGTTCGCGGTCGCGAAGAACGGTGAAGGGAAACACCCCCAGGCCGGAAATCTCTTGGCCGTCGCGCAAGGTGATTGTTCTGGCCAAAATCTCGGCACCCGTGCCGACGGCAAAGAAAGGAACCCCCGCGGAAAGCCAGGTGTGCAGAGCCTTTCGCCAGGGCGTCATCGCCTCGAGCGCCCGATGCGCGGCAGCCCAGGGACCGTTACCGATGAACACGGCACCCGGTGTGCCGGAAAGGCTGTCGCCTGCGGCAAATGTTTCAACGGTGACGTCGAAACCGCGTTCGCGGAGTCGATACGCAACAGTCTGCACGTTGCCCGAATCCCCCGACGCACCGAGGTCATCAGGAAATAGATGTGCCAACGTCATCGTCATGCGCGGGAGGCCAATTCACTAAACCCGATGAGTTTGCGCGCAATCATGGTGATCTCGTAGTTGACCACCCAGGTCTGACGAACCCCGGGAGCGGCCAACTCTTTCATGCGAGCCACGGCCTTCTCCACGTTGGGCTCCACCAGGTCAAACGTCACACCCTTCATGGTCAAACAGTTAGCCATCTGCCAGCACTTGTCGCCACTGATGACGTCAACGTGACGGAGGGCATCAAAGCGCACGTCATAGATCCACGACATGTCTGGAGTTCCCTCGTCGATGGCCACCATGACGGGGCCTGTTTCAGTGGGAAGAGAATCGAGGTTGAGCTGCAGGCTTGCCATGTTCTTAAACATGACAAACGTGACATCGGTGTCCTCGAACGGCAAAACTTCTCCACGACCGTAGGCCGGCTTCATGGCCGCGAATGCTGCCGCTGTGAGTTGCGCAGACCATTCCGCGCCCAAAACCTGTTGCACCGTGGTGACGGCGGCCGCGGCGTCGACGGCATAGTGCATTCCCCGTGCCGGAAGACTGAGGTCGAGCCGCCCATCCTGCGTCGTCAACGTGGTGCCGAGGTCACTGATTGCCGTGACCTCGGTCACGACGTTCAACGCACTGGCGTGGCTCGGATCCGAGAAATTCCGCGCGTTGAGCAGCCCATTCGGACTCGCCGCAACCACGTCACCAGCAACTCCAAAGGCCACGACACGGGGAGTCGCTCGACCCTGCGCGGGCGCAGAGGCCGTGCTCCGCGCATCCCCGTTGGGAGTTGGGGTGCGCAGCGCCACCACTCGTGCACCGATCGTGCTGAGGAAGGGATCGTCGCGGTTGGTCACGATGGCTTCTGACGCGAGGGTCATGGCATCGAGCATCATGACGCCGGCTCGTTCCGTGTCGATGAAGCGATAGAGCTGATCGATCTGAGTGTTGAGCCCCAGGACCACGCGTGGCGCAAGTATCTCGGCCAGATCAACGGCAAAGGCCTCGTCCACCTCAAGAACGGCAATATCGGCCTTGATGACGCCGCCCATGCCGACCTGTCGAAGTAGCGAAGACGCCACGCCCTGAGGGAGGTTTGCGCCGGTGGGATTCGTGAACACGTTAAGCCCGTGAGCGCGCAAAACCTGGGAGACCATGTGCGTCGTCGTGGACTTACCGTTAGAACCCAGGACGAAAATGATTCCTCGGGGCAGTCGGCTGAAGGCATTCTGCAGAAGGCGCGGAGCAACGCGGAGCGCTACCAACCCGGGAAACGCCGACCCCCCGCCCCGCAGCCGTGTGAGGGCGTAGACACATTTGCCGATGATGACCGCGAGGGATTGGCGCACGCCTACAACCTATTCGAGGTAGTCGCGCAACGACTGAGATCGCGAGGGGTGTCGGAGCTTGGCCATTGTCTTGGATTCAATTTGTCGAATCCGCTCGCGTGTGACGCCGAAGGTGTCACCAATCTGATCAAGTGTCTTCGGAATGCCGTCGCCCAGACCGAACCGCATGCGAATCACACCAGCTTCGCGCTCGGACAGCGAATCGAGGAGTGATTCGAGTTGGCGTTGCAACATCGTAAAGCTCACCGCGTCGGCGGGAACAACCGCCTCAGTGTCTTCGATCAGGTCGCCGAACTCACTGTCGCCGTCTTCGCCCAAAGGGGTGTGCAGCGAAATCGGCTCGCGCCCATACTTCTGAACCTCAACAACCTTTTCCGGTGTCATATCGAGTTCTCGAGAGAGCTCTTCTGGCGTGGGTTCGCGTCCGAGATCCTGAAGCATCTGACGCTGAACGCGAGCGAGCTTATTGATGACCTCAACCATGTGAACCGGAATGCGGATGGTGCGCGCTTGGTCGGCCATTGCTCGCGTGATGGCCTGTCGAATCCACCACGTGGCATAGGTCGAGAACTTGAAGCCCTTGGTGTAGTCGAACTTTTCAACAGCGCGGATGAGACCGAGGTTGCCCTCCTGAATGAGATCGAGGAACTGCATGCCACGGCCGGTGTAGCGCTTCGCAAGCGAAACTACGAGGCGGAGGTTGGCACCCAGGAGGTGGCTCTTGGCCCGCTGACCGTCGCGAGCAACCCACATGAGTTCTCGCTTGAGCTGCTTCTCAATGCGTGACGTGGTCGCGAGCTTGTCTTCGGCAAAGAGGCCCGCCTCAATGCGCATCGCGAGTTCCACCTCTTCGGCGGCATTGAGCAGAGGGACCTTTCCGATCTGCTTCAAATAGTCCTTGACGGGATCGGCAGTTGCTCCGGTAATCAGAGTGGAGTAGACGGGAACGTCGTCCTCGTCGTCCGACATGCTCAGAACGATGGCGCCTGTAGGAACTGGCTCGTCTGCCGTGGAGCTCTTTTCTTCCCCGTCGTCGTCTGTATCGGCGTCGTCAACCACATCAGCGATCTCGACATCGTCGAGCACGACCTCGACGACAATGACATCGTCAACATCGTCGTCTCCAATGTCGGGAATGAGGCCCTCGACGTCCGGTACCGCGCCAGCCGCTGCTGCTGCCTTCTTGCGCGCGGCCGCAGTACCCGCAGGCGCTGCGGGGGCTTTGGCGGGAGCCTTCCCAGCCGGAGCCTTCGACGCAGTGGTCTTCGCCGCCGGAGCTTTGGCGGCAGGAGCCTTGGCGGCAGGAGCCTTGGCGGCAGGAGCCTTGGCGGCGGGAGCTTTGGCGGGAGCCTTCGCGGCAGTTGTCTTGGCTGCCGGAGCCTTCGCAGCGGGAGCCTTCGCGGCAGTTGTCTTGGCTGCCGGAGCCTTCGCAGCGGGAGCCTTCGCGGCCGTTGTCTTGGCTGCCGGAGCCTTCGCAGCGGGGGCTTTGGCGGGGGATTTCGCCGCAGGAGCTTTTGTAGCCGGAGCCTTCGCAGCAGCGGTCTTGACTGCAGGGGCCTTACCTGCCGGAGTTTTCTTCGCGGCGGCTTGCGGCGCAGCAGTAAGAACAGCTGAATCAGACTCGGGTTTCTTCCGACGACCAAAAAGCGCCATACGTCTCAACAACTCCTTACGACCGGGCCAACACAGCGTCGCGCCCACTACGAGGACCCATGTCAAGCCCCCCGAGGGAGACGTGATGGGTCCTTGCTCTATTGTTGCACGTCCTCCCGGTGGTCATCGCCAAGCGCAAGAGCGGCGCTCACAACGGGGCTAAGAGTCGAAGAGCGAGTCTCCGCTCGAATTTTCCGTTGACCGCCGAAGTGCCAGGAACTTCTCGAGCTCAGCCGCAATCTCGTCGGCCGACGGGAGCGGCCCCTGATCGTCGAGGTTCGCTGGACGAACCGCGTTGTCAGCCATATACGCGTCGTAACGCTCCTCGAGCGCCGTGACGAGTTTGGCCAGTTCTTCGTTGGACTCTTTCTGTTCATCAATCTTCGCCACAAATGTGCGTCCCTCTTCACGGAGACGGTCAGTGGGGAAGACGAGGCCGGTTGACAAGGAAATCATCTCGAGGGCCTTAATGGCTGCGGGGGGAAATTCAGTGTCGCCCAAGTAATGCGGGATGAGGAGCACGAAGCCAACCACGACATCCCCACGCTGATGCATTCGGTACTCAACAAGATGCATGGCGGTTGCCGGCACCTGCGTGTGCGGGCGCCACACCGAGTGCGAGGTAATCAGGTCTGCGCGACTCCCACTGACCGTAGCGCCGAGCGGACGCGTGTGCGGCGTCGGCATGGGAATGGCGTGCACCCAGGTGGTTGATGACACATCCAGCATTCGAGTTAGTTCGAGAACCGCATCGGCGAAGGCGTTCCACTTGAAGTCAGGTTCATAGCCGGTGAGGAAAAGAAAAGGTCGACCAATGTCGTCTTTGACCAGGTACAGACCCAAGCGCGGCGGTTCATAACCGGTGAGATGATCTTGATCGAAATAGATCACCGGTCGGCGGGCGCGGTAGTCGAGCAACTGATCGTGGTCGAACTCACCAACGAGTCGGCTGTCCAACGTGTCGAGGATGTAGTCCGTGAACTGCGTCACGGCGTTGCCGGAATCCGTAAAGCCAGTTATTCCCGCCACGAGCGGAAGGCCGCGGGGAACGTCGGCCACGCTCACGCTAAACGAGAAAAGGGAACTCACCGACATGTCCATAGTTTACGCGCCGGCACCCTTGGCCTCACGGGTGTTCGCCGAGGGCACACGGCTAGCATGGTGTCCGTGACCCTGCCTCAGTTGCGCCTTGGCGCCACCCTCCTTTCCGGATCTGCTGTTCGCGTGGTCGGCGTTTCTGGAGACACCACTCACCGTCACCTCCATGCGCATGCCGATCTCGACTATCTCGCTGAGGTCTTGCCCGTTGTGCTGCCGAGCGTGGCCGCCGACTCGTTTACCCGCATCGTCGATCCGCGGGACGCGTCCCGTGCCGTGGTTTTCATCGGTTTAGGCTCCGGCGTCACCACCGAGTCGGTTCGGCTAGCGGCTGGAGCGGCCGTTCGAAAGCTTTCCGGTAGCCCTCGCGTCGATTTTGCTCTAGGAATTGAGGACGTCGACATGGTGACCGCCCTGGCCGAAGGAGCCCTGCTCGGTGCTTACACGTTCACCGCCTACAAAGCCGACGCCAGCAAAGTCGCTCCGGCTGTGACGAATGTGCACATCACCACCACAGCCAAGATTGGGCGGAAGGTGCTCGACGCACTAAACCATGGTGCGGAGGCGGTCTCGCTTGTCAAGGATATGGTCAACACACCTGCCAACGATCTTTACCCCGAGACGATGGTTGACCGCGTCCGCGGTGCCGTTGCCGGGCTCCCCATTGCGGTTACTGTGTGGGACGAGAAGAAGCTGGCGCGCGACGGGTTCGGAGGCATCTTGGGTGTCGGCAAGGGATCCACGCGACCACCGAGACTGATGAAACTCAGCTATCGACCCGAGGGCGCCAAGACTCACCTGTCTCTCGTGGGTAAAGGAATCACCTTCGATACGGGTGGGCTGTCGTTGAAGACGCCTGCGGGCATGGTCGGCATGAAGTACGACATGACCGGCGCTGCCACCGTGGCCGGCGTCATTCGAGCAATCGCTCAGAACGAGTGGCGAATCCGAGTCACCGCCTGGCTGGCAATTGCCGAGAACATGCCGAGTGGGCAAGCGACGCGCCCCAACGATGTCTTGACCATGCACGGGGGCACCACCGTCGAGGTTCTGAATACCGATGCTGAGGGTCGCCTCGTCCTGGCCGACGCTCTTGTGGCGGCCAGCGCGGAACATCCGGATTTGATTATCGACGTGGCCACTCTCACGGGTGCCGCCACGGTGGCGCTGGGAACGCGACACACCGGCGCCATGGGTTCGGCCGACGAAATTTCCCGCCTCGTGGAAGTAGCCCGTGAACGGGGCGAGAACATTTGGCCGATGCCCATTCCCGACGAGAGCCGGGCACTGCTTTCGTCTGAGATCGCCGACATCGCGAATGCAAAGCCCGGCAATACTGCCGGCGGAATGCTCGTCGGCGCGGCCTTCCTCCGTGACTTCGTGGGAAAGACAAAAGAGAATGCCGGAGCCACTCGCCTGCCCTGGATTCATCTCGACATTGCCAGCACCGCCAACAACGCGGGTGGTGCCTACGGCTTCACGGGCGCAGGCCCTACGGGAACGACGGTGCGGAGTCTGATTTCGTTCGCTGAGGCCCTCGCTCGAAAGTAGTAGTCTCAATGCGGAAACGATGACAAAACTGTCGTTTCCGTGTCGTGGGGTCAACGCCCCATCATTCTCTATACCAAGGAGTGACCTTTCTTGTCTGAAGACTCTTTTGATCTCGTCGTTCTCGGTGGCGGAAGCGGCGGCTACGCCGCAGCAATTCGCGCAACGGAACTCGGGATGTCCGTGGCCCTCGTCGAAGCCGACAAGCTCGGCGGCACCTGCCTGCACCGCGGCTGTATTCCCACCAAGGCTCTCCTGCACGCAGCCGAGGTCGCCGACGTTACGCGCGACTCTGCTGAGTACGGCATCATTGCTCAGCTCACGGGCATCGATATGCCTCGCGTCAACGCCTACCGTGACGACATCGTGGCGAAAAAGTTCAAGGGTCTCCAGGGCCTCATCAAGCAGCGCGGAATCGTCGTGGTCGAAGGTCGGGGCAAGCTGACCTCGCCCACCACAGTGACCGTGGGCGACCGTGTGCTGACGGCGAAGAACGTGGTGCTCGCAACGGGGTCATACTCCAAGTCGCTGCCCGGCCTCGACATCGGCGGTCGCGTGATAACGAGCGAGACGGCACTGCTGATGGACTACGTGCCGCAGAGTGTCGCCATTCTCGGCGGTGGTGTTATCGGGGTTGAGTTTGCGTCAATCTGGAAGTCGCTGGGAGCGAACGTCACGATTATCGAGGGTCTCCCCCACCTCGTTCCGAACGAGGAAGAGACCATTAGCAAGAATCTGGAGCGTGCCTTCCGCAAGCGTGGAATTGAGTTCACCGTTGGTGTGCGTTTCAAGTCCGTCAGCCAAGACGATTCGGGAGTGGTTGTCAGCCTCGAGAACGGCGAGACCGTCACGGCCGATATTCTTCTGGTCGCCGTGGGACGCGGCGCTGCCACCGACGGCAACGGATTCGAAGAAGTTGGCATCGCCATGGATCGTGGCTACGTGCTCACCGACGATCGACTGGCCACCAATGTTCCTGGCGTTTACGCGGTGGGTGACATTGTTCCCGGACTCCAGCTGGCACACCGCGGATATCAGCACGGCTTCTTCGTCGCAGAAGAAATTGCCGGGCTCAACCCTCTCGTTGTGCCCGATATCAACATTCCCAAAATCACCTACTGCGAGCCGGAGATTGCTTCGGTGGGCCTGTCCGAAGCCAAGGCCGTCGAACACTACGGCGCCGATAAGGTGTCGGCCTACGAGTACAACCTTGCCGGGAACGGCAAGAGCGAGATTCTTGGCACAGCGGGCATCGTCAAGGTGGTTCGCGTCGTCGATGGTCCCGTCGTTGGTATGCACATGATCGGTTCACGCGTGGGCGAACTTGTGGGTGAGGCTCAACTGGTTGTCAACTGGGAAGCACAGCCCGAGGACATTGCGCCCCTCATGCACGCCCACCCCACGCAGAACGAATCGCTCGGCGAAGCGTTCCTGTACCTCGCTGGCAAACCCCTCCACACGCTCTAAGCGTTCTAGACTTCACCTCGATATCAGTAATCACAGGAGCATATTTTCATGAGCGAATCCGTTAGTCTTCCGGCACTCGGCGAAAGCGTGACTGAGGGCACCGTCACACGTTGGTTGAAGAAGGTCGGCGACCGCATCGAAGTGGATGAGCCCCTACTCGAGGTATCCACCGACAAGGTTGACACCGAGATTCCCTCACCCATTTCAGGCATCGTCGAGGCCATTTTGGTACAGGAAGACGAGACCGTTGCTGTCGGCACCGTGCTCGCCACAATCGGTGATGGCTCTGGCGCCGGTGCGAGTCCCGTCGAATCTCCTGCGGCCGTGGTCGCGGAGACCGTTGCACCGCCAGCGCCAACTGTTGCACCGCCTGCTCCTCCGGCTGCTGCGCCCGTCGCGGCGCCCGTCGCGGCGCCCGTCGCAGCACCTCCTGCACCGCCTGCACCGCCTGCACCTCCTGCGCCTGTCGCAGCGCCAGCCCCTCCGGCCCCGGTTGCGGCTCCTGCTGCGACACCTCCTGCTGCGACACCTCCTGCTTCGGCTCCGCCTGTTTCGGCCCCTCCCGCAGCGACCACGCCTTCCGTGGCGAACTCTGGCTACGTCACACCGATTGTGCGAAAGTTTGCGAGCGAGCAGGGTGTGGACCTTTCGAGCGTCACCGGCACCGGAATCGGTGGCCGCATTCGCCGGGAAGATGTCCTGCACGCGGTACCGGCCTCGGGCGTCGTTGCCCCGGTCAAGCCCCGCACACCTCTCACTGTTTCCGCGCTTCGCGGCACTTCGGTTCCCATGTCGCGACTGCGCAAGGTTGTTGCTGAACGTGCTGTTGCCTCCATGCAGCAGACCGCTCAGCTCACCACTGTTGTCGAGGTCGACGTGACACGGGTTGCGCAACTGCGCGACCGAGTCAAGAGCGCTTTTCTCCAGCAGACCGGTGTCAAGCTCAGCTTTATGCCCTTCTTTGCCGTCGCCGCGGCGGAGGCTCTTCAGGCCTACCCCGTGATCAACGCCTCGGTGGATGGCGACAACATCGTGTACCCGGCTTCCGAGAACATGTCGATCGCCGTTGATACCGAGCGTGGGCTTCTCACACCGGTCATTCGTGACGCCGGCAGCCTTAACATTGCCGCGTTTGCCGCAGCTATCGATGACGTTGCCGTGCGCACGCGCGCCAATGAACTGAAGCCGGACGAACTCTCTGGCGGCACGTTTACCCTGACCAACACAGGCTCTCGGGGCGCACTCTTTGATACGCCCGTTGTCTTCTTGCCTCAGCTCGCCATCCTCGGAACCGGCGTTGTCACGCGTCGTCCCGTCGTGGTCACGTCAGAGGGTCAAGACTTCATCGCCGTTCGCTCGATGGTCTTCCTCGCACTGTCATACGATCACCGCATTATCGACGGCGCCGACGCGGCTCGCTTCCTGACCGCCATGAAGGAACGCCTCGAAGAGGGTGACTTCGAGAGCATTCTCGGCATTTAGCCCACAGTGCTCGATTCCTTAGGGCGCACCTGACGTTTCGGGATAGGTCTCCCGCACAATCCACGAGTCGGCAGAGCGCTCAAGCACGGCAATGTCTCCGGGGCCTTGACCCGACCGTGCCGGCACGCGGACAAGGATGAAGTCCCCCAGCGAGCTCAGGGGCGCCAGGGGCTCGGCCGAGGTCGACAGTTGTGACGGCGACGGCGTCGGTCTCGTAGCAGACAACGAATCAGCAGTATCAGTCGAAAACGGGTTCGACGTCGGGTCGGACGTTGGGTCGGTCAGTGTGTCCGCGAAAGGATCCGAGAGCGGATCCGACAGCGCGCTCGAATCGGAGTTCGACACACTCGCCGACACCGTGCTCGATGGGGTTGCCGGCATGAGTGCTACCACGGCCACCACGGCAACCACCCCGGCAATGGCAGCGAGAACAAGGGGCCCGCGTCTGGCTCGCTTGACGAGCCCGGTGACGCGGCCCAACAGGGAGTTGGTCTCGCCGGGAGCGGGATTCGGAGTTGCCGATGGGGCAGCTGTTGCTTCTTCCATGTGGCGCCACGACTCAACGAGGTCTGGTGGTGTGGTGAGTCGAACGCTCACAGGGGTTTCACGTTCGGGTGTATCCGTGTTGTTCGGGGTTCGCGCAAGGATTGCTACTCGCCCACCATCGGGCAGCGACGAGAAATCCTGGGCCGCTGAACAGACAATTCTCTGTTGCTCATGAGTGAGCTCATTCAGAAACACCAACTCAACAAGTGCGGGGGCCAGCGCGTGTCCCAAGTAGCTCCCCTGAGCAAGTTGGCGTCCGACCCGGTATCCGCCGACGGTGAGAGGTAGCGATGTTTCGTTCACAACGTCATCCTGCTCCCTCACTACGACCTCAGGGCCGCGACGTGTGTTGCCCGTGTAAGAGTTGCTCCCGAGCAAGATGTGCAGGACGCACGCGTAGACTGGTTCCGTGCTGGACGTGCAAATCCTGGGGCTCGACACCGATGCGGTGAACTATCGTGACGCGTGGGACTTTCAGCGACGCGTGCACCAGGACGTCGTTGCCGGTCGCGTTCCCGACACACTGCTTCTCCTCGAGCACACCAGTGTCTACACGGCCGGAAAACGTACCGCGCCAGACGAACGACCGACAGACGGCACTGAAGTCATCGACGTTGATCGTGGCGGCAAGATTACGTGGCACGGACCCGGACAATTGGTGGGCTATCCCATCCTCCGACTCGCAGACCCGGTAGACGTGGTGGCTCACGTGAGACGACTTGAAAGCTTCCTCATTGAACTCCTCAACGGCTATGGCGTTGTGGGCGAGCGGGTGGATGGACGCAGCGGCGTGTGGGTTCGCCGAGACTTAGGGTTCAACAAGATTGCGGCCATCGGAATTCGCGTTGCCGAGGGGGTCACCATGCACGGTTTCTCGCTCAACTGCTCGAACTCTCTTGACGCTTACGCGAATATTGTCGCCTGCGGGATTCGGGATGCCGGGGCAACGACTCTTTCCCTCGAAACGGGAACACTCATCACCCCATCGGACATTATCGACACTGTACGCAACGCCTTCGTGGCCGAGTTTGAAGGAATCCATGAGTACAACTGAAGGTCGCAAACTTCTCCGCCTCGAGGTTCGCAACGCCGAGACTCCCATCGAGCGCAAGCCCGAGTGGATTCGCACGACGGCCAAGATGGGGCCCGAGTATCAAGCGATGCAGTCGCTGGTCAAGTCTGAGGGACTCCACACGGTATGCCAGGAGGCGGGCTGTCCCAACATCTATGAGTGCTGGGAAGATCGTGAAGCCACCTTCTTGATTGGCGGATCGCAGTGCACGCGACGATGCGACTTCTGCCAAATTGATACGGGCAAACCGGATGACTTTGACGCGGACGAGCCTCGGCGGGTCGGCGAGTCCGTCGCGACCATGAAACTGCGCTACGCAACGGTCACGGGCGTTGCGCGGGATGATCTCGACGATGAGGGGGCGTGGCTCTACGCCGAGACCATCCGCGAGATCCACCGCCAGTCCCCCGGCACGGGCGTCGAAATTCTCGTTCCCGACTTCTCGGGAAACCCGGAACTTTTGGGGCTGGTGTTCGATGCAGCACCCGAGGTGTTTGCTCACAACGTCGAGACGGTCCCTCGAATCTTTAAGCGCATTCGTCCCGCATTTCGCTACGACCGCTCTCTCGACGTGATCACGCAGGGGCGCAACGCAGGGCTCATCACAAAGTCGAATCTCATCCTGGGCATGGGCGAGGAGCGCGCCGAAATCTCCGAGGCCCTTCGCGACCTCTATGCAGCGGGCACCGACATCATCACCATCACTCAGTACCTTCGCCCCAGCGCGCGTCACCACCCGGTGGAACGTTGGGTGCACCCAGACGAGTTCGTCGAGCTCAAGCAGGAAGCCGAGGCTCTGGGCTTCCTGGGTGTGCTGTCGGGTCCGCTCGTGCGCAGTTCGTATCGTGCCGGCCGGCTTTACGCTCAGTCCATGACTGCCCGCGGACACGCGATTCCCGAGCACCTGGCCCACCTCGCCGCTGAATCAGCGGGATTCTCTCAAGCCGTTTAGCTGTTCGGGCAGGTCCCCGCGCAACGGCCGGCGCCGGTATTGTTGACCCATGGCAAAAAAGAACCGAGAACCAGGTCAGCTTGCTCAGTTGTGGCAGGTCTATCAGGTCACCCGCAAGCACAACCCGCTCGTCACCCTGTGGACGCTTCTGTGCATCCTCGGACCGATTGCCCTGGCCGTCGTGGGAAGTCTCATCTTTTCCGAGGGCAACATCATCAACTGGATTATCTGGGTGGTCCTCGGCGTTCTCGTGGGCATTCTGCTCGGCCTCATTGTCATGGGGCGCATTGCCGAGTCCACCGCGTACCGCCAGATGCAGGGCAAGCAGGGAGCGTCTGGTGCCGTACTGTCGGGCGCCCTTCGCCGTGGCTGGATTACGAGCGACCAGCCCATCGCCGTCAACCCCAAGACACTCGACGCAGTTTTTCGCGCCATCGGCAGAGCCGGTGTCGTACTGGTGGTTGAGGGGCCTACTGCCCGCACGCAGCGCCTGTCCGACGATGAGCGTCGCAAGTGTGTGCGCCTTCTTCCCAACGTTCCCGTCACCGTGGTGAATGTAGGTCCCGATGCCTCGTCGGTTCCCCTGACGCAACTGTCCAAGCGCATCAAGAAGCTTCCCAAGGTGCTCACGAAGGCCGAGGTTTCGGTTGTCTCGAGGCGCATGTCGTCACTCGGTAACGACATGCCTATCCCCAAGGGAATCGACCCCAACCGCATCCGCAGCATGGGACGCCCGCGCTAGGTCAGCGCACTCTTACGGGCGCGGACCGGTTCGCACAAGTACCGTTCCGGCAATTTTGTCGTGGAATCCGCGCTGGTCTGAATCCCACACCAGGGCCGGTACGACAATTCCGAGAAGCAGACTCCGCACCACGGGTCGCCACACACCTACCCAGCCGCCGCGCAGAGGCATGACCGCAAGGCCCACACTGCGGTGTCCGATGCTTCCGCCAAGTGTGGCGATCGCAACAATTTGAAGAACGACGAAGATGCCGAGAGTGGCAAACTGGCCGGCGCCCGGCTGTGTCAGCGCCGGCAAACCCAGCCAGATCAGGGCGATCACGTAAGCGATTGCCCAATCAATCATGAGAGCCCCGATTCGGCGACCGAGGCGACCGACCGACCGGTAACCCGATTCGGGCAATCCCCATTTTTTTCCGGGGTATTCCGGTGGACCCGGACGCGTTGACGAACTCACGTCTTCATCCTAGGCATCGCGTGGAGTGCGCACCGGCCACGTCGATTTCTCGGTCGGGGCCGAACTCTCACGTGGCGTAACATTGTTGAAACAATAGCGACACAACCGTGTCATGGCTGAACCGTAGAGTTACGGAGCAAGTCTTCTTGCAATCCCCCCATTCCTTCGACGAAGAGAAGAATTCCTATGTTCACAAACTCCTCCGAAGTCCTTTCCTTTATCAAGGACAACGACGTCAAGTTCCTCGACATTCGCT
Organism: uncultured Microbacteriaceae bacterium; assembly: GCA_903915075.1. Classification (GTDB taxonomy): domain Bacteria; phylum Actinomycetota; class Actinomycetes; order Actinomycetales; family Microbacteriaceae; genus UBA963. The sequence goes on from CAIWRM010000124.1 coordinate 19,384, forward strand.
TCTGCGATCTGCTCGGTGTGCAGCAGCACTTCAACATTCCCGCGCACACGGTAGATGAAGAATTCTTCACCGTTGGCCAGTTGTTCGACGGTTCGTCGATCCGTGGATTTGCCTCGATTCACGAGTCAGACATGCAGCTGATTCCCGATGTGTCGACCGCGTACCTCGACCCCTTCCGTGAGCTCAAGACCCTCATCATGGTTTTCGACATTTACAACCCGCGCAACGGCGAGATCTACGGCCGTGACCCCCGTCAGGTTGCCAAGAAAGCTGAGAAGTACCTCGCCTCGACGGGCATCGCCGACACGGCCTTTTTCGCTCCCGAAGCAGAGTTCTTCGTCTTCGACGACGTTCGCTATGAGGTCAGCCAGAACCGCAGTTTTTACTCGGTTGACTCGTCTGAGGCTGCCTGGAACACCGGGCGCGAAGAGGAGGGCGGAAACCTCGCCAACAAGACTCCCTACAAGGGTGGCTACTTTCCCGTCTCGCCGGTCGACCAGCACGCCGACATGCGCGACGACATGTGCATCAAGCTCGAGGAGGCGGGCCTCATTCTGGAGCGCTCGCACCACGAGGTGGGCACCGCCGGCCAGGGTGAGATCAACTACCGCTTTGACACCATGGTCAAGGCCGCCGACGACATCCTCAAGTTCAAGTACGTCATCAAGAACACGGCGCTGGAATGGGGCAAGACCGCAACGTTCATGCCCAAGCCGCTCTTCGGAGACAACGGTTCGGGCATGCACACCCACCAGTCGCTGTGGAGCGACGGCAAGCCACTGTTCTACGACGAGAACGGCTACGGCGGGCTCAGCGACATCGCGCGCTGGTACATCGGTGGTCTGCTCAAGCACGCCGCTGCGGTGATTGCCTTCACCAACCCCTCGCTCAACTCATTCCACCGACTCGTTCCCGGCTTCGAAGCACCCGTAAACCTGGTGTACTCGGCCGGAAACCGCTCGGCAGCCATCCGCATTCCGATCACGGGAACGAACCCCAAGGCCAAGCGCATCGAGTTCCGCGCGCCCGACGCTTCGGGTAACCCGTATCTGGCGTTTGCCGCTCAGATGATGGCCGGTCTGGACGGAATCAAGAACCGCATCGAGCCCCACGAGCCCGTTGACAAGGACCTCTACGAGCTGCCCCCCGAGGAAGCCAAGAACATTCCTCAGGTTCCCGCATCGCTCGACGAGGCCCTCATCGCGCTGGAAAACGACCACGAGTTCCTGCTCGCCGGCAACGTCTTCACCAAGGACCTCATCGAGACGTGGATCTCATACAAGCGTGAGAACGAGATCAAGCCGATGGCGCAGCGTCCTCACCCGTTCGAGTACGAGCTGTACTACGGCGTCTAAGCCCTGAGAAAACTCAGCGGACCACCTCCCTAGTGGGGTGGTCCGCTTTTCTTTTCGTTCGCCGTTGACGCATCCGGACGGTTGCTGTCGTCGAAGAAGCAGCGCTCGAAGACCGCCCTGGCGCGACGAGTGGTGCCCAGATAGTTCTCTTCCAGTTCAGACGCACTCCCAGGCGGCATTCCCACAAGCCGAGCCAATCCCTCGAGTTCGGAACGTTCTGCGGGAAGAACATCTGACAGGCGATTGTTCCAGAGGGTGCCCGCCGCACGCACTCGCGAGGCCAAAAGCCAGGCATCGCTCAGGCGTTGCGCATCGCTCGAGGTCATGAGATGTGATGCCACACACGCCGCCAAAGCCCCGAGCGTCGATGTTGTCCTGAGCGCCGGCACGTCGTGCGCAAACCGCAGTTGAAACAGCTGCACGGTCCATTCAACGTCGCTCAGCGATCCGCGCCCGAGTTTGAGATGCCGAGTCGGGTCGGCACCCTGCGGTAACCGCTCACTCTCCACGCGGGCTTTCATGCGTCGAATGTCTCTCACCGACTCAGTCGAAACGACCGCGGGATACCGCACGTCGTCGATGAGTGTCGTCATGTCGCGCATGAGGTCGGCGTCACCGGCAACGACGGTGGCACGCAGCAGCGCCTGCGTTTCCCACGTCGCACCCCAGCGTTCGTAGTACTGAGCGTACGATTCGAGCGAGCGCACGCGAACGCCCTGTTTTCCTTCTGGGCGAAGGTCCGTATCAATCTCCAGTGCCAACTGTGGGTCTTCGGCGGCTGCCAGAAGACGCGACACAATCTCCTCAGCGCGCGCTTGAGCTGCCTGGCCGACGCACGCCGCTGTGGCGCGATATACAAACATCACGTCGAGATCACTGCCAAACACGAGTTCGCCGCCGCCGAATCTCCCCATCGCGACAACGGCAAATTCGGGATTGACGGGTGCGTCGCGCAACGCTACCGCGACGAAACCGGCGAGAACGGCACTCGAGAGATCGGTCAGCCCTTTGGCCAGAACGGCGATGTCCCCCACGCCGACGATTCCCGCAACGGCCAACCTCAGGACTTCGCGACGACGCATCGCGCGGATGGCCGAGACGGCAGATTCATGGGTGTCGTGACGGGCCACAAGCGCGTCAATTTCGACGCGCAGGGCTGCCGCGTCGCGTGGCTCAAGGTCCTCGTCACTGTCCAGCCACGCCGTGGCCTCGGGCAGGCGCTCGAGGAGATCAGAGACGTAGCGGGAACCGCTCAACACCTTCATCAGGCGTTCCGCTGCCGCCTGCGAGTCCCGAAGCATCTTGAGGTACCACGGCGACTCCCCCAGCGCGTCGCTCAACCGACGAAACGCAAGAAGTCCATAGTCGGGATCGGCGCCGGCGGCCAGCCACTGCAGCAGGATGGGCAAGATGGCGCGCTGAATTGTTGACCGGCGGCCGAATCCCGACGTGAGCGCGGTGATGTGGGCCAGCGCTCCCTTGGCGTCCACGAAGCCGATGGCGGCCAATCGTGCCTGCGCCTGCTCCGTGGTCAGGTTGAGACCCTCTTCGGGCAGAGCGGCCGCAGCCGACAACAGCGGACGATAGAACAGGCGTTCGTGAAGCGCGCGCACCGATACCTTGGTCGACCGCCACAACTCGGTGAGAGCCTCTGAGCTCATGTCTAATCCGCTGGCACGAGCAAGTACGCGCAGGTCTTCGTCGTCGCCCGGCATGAGGTGCGTGCGACGCAGGTGGCGCAACTGTAACCGGTGTTCCAGCACGCGTAAGAGTCGATAGCTCTCAGCAAAGGTGGCCGCTTCCGCACGACCCACATACCCGGCGTCGGCGAGTGCCGTGAGGGATTCGATGGTTCCGCGTAGGCGCACACGCTCGTCGTGAAGACCGTGAACCAGCTGGAGAAGCTGCACGGTAAATTCAACGTCGCGAAGCCCACCGGGGCCAAGTTTGATTTGGTAGTCAACCTCGTCTGCCGGGATATTCTCGGTGACGCGTTCGCGCATGCGTTGCACCTGGTCCACAAAACCGTCACGACCGGCCGAGCTCCACACCTTCGGGGCAACCGCCTGTTCGTATCGGGCCCCAAGGTCTCGGTCGCCGGCAATGGCGCGTGCCTTGAGGAGGGCCTGGAATTCCCAGTTCTTGGCCCACCGCTCGTAGTAGGCGAGGTGCGAATCAAGAGTGCGCACGAGTGCCCCCGCTTTTCCCTCAGGACGCAGATTGGCGTCCACCTCCCACAGGCCGGGTTCGTGTCCGGAGTCATAGATTCCGCGCCCGACGAGTTGAGCAAGCTTTGTGGCGTGTGTCAGCGCTTTCTCCGTGGTGAGTGTTTCTTCGTTTCGAGATTCGGCCACGTAGATCACATCCACGTCGGACACGTAGTTCAACTCGCTGGCACCGCACTTACCCATGCCAATCACAGCAAAAGCGAGGTCGTTCAATTCCGCTCGAGAGACACCCTGTCCGAGCAGCGTGGCTCGGGCCACGGCCAAGCTCGCCTCAATGGCTGCTCCCGCAGCATCAGCGAGAGCGCGCGCCACCCGATCCAAGACCTTCGTCGCCTGATCTGCCGAAAGGTCACACGCGGCGATTTCGCACACGATCGTTCGGTACTCCACACGCAGTGCGTCCGTGGCCTCGTCGCCCTCGAGGACGGCAATCCCGTCCTTGTCTGCGCCAACGCTCGCGAGCAGTCGTCGCGTCATTTCTTCGGCAGTATCCAGATCGGTCGACACCGCACGAAGGCTCTCCACGCGTTCCGGATGCCGGATGAGGAAGTCCGCGAGTCCGCGAGACACACCAATCACCCGCACGAGCGATTCAAGCCACGGGATATCTGTGCCGCATCGTTTGGCCAGATCTGGCGCCTTGCGAAGAATATCCTCGAGAGCAGCGGCGGCGGGGTCAGGTTCGGCGGCAACACCGAGTGTCGACAGCACTACCGTGACGTCACACCCGAGGAGCGCCCTCAACCTCTCGACGGCCTCGCGACCGGTCCGCAGGTCGGTGAAACCGGCCTTCGCGAGGTCAGCAAGTGCCAGCGCTTCCGACACGCCTTGTCCTAGAGAATGTCGAGGTTGCGCTCGAGTTCGAAGGGCGTCACCTGCGAACGGTACTCACGCCATTCACGACGCTTGTTGAGCAGCACGTAGTCGAAAACCTTCTCACCCAGCGTCTCGGCAACCAACTCCGAATCTTCCATGAGCGAAATGGCGTGGTCGAGGCTTGACGGTAGGGGCTTGTAGCCGAGAGAACGACGCTCGACGTCCGTGAGCTCCCACACATTGTCTTCGGCTTCTGGCGCGAGTTCATAGCCCTCCTCAATGCCCTTGAGGCCAGCGGCCAACATCACCGCAAACGCGAGATACGGATTCGCTGCGGAGTCAATGGCTCGGTACTCCACACGACAGCTCTGCGACTTGCTCGGCTTGTACAGCGGAACGCGGATGAGGGCCGAGCGGTTGTTGTGACCCCACGTGACAAAGCTCGGGGCTTCGTCACCGCCCCACAGTCGCTTGTAGCTGTTGACGTACTGATTGGTGATCGCCGTAATCTCCGGGGCGTGCGCCATGAGGCCCGCGATGAACGAACGTCCCGTCTTGGAGAGCTGGTACTTGCCACCGGCCTCGTAAAACGCGTTGGTGTCTCCTTCGAAGAGCGAGAGGTGCGTGTGCATACCCGATCCAGGGTGATTGGCAAACGGCTTGGGCATAAACGTTGCGTAGTTGTCGAGCTCGAGGGCGACCTCTTTGATCACCGTGCGCATCGTCATGACGTTGTCGGCGGTCGTCAGCGCATCTGCGTAGCGCAGGTCAATCTCGTTCTGACCGGGTCCGGCCTCGTGGTGGCTGTACTCCACCGAAATTCCCAGGTCTTCGAGCATGCGCACGGCACGGCGACGGAAATCGTGGCCCTTGCCGCCGGGAACATTGTCGAAGTAGCCGGCCTGGTCGATGGGTCGCGCTCCCCCGTTACGCCAATCCGGATTATTCAGCAGGTAGAACTCGATCTCCGGGTGCGTGTAAAAGGTGAAGCCCTTGTCTGCCGCCTTCGCCAGAGTGCGCTTGAGCACGTTGCGTGGGTCGGCTTGAGCGGGCTGACCATCGGGGGTCGTGATGTCACAAAACATGCGCGCCGCGGGATCCACGTCGCCTCGCCACGGCAGAATCTGAAACGTCGAGGGGTCGGGATGTGCAAGAACGTCGGCTTCAAACGACCGCGTGAGGCCTTCAATGGCCGAGCCATCAAAGCCCACACCCTCGGCAAAAGCGCCCTCAACCTCAGCGGGCGCTACGGCCACCGACTTCAACGTGCCGACGACGTCGGTAAACCACAGGCGCACAAACTTGACGCCTCGCTCCTCAATGGTGCGCAGAACGAAGTCTTGTTGCTTGTCCATCGACAAACCCTCTCTGTAGGTCACTACTAGGCTAATCGCTATGCCGTTACTTCGTGTCGCGCTGGGGCAGACGAATCCC
>CAIWRM010000125.1 GCA_903915075.1 uncultured Microbacteriaceae bacterium
GACGGCAACGCTGGGGCGGAACCATGCGGTTGACCCGTCTGTTCCAGTTTCAACACCGGTGGCCACGACATCGTTCGCGTTCTGCGTGATGGTAGGCACTGCCGTGTCGGAGCATGGCGAGTCGGGGTAGTCACAGAAGTTAAACGCACTGTCGGTCGCGGTGCCCACGAGTTCTGTTCCCGTGAGGGCGGATCCCGTCGCTCCCGTTGCCGTGACAGTCACGTGATCGCTGTCGAGGTCACTCACGGCAAAGCCAAGAAGGCCGGCTCCCACCGCGGAGTCAAAGGTTACGGTCACGACCACGGGGGTGGTTGTATCGTCTTGCGATTCTGCTTTGAGGTAGTTTTCGGAACTACTGGGACCGTTGGCACCGAAGACGGCTCCAATGGGTGTGCCGGCAACAAAGTACTCGTCGTCAACGTCGGTGGCGATGATTTCGTAGGTGGATGCTCCGCTTAACGTCCATGTGGCGTTGACGGTTCCCGTACCGGAAAAGGTGAGGGGCTGACTCGAAAAGGCGCCAGGGCCAATCTCGGGCCATACACCCCAGGCGCTGGTGGCTGCGGATGCCGGAGCGAGCGGGGCAAGAGACAGGGCAAGAGCTGAGGCGGTGGCCACGAGAGTGGTGGCGAGAGAAGGTTTTTTCATGCCCCAATCGTATACCTGAGAACACGAGAATCAGAACAATAATCCCGCCCCGAGGTGGTTTTCGGCGATGGGGCACGAATCCCCTTGACCCCTGCCTTGCACGCTGAATAAACTTTTGGCCATCTCACTTGTCCACCCAGCACGAGGGGTTTCTCATGCCACGAAGGTTTCTTGCCGCTTTCGCACTAGCTGCCGTCGTGTCTGGGCTGGGAATCGGTGTGTCATCCGCTGCCCTAGCTGCCCCCGGTGACGGCACATGGGGAACATGGAGCGCCACCAACCCGCTAGACGCGCCGACCGGTCGCCTGGACTTTGGCAACAGCTCCGTCGGCGGCGCAAACTACACCTTCGTGCTCAACTCGGGCTCGTCAACGGCATCCATCGACTCGGTGACGTCGGCAGGGGAGTGGTTTACCGCCGAGACGGCCCCGGGTGCGTGGGCAGGTGCAAACGGGCCGTCGGTGACGGATAACGTTCTCACGCTCTCGGGAGCGGCAGCCAATGCAACGACCACAATCACCTTTGACAACCCCGTACCAGCCGACTACCTCACGATTGTCGTCAGCGATCTCGATTCGACCAATGCCACCGACCCGTTGTATTCCGATCGCGTCACCATCACCGCCACGACGGATTCCGGCGCCAGCTTGAGCTCAAGCGAACTTCAGGGTTCGGCCAGCGGATCCGAGGTGTTCAACTTTTGCAACGTCGCCGTAAACGCCGACATGCCGACCGACTGCAGTGGCACCGTTGCCACCGCCGTTCCGGTGATGCAGACGCCGTCGGCGACCTCGGTGTATTTCTTTGGCGACATCTCGGTCTCCAGCGCGGTGGGCAACAGTGCCTGGTTGGCGCCGTCGGCCGAGGTCAAGACGCTCACCATCGTGTGGTCGTCTTATGCCGTGCTGAGCGACGTGCGCATTGCCCTGGCCGTGAAGCAAGACCCGACTCCACCAACTCCCCCCACGCCACCCTCGCCCAACCTGCCGGATACGGGAGTTGACGCCGTGGCTGTCACGCTGACGGCAGGAATCCTTGGGCTGGTCGGTGCGGCTGCGTTGCTCGTGGGGCGTCGTCATGGCGAACGTAAACCCGCTATGGGGCGAGTTCCAACTCGGCGAGTGTAGGCGGGTTGCAGCCCGCTCGAGAGCACGTGATGGCCCCAACTCGAGCGGCTAGCGTCAGAATCTCACGCCACTCGTCGACAGCGACTGCGTTCAGGCGATCTTGGGCACCCGCCCCCAGAGCTCCGCGAGCCTGAAGCCCGAAGAGCGTAGCGGCGAGGAACGAATCACCCGCTCCAACCGTGTCGACGAGCTCGATTTTGGGGGCTTCCACCGAAACGGTGTCGCCCGAGGGTCGAAACAGTGTAGCCCCAGCCGCACCGCGCGTCACGATGACTTCGTGTCCCGCGCGTGCCCACTGACGGGCCGTGTCATCGGCCGCGCGATCAGGGTAGAGCCAGTCGAGGTCGTCATCAGACGCCTTGACCACGTGAGCACGCTTCACTTGACGTTCCACGCGCTCACACTCACGCTCTCGCTCGAACCCGAGGCCAGGTCGAATGTTGAAGTCGATGGCCACGGTCGAAACGTCTTCTGCATAGAGTGACGCCGCCAACTCTTCGATGACCGAGGCGCCTGGTTCGATCACTGTGGCTACCGAACCGATGACGAGCGCGGCCGGCGGGTCCGATTCGAGCGTGGAAAAAGAACCGGATTCCCATCCCCAGTCGGCAGTTCCCGTGAGGTAGAAGCTGTAACTCGCCTTGCCCTGTTCGTCGAGGGAGGCGACGGCCAACGATGTGGGTTCCGCGGTTCGCTCGACGAGCGAGAGGTTGATGATCTCCGGGCTCAGCCAGTTCCAGAGCTTTTCGCCGAACCTGTCGTCACTCAACCGACCGGCAAACCATACATTGACGCCTAGCCGGGCGAGGGCGATTGAGACATTGGCAGGAGCACCTCCGGGCTTTGCCTGATACCGACCATCAGCTTGCTCAATCAAGTCGATGAGTGCTTCACCGATAACGACGATGCGATGGTTCACGATTCGATCCCTTGGTCTTCGGGGGGAGAGGCGACTCCACGTTTTAGTGTGTGCTGGGCTCCGCGGCGATTTCGGTGCGATTGCCCGACCACAGCGTGTGGAAGGTGCCCTCGGCGTCGACGCGCTTGTAGGTGTGGGCGCCAAAGAAGTCGCGCTGTCCCTGAACGAGGGCGGCGGGCAGGCGCTTGGCACGCAGGCCGTCGTAGTACGAGAGCGACGATCCAAACGCAGGAACCGGGAAGCCGGCCAGCGCTGCCTGGGCAACCACACGACGCCACGAGGCGAGCGATTCGGAGATGGCCTTCGTGAAGTACCCGTCGAGCAGGAGCGAGACGAGTCCCGCATCCTGTGCGTAGGCGTCCGCGATGCGGTTCAAGAACTGCGCCCGGATGATGCAACCACCTCGCCAAATCTTGCTCACGGCGCCGAGGTCGATGTTCCAGTCGTAGGTGACGGCTCCGGCACGAATTGCGTCGAATCCCTGGGCGTAGGCAACAATCTTCGAGGCGTACAGCGCGCGGCGAACATCCTCGACAAAGGCGGCCTTGTCGTCGATGGTCCACGCCGCGGCCTCGGCGGGTAGGTTGCCCGCTTTGGCGCGTTGCCCCGCCTGTGACGAGAGCGAGCGGGCAAAAACAGCCTCGGCGATGCCCGAGACGGGCGTGCCCAGGTCGAGTGCCGTTTGGACCGTCCACACACCGGTTCCCTTGGATCCGGCCTGATCGAGCACCACGTCAACAAAAGGCTTGCCCGTGGCCGCGTCGACCTGGGTCAAAACCTCGGCCGTGATCTCAATCAGATACGACTCGAGTTCGCCCTTATTCCACTCGGTCAGGATGCCCGCGATTTCGGACGGAGTAAATCCGCCCGCGTTGCGCAGAATGTCATAGGCCTCGGCAATGAGCTGCATGTCGGCATACTCAATGCCGTTGTGGATCATCTTCACAAAGTGCCCAGCGCCGTCGGTGCCCACGTGGGTCACGCACGGTTCGCCCTCGGCAATCGCTGCAATGGACGCAAGGATGGGCCCCAGCGTCTTGTATGACTCGACACTTCCCCCGGGCATGATGCTCGGCCCCTTGAGGGCGCCCTCTTCGCCGCCCGAGATTCCGGCACCCACGAAGTGAATCCCCGTGGCCGCGAGGGCCTGCTCGCGGCGGATCGTGTCGGTAAAGAGCGCATTGCCGCCGTCGACGATGATGTCGCCCGGCTCAAAGCGCTGGGCGAGCTCAGAGATAACGGCGTCGGTGCCGGCTCCGGCCTGAACCATGATGATGGCGGTGCGGGGGGTGGCCAGCGAGGCCACAAAGTCATCGATGGTCTCGGCCGACACAAAGCCTGCTTCGGGATGTTCGGTCACGAGCGTGTTCGTGCGCGTAAACGTGCGGTTGTACACGGCAACGGTGTTGCCCTCGCGGCTGGCCAGGTTGCGGGCCAAATTTGATCCCATGACGGCCAAGCCGACTACGCCGATGTTTGCGTTACCCTGTTCGCTCACGTGCGCAACAGCTCCCTATGTCGTCTCGTCGTCTCATGCGGGAGTCCCCGCTCCTCAAGGTTATCGCGCGATTGGCGGCGGGCGCCTCGGCTCGGCTACACTCAAGCCCAGAAAGACTTCGGCGAGGAATGTGTGACCCGCAAGTAATTGCGGCCACGTATTCGTTATCGACGCGGTGGATGAGCGAGACCCTCGGTTCTCACAGTTCCTCACGCTCGTAATGCGTTCGAGTTGAACACGACGAGGCTCAGTGCCTCACAACCAGGAGGAGCATCATGGCTCACGAATCAGGAAATCACGTTGTTGGCGAAACCCGCACGGAGTTCGGCAAGGGATTTGCCCGCCGTCTGCGCGCATCGGGCAAAGTGCCCGCGGTCATCTACGGTCACGGATCGCCCGTGCGTCACGTCTCGATGCCGGCCCACCAAGTCGGTCTGATCATCCGCAAGAAGAACGCGGTTATCGAGCTCACCCTCGAGGGCAAAGACATGCTCGTGCTCGTGAAGGAGGTTCAGAAGGACCCGGTTCTTCAGATCATCGAACACATGGACCTCGTTGAGGTCGTCAAGGGCGAGAAGGTTCTCGTTGAGGTGCCCATTCACGTTGTGGGCACGCAGCAGTCCGGTGCCATTCTCGAGCTCGACGTCAAGATCATCGCCGTTGAAGCTGAGGCCACGCACATCCCCGAGTACCTCGAGGTGAGCGTTGAGGGCGCCGTGCCCGGTTTCAAGATTTTGCTTGGCGACATGGTTCTTCCCGCTGGCGTCACGCTCACCGGCGACCCGAGCAACGTTGTTGTGCACGTGCACTCGCCGAGCGCTGCGGACCTCGCCGAAACCGCCGCCGAACTGGCTGGCGAGTTGGCGGATGATGCCGCTCACGCTGAGCACAAGGCAGAGATTCATGCCGACCAGCATGACTCCGAGAAGGCCGCGGCCAAGGCCGACGCCGAGTTGTCTGGTGCCGACGCCGAGGCCGAGAAGTTCTCGGAGTAGCACCTGTCTGAAGACACCTGGCTGGTAGTCGGGCTCGGTAACCCCGGGCCCGACTACGCCGGTCATCGGCACAATGTTGGCCAGATGGTTCTCGACGTTCTGGCGGACGCGCTCGGTGCCACGTTCAAGACCCACAAGGCACGAGCGATGGTGGCCGAAGCTCGCGTGCGTCCCGGCGGGGCGAAGGTGATCCTGGCCAAACCCTCGAGCTTCATGAACCTGTCGGGCCAGCCCGTGGCGGCTCTGGCCTCCTTCTACGACATCCCGCCCGAACGAATTGTGGCGGTGCACGACGAGCTCGACATTCCGTTCGACGACGTGCGCATCAAGTTTGCGGGCGGTCACGGCGGCCACAACGGGCTCCGCGACATGATGGCCGCGCTCGATTCGCGTGATTTCGTGCGGCTGCGGGTGGGTATTGGTCGGCCACCGGGCAGACAGGATGCCGCCGAGTTTGTGCTGCGCAATTTCTCGAGTGCTGAGAGAAAAGTTCTGCCGCACGTGTTGCAGTCGGCATCCGATGCGATTGTGTCCATCGCCGACGAGGGCTACCTCGCCGCGCAACAGCGAGTGAACGCCCCGCGCCTAGACTGAACGCGTGGTATTTCACGGGCTTTCGCGCGCCATCCAGCGCGCCCCGTCGGTGCAACAAGCCTTGGAACACTCCGCCGCGTCAGCTGCTTTTTCCCTGCCGGAGGGCCTCAACGCCCCCCTGCTCGCCGCCCTGCTCGATGAGCGCATTCGCACCGGGCTGGGCTCTTCTCTCGTGCTCATTACGGCGACCGGTCGCGAGTCGGAATCGGTGGCGCAGGCGCTTCGCGTGCTGGTGCCCGACGTGGACACCGTGCACTTTCCCGCGTGGGAAACCCTTCCGCACGAGCGACTCAGCCCGAGTCCGGAGATTGTTGGAGCGCGCTTGCGAGCGTTGCGCCGACTGCAGACCGGCGCCGATGGCCGACCGCTCATTCTCACCACATCCGTTCGGGGCGCACTGCAGCCGATTGCCGCCAATGTGCTGAGCGTGGACTCCGTTGCGCTTCAGGTCGGATCGCGGGGTATCGATCTTCGCGCGCTCAGCGCCCACCTCGTTGACCTCGCGTACACGCGCGTCGACATGGTGGGGCGTCGCGGAGAGTTTGCCGTTCGCGGCGGAATTCTTGATGTCTTCCCGCCGGATGCCGCTCACCCGGTGCGCGTGGACTTCTTTGGCGACGAGATTGAGTCGATGATGCCCTTTGCGGTGGCCGATCAACGGTCCCTCGACGAACACCTCACCAGTCTTGAGCTGGGCCCCAGTCGCGAACTTCTGCTCACGGATTCCGTATGTCAGCGCGCGCGCGAGATGGTGCTCGAGTTCCCCAACATTTCAACCATGCTGGAGAAGATTGCCCAGGGCATTCCTGTCGAGGGCATGGAATCTCTCACGCCCGCGCTGGTCGACCAGCTCGTTCCCCTCACACACTTCGCCCCCGACGGAACGGCGCTCGCGGTTCTCGCACCCGAGCGCGTGCGCACCCGGGCCGCCCATGTGGCACAGACCAACAACGAATTTCTCGATGCCGCGTGGCATGCCGCGTCGGTGGGTGCCTCGGCTCCCATCGACCTGAGCTCGGGTGACTTTCTCGACATTGACGACCTCCGCGCCTCATTCCTCGGCCCGTGGTGGACGCTCTCGAGCTTCGCCTCGGGCGACGATGACGAGGTGCGCATCCCGGCCGATGCGGTGCCGCTCACGGCGGGCGACATCGACGCCATGGTGCACCACATCGGGACACGCCAAAAGGATGGCTGGAGCATCGTCGTTGCCGTGGAGGGTGCGGGACTCGTCGAGCGCGCCGGCCAACTACTTGCTGAGCATGACATCGGGTCTCGGCCCGTTGATGCGGTACCAGACGTCTGCGAACCCGGCGTCATTTATCTGGTGCAGGGCACCCTCGAGCACGGTTTTCAACTTCCAGACATCGCTCTCGAGGTGGTGGTTGAGTCGGAGTTCTTCGGTCGGTCGGCCTCCTACGACGCGCGTGCACCGCGAAAGCTGGCCGCCCGCCGCCGCAACGTGGTCGACCCGCTGCAACTCACGGCCGGCGACATCGTGGTCCACGAAACGCACGGTATTGGTCGCTTCATTGAGCTCGTGCAACGCGAGGTGTCATCGGGCGGTCGAAACCCGGTGAAGACCCAGCGCGAATATTTGCTGATTGAGTACGCACCCAGCAAACGCGGATTCCCGGGAGACAAACTCTACGTGCCCACCGACCAGCTCGACCAGATCACGCGCTACGTGGGTGGCGAGGAGCCGGCGCTGAGCAAAATGGGCGGTAGCGATTGGTCGGGCGCCAAGTCGCGGGCGCGCCGGGCGGTGCGCGACATCGCGGTGGAACTGGTCAAGCTCTATTCGGCGCGCCAGTCGAGCCGCGGCCACGCCTTCGCGCCCGACACGCCCTGGCAGCGCGAGCTCGAAGAGGCGTTCCCGTTTGCCGAGACGCCTGACCAGTTGACGACCATCGACGAGGTCAAGGCGGATATGGAGAGTCCGATACCGATGGACCGCCTGCTCTCGGGCGATGTTGGTTTTGGTAAGACCGAGGTGGCTGTGCGGGCCACCTTCAAGGCCGTGCAGGATGGCAAGCAGGTGGCCGTTCTGGTGCCCACCACGCTGCTCGTGCGGCAACACATGGAGACGTTCCTGGAGCGTTTCGCCGGCTTCCCGGTTCACGTGCGCGCGCTCAGCCGTTTCCAGTCCGACAAGGAGGCGCGCGAGACCAAGGCGGGTCTCGTCGACGGCTCGGTAGACGTGGTCATCGGCACCCACCGCATTTTGGCCGACGGCATGGTGTTCAAGGACCTCGGCCTCGTAATCATCGACGAGGAGCAGCGATTTGGCGTTGAGCACAAGGAGGCTCTCAAGAAATTCAAGAACAACGTGGATGTGCTCGCCATGAGCGCCACCCCCATTCCGCGCACGCTCGAAATGGCGGTCACGGGCATTCGCGAGATGTCGACGCTGGCCACGCCACCCGAGGACCGACACCCCATCCTCACTTTTGTGGGGCCGTACTCCGACAAACAGGCGGCCGCTGCCATCCGACGTGAGCTGCTGCGCGAGGGGCAGATCTTCTTCGTGCACAATCGCGTCTCGAGTATCAGCGGAGCCGCAGCCAAGGTCGCCGAGCTGGTTCCGGAAGCGCGCGTTGCGGTTGCCCACGGCCAGATGACGGAGGCCGATCTTGAGCGGGTGATTGTTGACTTTTGGGAGCGCAAGTTCGACGTGTTGGTCACCACCACCATCATCGAGACCGGCCTCGACATCGCCAACGCCAACACCCTCATCATTGATCGCGCCGAGAAGTTTGGCCTGAGCCAGCTTCATCAGTTGCGCGGTCGCGTGGGCCGAGGACGAGAACGTGCCTATGCCTACCTGTTCGTCGATCCCGAGAAGCCGCTCACCGAGACCGCGCACGATCGTCTTGGCGCTCTGGCCGCCAACAACGAGCTCGGCTCGGGTACGCAGATTGCGCTGAAAGACCTCGAGATTCGCGGTGCGGGAAACTTGCTTGGTGGTGAACAGTCGGGCCACATCGCCGGCGTGGGTTTCGACCTCTACCTGCGCATGATCGGCGAGGCCGTGTCGGCATTCCGCGGCGACGTGGTGGAGGGTCAGACCGAGCTGCGCCTCGAGATACCCGTGGACGCGCGCATTCCCGAAGACTACGTCGACAGCGAACGCCTGCGCCTTGAGGCGTACCAAAAGCTCTCAGTGGCCAGCTCGCCCACCTCGACCGATGACCAACTTGGCCTCGTTCGCGACGAACTGACCGACCGCTACGGCGAACTCCCCGCTCCGGTGGAGACACTCTTCCGGATTTCCACCCTGCGCCGCCGGGCTTATCTTGCCGGCCTCTCGGATGTCGTGGTGATGGGTTCGAACCTTCGCATCACACCACTCGATCTGCCCGACTCGAAGCAGGTGCGCCTGACGCGCCTTTATCCCGGCGCCAAGTACGTCCCCTCGCATCGGGTGGTGACCATCCCCCTGCCAGAAGACGCGAGCGACCTCGTGACCTGGGTCAACGAGATTTTTGACGAGCTCGTGACGCCCTAGCGCGCCACGCCAAAAGCGCGCCACCCACCACGATGCTCACGGCCGATCCGCACAGGACCGCCAGCACCCCCTGATCGCGCAACGCCTCGTTGTTGGCCAGCGCCAGTTCGTTCATCAACAGCGACACCGTGAACCCGATGCCGGACACCGCCGCCACGGCGGCCAAATCCCAACCGCGCACCCCGGTTCCCTTGCGCGCCGTGAGCGCGATGAGGCTGCCGGCAATCATGATGCCCACAAACTTGCCGACGGGCAGGGCCAGGCCGATGCCCCAGAAAACAGGCGACAGCGGAGTGACCGACACGTCGGGAATCACCACGAGGGCAGCCACGAAGGCGAATAGGGGCAAGATCACGGCGTTGTTGACCGGCAAGAGGGCATGGGCCGCGCGAGCCGACACCTTGGGGCTCATGAAAAAGCCGAGGGCCACGCCCGCGATCGTCGCGTGCACTCCGGAGACGAAAACGAGGTACCACGTCATGAGCGAGAGCAGAATGATAACGGGGTAGCGCACCGCCTTGGGGCCGCGACTCGCGCTCACGATACACACGGCGATAATCGCCGTGGCCGCGCCGATGAGTGCTCCCAGATCGAGGCCCTGGGCAAAAACCACGGCGATGATGAGGATCGCCACAAGGTCGTCGAGCACGGCCAGGGCGAGCAGGAAAACCCGGATGCGCGGGGGCAGGCCGCGCCCCACTAGGGCGATGAGCCCTAGGGCGAAAGCAATGTCGGTGGCCGTAGGAATGGGCCATCCGCCGGACGCGGTGTTTCCCGCGATGGCGAGGTACAGGGCGGCGGGCACAATAACGCCGCCCAGTGCGGCGACGGTCGGCGCCGCTGCTTTCTGCCACGAATTGAGTTCTCCGCGGGTGAGCTCGAAACGCAGCTCAACGGCGACGATGAAGAAGAATACTGCGAGCAGGCCGTCGGTCACCCAGTGGCCCAGACTCAGGTCGAGTCCGATGGTTGCCGGCCCGAAGTATTCGCCGGTCAGCGCAATCAGTCCTGGCCCGGCAACGGTGTTGGCCAAAATCAGTCCGAGCGCTGCCGCGGACGCAAGGGCGATGGCGGCATAACGATCCGAGCGAAAGACGTGAGTTATTCGTCGCGGGGCGGCCATACCCTAAGCCTAAGCGTGCCAGCTGCACGCCCGAGGGCTAGCGTGGTGCCCGGGCGTGACGCTCGAGAAACTCATAGACCTCGGTTTGATCCACGCCGGGGAAGGTTCCCGTCGGCAGGGGTGCGAGAACGTAGGGATTCATGCGCGCACTCGGCCACACTTTGCCCGCCCACCGATCGCGCAGGTCGTTGGTGGGCGTTTTGCAGCACGTGGGGTCGGGGCAGGTGGAGACCTGCCGGTAGGTCGTATCGCGTCCGCGGAACCACTGGGCGTCTTCGAAACGCACGCCGATGCTAATGGCGAACTCCTCGTTGGTGGCGTATCCCGTCTGCGTGGCATCCCAGAACGTGCCCTCGGCAGTGTCGGTGTACTGGTAGAACTCGGTGGTGCGGTTGGTGCGCGTGAAGGCCACGCGCGCGGGCCACTTGCGGCAAATCGCCTGTCCTTCAATCGTTCCCTGACTATCAGCGGGAATGGGCAGTCCGTCGTTCTCGTACCCGCGAAAAAGTCCGCCGTCGTCGTTGACGCGCAAGAAATGAACGCTGAGGTCGAGGTGACTCGTTGCCAGGTTTGTGAAGCGCAGGGCGGCGGCTTCGTGCGTCACTCCAAAGGCGTCGCGAAAGTCTTCGATGGCAATGTTGCGCTCCGCCTTGGC